>JADCRD010000002.1:309156-618313 GCA_014946745.1 Lysobacterales bacterium | reverse complement strand
GCGCCCAGAACACCTGGCCGGTGGAGTGCATCAGGATGATGCCGACGTTCGGGCGATAGCCGTCCGGATCAATCACGGGACGGGGCTCCAAACTCAAGATGCCGGGGACTGTGCCACACCGGCAGGAAGCGCCACAACACGCGTGCCGCGAAGGGCTGGCCGTTCCGCGGTCAGCCAAGCTGCAGCGACACGCGCGCCGCGCACCAGCCCCCGTGCTTGACCCCGTGCAGATGCGCGCGCAAAATGCGCGGCCCTTGGGCGGGCTCTGTCTGTCCGAAGGCCCGTGGCTATGTAGCTCAGCCGGTTAGAGCACAGCACTCATAATGCTGGGGTCGGTGGTTCGAGTCCACCCATAGCCACCACTTCGATGCGTCGGGAAGTTTCAAGAAAACCCAAAAGCTCAACGAAACCGCGCACTTGCGCGGTTTTTTGTTGGTCAAGACGCGTCATTACGCGTCAAGATGCAGCATCCCCATGGGGGTAGCGATGGGGGTGCGGCAGGGGTACAAGGAGGTCAGTACCCCCAAGAGCCCCCGACATGCCCGCCAAGGTACCCCCACTCAGCGACCTGCGCTGCCGTTCCGCGAAGGCGGATCCGACGGGAAAGGCCCACAAGCTCTTCGATGGCGGCGGCCTGTTTCTGTTGATCAGCCCCGCGGGCGCCAAGCACTGGCGCTTCAAGTACAGGTTCGCAGGCAAGGAAAAGCTGCTCACCTTTGGGCCGTATCCCTCGGTCACCTTGGCTGAGGCGCGTGAACTTAGGGACCAGGCTCGACAGCAGCTGCGCGCCTCCATTGATCCAGCGGTTGCACGGCGAATCCGCCAGATCGAGGCGACGACCTCGGCATCCAATACATTGGAGGCCATTGGCCGCGAGTGGCATCAGAAGCAGTCGAGCGGGTGGGCAAGCAGCCACGCCGACAAGGTCCTGATACGCCTCGAGAAAAACGTCTTCCCGGTCTTGGGATCGCTTCCTATCCAGAGCATCACTACACCAGCACTCCTGTCCACGCTCCAAACCGTCGAGCGTCGTGGAGCGCTCGATACGGCCCGAAGAATTCGCCAATACCTGGCCCAGATCTTTCGGCACGCCATCCAGACCGGGCGCGCCGAACGCAACCCTGCCGCAGACCTGGTCGGCGCCACCGCGGTACCGGTCTCGCACAAGTACGCATCGATCCGTGACCCTCAGCTGCTCGGCAGACTGGTTGCAGATCTCGATGTCTACGAAGGCTCGAACATCACCCGTGCCGCGCTGCAGCTGCTACCGATGCTGTTTTGCCGACCGGGCGAACTGCGCGGCATGCGCTGGGCAGAACTGGATCTCGATGCGCGCCTTTGGCGCATTCCGCCGGAGCGGCAGAAACTGCGCAAGCGCACCAAGCAGTCCAACCGCGTCGCTGACTTCATCGTGCCCCTTCCGAAACAGGCGGTGGCGGTGCTGCAAAGTCTTGCGCCCTACACCAAGGGCTTTAGCGAGTTCGTCTTCCCGAGCGAGCGCAGCCGCGATCGACCGATGTCCGACGGAACGTTCAGCGCCGCCTTGCGCCGCCTCGGCTACGACTCTTCCATCATCACGCCTCATGGCTTCAGGCACACGGCCTCAACCATGTTGAACGAAAGCAGGCGCTGGTCGGCCGACGCAATCGAAGCGCAGCTGTCGCACGCGGACCCGAATTCGGTACGAGGCATCTACAACGGCGCCAAGTACTTGAAGGAACGCGAGCAGATGATGCAGGCCTGGGCGGATCACCTAGAGCGTCTGAAGCGTCAGCCGTCCCGCCGCAGATCGAGCAAGGACTGAGGAGGCCCGGTCGCAGATCTCTGACGCAACTTGCGCGGCCGCGAGGCGGCTTGATCGTGGAGCTCCCCAACAAGGAGCGCCGCCATGAGTCACCAACGCCGGTTCCGCAAGCCCCTGCTCACCCACTACCCTGTCCTGCGCCTGCCGCTGCAGATCTTGGGCTTTTGCCTTTCGGTCCCGAGCCACGCGCCCGCTGAAGCGTCTGAGGCAAGCCTTCGCCCGCTCGGCGTCGAGCTCGGCTCAGCCATTGAGGACGTCCGATCGCGCCTCGATGAGGTAGGTGCTACCTGCGAAGAAAGCACAAGCGCAGTGGCACGGGGGCCTTTGCTGAGTTGCAGCGGCGAGTTCGAGCTGGTGGGCCTGCAACAGGCGCAGTTCCTGTTCTCGGCCAGGGGGCGCCTTGAGGGCGTGGTACTGACCTTGCCCAAGGAACGCTGGCCTGCGGTGAACAACGCGTTGGCGGGGAGGTACCGTCTTGAGCGCAGTCTTGAGCCGTTCGTGGGCGACAGATCGAGCCACTATCGCGGCGCCGATGGTCGAGTCATCGCCGAGGCGCCTCACATGAGTTTCGAGATGTCAGTCACCTATGCGACCGAGTGGCTGCTGCGAGCAGCGGACGATCACAGTGCGACATTGAGAGCAGAGGCCCGCCGCAAGGATGCGGCGGGCCTCTGACACCTGCTGCCTAGCTAGATCCTTCCGCTAGCGGTTCTTCTCCATCCACGCGGCGATCTCCGTGGAGATCCAGGCGACAGCCCTGCTTGCAACGGGGCGACGACGAGGAAACCGGGACGCACGCTCGAGCCGATCGAGCGTGCTCCTGGATAGGCCGACGAGTTCAACGACCTCGGCAGCGCGAAGGAAACGGTACGGAACATTGGGCATGTTTGCTCTCCTTGCTTGGATGGGTGGGTGAAGCAACGACAATACTCAGGCGTTGACAGCCACTGGATTTGCTGGAATGCCCCCGATTTCGACGAGATATCGGGAAGTCCATCCTGCAAGGGGGCGATTTGGCTCGTTGTCCTGCTTCCCTGTCGGAAGCGCAGGCCCAAGAACTTGACGCCTGCAGGAGTAAGTTGATGGACGGTGGGACACCCGAGCTCGAAGTCATCGAAGGGGATCGCTGCGCGACGATCAGGCGACTCATCGGGGCTCTGCTGAGGGGAGAGGACGCCGAGCTCGAATCAGGGCTTCGGAGGCTTGAGCAGCGCGCGGCACTCAGGGTCGTTCCGCCTCCGACCACGTCAGATAGCTGACACGTTCGCTCGCGCGGGTGGGCACTCGGAGCCCAAGCTGCGAGTGCGCCTGTGATGGCCCGCAGCGGTTTGCCTCATCGAGCTTTTCGCGCAGCTACCGCGTGTGCTCAACTGAACGTCAACGCGTCAGAACACGTCAAGACGCGTCAGGACGCGTCAGTCTTGGCGAAGACTTGCGCGGGCGGCGTTAACGGTTGTAGCTTCGGCCACGCAGCATGCCCCGCCCCGGCATTGAAGGGGCACATACGTTGGGGGCGACAGCGACGCTGTCGCCAAACATCGGAACGCTGGGGCTCAAGATTCAGAGTCTCGGCTACACAGCTTTGGTGGGCAGTTCACTATCGACTGACCCGCCCCCCCGGGAATGCATCAAGTGATGGATTCCGATCCTTCTGACCGCAGCTGAAGGCTTGCGGTCCACGTTTCTGTGACGCCCCTAGGGCTCGCGGATCAACGCGTGCTTGGACCGTTCAACGTCTCGCAGTGAGAACGCGGAGCCTTCCGCGTACCAGTGCCCAACACACGTCATGGGCCCTTCCACGTCAGCCGACTGAACCATGCCCTTTGCGGGCAGTGCGTATCGCAAGAGTGACGCACACCGATAAGCCAGCGTAGAGCCAGAAAGACCAAGGCCTCCGCGTCCCGGCGAAACAGTGATGCCCGCGTCTCCCAGCGGGCCAGCATCTAAACGCGGCTTTAGCCGAACCCATCTGAAGTCCAGCTCCCCCTTTTAGGGGCGCCCTCTTGGCCGCCTTGCGGCGCCGCTGCCCCCTTGCGACGGGCGGGACAGGCAGGGCCCGTTACTCAACCTGACGCGAGGTCGCGCCGGGGCTGGATGTGCCGCCTCCCATGGGAACGAGCGGCTTGAGTCGTCGGCGCGACCGCTCTTCCCCGAACTTGCCATCCAAGAGGAACAGAACGTGAGCCGGAAAAGCAGACTGAAGGCTGGGCTTGACCGCAAATTGATCAAAGCGGGCGGTGCGCACCTGACCAAGGAGTCAGGTCGGCGATTCTCGCGGTGCTTCACCAGGGTGATGCAGATGCTCGGCTTCACCCACTTGTTGGAGCCTGAGCAGATCATGGTCAAGCACATCGTCGCCTACGTGGAATTCCGCAAGAAAGAGGGCATCGCGACCCGAACACTGCAGAACGAGGTCGCCCATTTGCGGAAGATCCTGCGCCTGAGCAACCGCTCGCAGCTGGCTGACAGCAGCGAAATCAACAATGCCGCGCTTGCACTGTCAGGTGGCTCACGGAAGGGGACCAAGCAGCCCATGACCGCGGAGCGACTGCTTGAGCTTCAGATTCTCGCCAAGCAACAGGACAGGCCCGGTATGGCCGCGCTGCTTGGGTTGGAGTATCACCTCGGCCTGCGTGGCGCAGAGGCAATCCACGCTTGCACTGACACGCTGATGCGCTGGCGGCAGGAGCTCTCAGCATCCTCAAGTATCCGAGTGCTCGCCGGCACAAAGGGTGGGCGGCCTCGCGATGTCCTGATCTTGCATCCACTGGCTGCTGCATGGGCGATTTTCGCAGCGCTTGAGGTCTGTCAGTCACAAGGCGGGTTTCTGGTGGTTAGGAAGGACGGCTCGCCAGCAGGCGGGCTCAAGCAGGCCCGCAGCATCTACCACGCGTGGGCTCACCGGGCTGGCGTCGAGCCGCATTCGGCACGTTACGCCTTCGCCGCGAATCAGATGCGGGAGTACCTGCGTCGTGGCTACTCGGAGCGCGAGGCGCTAATCGCGATCAGCCATTCGCTCGGGCACGGCGACGGGCGTGGTCGTTGGGTGCGCTCGGTCTACCTGCAGATTGCAACCGGCCCGGCATTTGACTCAAGGCCAGAGGTGCAGGCATGAGCCTGCAGGATCGAGACCTCATGGCGCCGGCGCAACCTGTCGCGGCATGCGATCACGGTGCGCATGCCGTTCTGGTCGGGCTCGACATCGGCATCAGCACGACCAAGATCGCCCACCAAATCGGGCTCGACGGCGAGCCCGTTGTCCACCGCCTGCCCTCGCGTGCCTTGCCCATCAACAACTCGCAGCTGCTCGCGATTGGCGGGGGAGTGCGCCCGTTCGACAGCACGGTACTGGTCCATCAGCAGCCGTGGATGGCCGCCATCAACTCGCCCTTTCTGGGCCATAACCACAGCCAAGATGACAAGCACTTCGAAGAGTCGCCGGAGTGGCTGGCCCATGCGCGTGCGGCGCTCGCGCGGCTTGAGCAACCTCGGATCAGCGAGTTGGTTGTTGGCATTCCGCTGACGCATCTCCTGATCCCCGGCCGTCGAGAGCTTGCCTCGACAAGGCTGCTCGGGATGCATCCTTTGCACGACGGCGGTGGCATCGAAATCGAGCGGGTCACCGTAGTGCCGAGCTCGATGGGCGCGCAGATCCTGTGGGACATCCAGTTCAGAGTCTGCAGCGGTCGCATCATCGACGTAGACGCACCAGTGCTGGTCATCGACTGCGGACACCGCACGGTCAGCTGGATGCTGATCCGCGGCCACGCGATCCAGCGGCACCTCAGCGCCGAAAGCGCAGGCGCCGGTGCGAGGTTACAGCGACGCGCCCGCGCCTTGTTGAGAAAGCAGCTCAAACAGAAGGTCAGCGTTGCTCGCATGGAGTGGCGCTGCCGACAAGCGAACCGCTGGATGGACCTCGGCAAGGCCACGATCAACCTCGACGCCTACCTGCAGGAGGCAAGCCTTTCGATCGTCCCCCGCGCGATCGAAGCGCTTAAGGCCTCCCTGAAACCCCACAAGGACAGCCTGCACAGCATCGTGCTCACCGGCGGCCTCTCCAAACTCTTCGCGCCCGCGATCACGGTAGCGTTCCCCCACGCCCTGATCGCCTGCCTTGCCGATCCCACGACGGCGAACGCGCGGGGCTTGTTGCAGATTGCGCGTCGTCTGCACTCACCGGAGACTGACTGACATGCCAAAGCTCTACCTTGGCAAGGACCCCGTAAGCGCCGCCCTGCGGGCTTTCCTCGAGCCAGCAGATGGATCCAAGCCCGACGCAGCGCAGCAGCGCTACTGGCTGCTGCTGGGCGCCGTCGTAGAAGCAGCAGGCTACTGCTGCAGCGTACGCAGTGATCGGACGGCGGTGTTGGTGCCGCCGCTGCCCGCCACGGCAGGTAGCCGAATGGAGCCTGGCACTCACCCGCTGCTGATGCCGAGCGGCGCAGATTGCGATTGCGCCCGTACGGAGAACGCTCAGGACGTCGCCACGTGCGAAAGCATCGGGCCAACAGAACGCAACGCCGCCGTGCGAACTCCAGCAAGGCAACCCCTGCCATCAGCTGATCTCGTGGCATCGATTCTTGCCAGCCTCGGCCAGTAAGCGGCCCGCCGCCGCTTGCTTGAGCGGGCTTCAGGTTCGGGTGTCGGAAACGCCCCCACGACGGTGAACTGCCGGTAGTTTTGGAACCACCGGTTCGTTGAGTGCCCCCGGGTGGATTGACGCTTCGATCTGTGGCTACTGTTCGTTGTCCCAGCGTGACGGACTTCACGTGGCTTCGGATGGTACGGCTGAGTGGGGGCAGGTCACGTCTTTCTAGGGGCTCTGAAAGGGCCAGGGAGATCAGAATTGTTCTTGGCAGGCGGGGCTGAGGTAAGAAAAGCGATCGTCGATCTGGTTTCCCAGGGCGGTTCCTTGGACATCGCGATCGCGTTTTGGGGGGAAGGGGCTGTTCATGAGCTGGGCTTGCATGCGCTGGCTGCCGGTTCGCGAATTCTGTTGAACGCGACATCCGGCGCCTGCAATCCGGATGAGCTCGCTCGACTCCTGCGGCTCGCGCCAGCGGTGGATGTTCGGCATTGTGCTCGGCTGCATGCCAAGGTCGTCTGCGGACGGGAAATCGCTGTTGTCGGGTCCGCCAATGCCTCGCGCGCGGGACTTGGCTTCTCGGCTTCGGAGTCTGAGGGGTGGATCGAGGCTGCAGTCACGGTTGACGACCCCAAGACGCTTTCGGAGATTTCCGGCTGGTACAGGGGGCTGTGGAAGAACTCCCACGCGCTCTCTGAAGAGTTGATGCGCGAAGCTGAAGCTCTCTGGGTCAAGAGGGCCGCGGCGGAGCGGCTTGCGGCCAAGGGCAAGGCCACGAGCTATCGCATCCCACCTGGGGGCGTGTATATCGCGCTGCTCTCGACCGAAGCCGAACCAGGTGTCATCAAGGCGGCCGAAAAGTCCCTTCGTGCGAACGGGTTCGCTGGGGCATCCGCCTTCCAGGGCTGGCCTGGAATTCCCAAGGATGCAACCATCATCAGCCTTGAAGCAGATCCTTCACTTGCAGAGGTGAAGTTCGAGCGTGTGTGGCGGTCGCTTCCCGAGCCTCGCGTCGATATACCCTTCGGAAAATCCAGGCGGCGCGTTTATGCCGTTGTTCCGGAGGTCGGCATTGAACTTTCGAGCTTCGGTTTCGCCAAGGCTTCTCTCATCTCGGAGGTCAGGAGCCTTGGGCTTGCCATGCGTAATCGTCGCACGGAAGCCAAGGAGTTGTTCGAGAAGATGGGGGCTGAGTTCAACGACGAAGCGGATTGGTGCCTGAGCCTCGCGGACTTTGCATTCGTCGCTGATCGCTTCCTGCGCCGCTCTTGACAGGGCCTTGCCCCGAAGACCTCGACAAGCGAGATCATTTTGGAACGTGAATTCTGATGAACAATCGTGACGCCGGAGTTCCACTTTGGCATGAGCGCCTGCTGACCCTCGCGCTCGCCTGGCGTGAGCAGCACCCCGGGTTCACCTTCAACCTCCGCAAGAACGATTCCGACGCGAAGCCGCGGCTTCGGAGCGGCTACTGGTTCACCGGGTCGGAGCAGTACCTGTTCTTCGCGCCGTATCGACCGGGAGATCGGGACAACAAGACCAAGACGATCGGCTTCGTGATCCAGTTCGATGGGCAGCAGCGGCCCAAGCGCTGCTACTTCGAGCTGGTGTTTGGAAACCTCGAGGATCCGGGTCTGCTGGCGCTGCACCAGCAGCTGCGCGACAGCTTCCAGATGCAGCAGGTGGGCAGCAAGCAGGTCTACCGCTACGACTACCCGCCCGAAGATATCGAGGCAGCCTTTGCACGCTTTCTTGCCGATGAGCTGCCTCAGGTGCATGGGATCATCGACGCCGCGGGTTTCACCGATCGCTTTGTCGTGAGCGAGTCGGAATTCGAGGAGAGGCTGACGCGTACCTTAGCCATTCGCCAATCGCGACAGGCCGGGCAGCCTGACCCCAGCCTGTGCCTGCTCGGCACCTGGAAAGGACTGGACGAGGGCCTTGCCGCCGAGCTGCAGGCCAAGATTGCGCGCAACGGCGCCTGGTCAAGCGACTGGAGCTTCAAACTCAAGCCGGAGGCACGCGATCTTCTGTCTCGGCCCTTCCACGTCTACCTCAACGTCGGTAGCAATCGCATCCGGTACCGGATGAGCGTGGAGGACTATCGCGTCGCAAACGACAGCGAGGGCTTGGCCAGCCCGTGGCCCGAGATCACCGATGCGGACCGCCTGGGCGCCATCGTCGAGATCAATGGCAAGCAGCAGCCGCTGCGCACCCGCTTCAAGGTCACGGCAGTGGAGCGTCTGCCTCAAGATCTGAGCACCGCGAACTTCCAGCCCGCGCTCGACACGCAGGAGACTGCGCTGCTGAACCAGGCCGTGTTCGGCTATGCCTATCTCCGCTCCGAGAACCCTGTGATGGATAGCCAGGAACGCACGCAGCCAAAGCAGGCCGGACCTGTGAACCAGATCTTCTACGGGCCGCCGGGCACGGGTAAGACCTTCCATCTGCAGGGGCTGTTCGCCAAGTACACCGACCCCAAGGGTGAGATCGACAAAACCAGCTGGAAGCAGACGCTGCTCGCCGCCGTGGGCTGGCGACCTGTCATCGCGGCCGCGCTGGATGCCTTGGGTGGCACGGCGCGGGCCCCGGACATTCGCGACCACGCGCTGGTAGCGCTGAAGGCACAGCTCAACGGACGCTCGCCGAAGCACATGTTGCAGACCATCTGGGGCTTCCTGCAGGAGCACACGCCTCGCGAGTGTGAGCATGTGCAAAGCGCGAGCCGTCGCGAGCCCTTCCTGTTCAACAAGTCGGAAGACGGCCGCTGGTCCTTGCTGGAGGGCTGGCAGCAGCTCGACCCTGAGTCCGCTGAATTGGTGAAGCAGCTGAAGCAGGGGCCCACGGCGGACGCCGAGCCCGCCAAGCGCTACCGGGTGGTGACCTTCCACCCCTCCTTTGGCTATGAGGATTTCATCCGCGGCATCCGCCCCGTGGTGGACCCGGACAGCGGTGAGTCGCGCTTCGCCATGGTCGATGGCGTGCTCAAGCAGATCTGCGACGAGGCGCGGGCCAACCCGGGCAAGCGCTATGCCCTGTTCATCGACGAGATCAACCGCGCCAATATCGCCAAGGTGTTCGGCGAGCTGATCACCCTGATCGAGATCGACAAGCGGGCGCACTACGACGCGTCCGGTCGCCTCACCGAAGGCATGGAGGTGCAGCTGCCGGGCGCGGTCGACGGGGGCGATCTGCGCGGTTTCGGTGTGCCCGTGAACCTTGACCTCTACGGCACCATGAACACGGCGGATCGCTCGATCGCCTTGCTGGATATCGCGCTGCGTCGGCGCTTCGAGTTCATCGAGCGCGCGCCGGATTACGCCGTGATCAACGAGACCCTCGAAGGCGTCCACCTTGGCGCACTGCTCAAGCGCATCAACGACCGGCTGGAGTACCTGCTGGATCGCGATCACCGCATCGGCCACGCCTATTTCATCCATCTGAAATCGCTGGATGACCTGCGGAGCTGTTTCGAGCAGAAGATCCTGCCGCTGCTGCAGGAGTACTTCTTCGATGACGCCAGCCGGGTGGCGATGGTCCTCGCCACGACCGTGGGCGAGGGCTTCCTCAAGCCTGAAGAACAAAGCCCGGATGCGCTCTTCCCCGCGCGCGCGGCGCTCGGCCGCCTGCAGACGCGCACGCGCTACGCCGTCACGCCTAAGGCCGGCTGGACCAGCGCCATGTTCCGCGGCATCTACGAGAGCGGCAGCGCCGTGTCTGTGGATGCCGAGTCCGACCAAGCCGAAGTTGAGCCGGACGCACTCGATGATTGAGGCTCGATCCCCGGTGCGCCACGAACCGGCCAGGCACTGAGCGCCATGGAGGTTTTTCAGGTGTTGGAGCACGGCAGCCTGCGCATCGGGTTGCAGCCCGGCGCGCAGCGGCTGTCCGAGGCCGAAGTGCTGCGTCTGGAGCAGGTGGCTGCGGACTACCCCGGCCTGTGCCGATTCGAGCGCAGCCAGGTGACGTTTGCCCAGTTCGCCGGCCTCATCTGCCTGGGCGAGCGCATGCTGGAAATCCTGCCCAAGGTGGGCTCGGAGCCCACAAGCACTGAGACCTGCCGAGGCATCCTGCTGCGGCTGTTGCGCATCAGCGGGGCCCTGCCCACGCCACTCGCCGACGCCGCCAGCCAGTCGCTTCGCAGCATGCCCCTGCTCGATCTGTTCATCAGCGCCTACTTCGACGAACTGGCGCGACTGGCCCGCGGCGGCCTGATGCAGCGCTACGTGGGTGATGAGCAGGACCTGCGCGTGCTGCGCGGTCAGCTGGACGTGCGGCGACAGGTCGGTCGGCTGGCCAACCGCGGGGATCAGCTTGCCTGCCGCTTCGATGAACTCAGCCAGGACCACGCCTGCAACCGCTTCCTGAAGAAAGCCCTACGCAGCCTGCGCCCTCTGCTGCGCGCGCAGGTGCTATCGCGTCGCTGGGTCGAGCTGATGCAGGTGTTCGACGCCGTCGATGACAGCGGCCTCAGCCTGCAGAGCTGGCGCGATCCGCCGCGCGACCGCAGCACCCGGCGCTACGAGCCGGCGTTACAGTGGGCCGGCTGGATCCTGCGCCTGCTGTCGCCCAGCCTGCGCGGCGGCGACAGCGCGGCGCCCGCGTTGCTGTTCGACATGAATCGCCTGTTCGAACAGGCTGTCGGCGTGCAGCTGCGGCAGACCCTGGCGCCCTCGGGCCTGCAGCTGGGTACCCAGGACGGCGGCCGGCATCTCGCCGAAGTGCGGCGTGGCGATCTGCTACACCCCGCCTACGCGCTTCGCCCGGATCTGGTCCTGCGCCGCGGCGGCGCGGTTGTCGCGATCGGCGATACCAAGTGGAAGCGACTCGCGACCGGGAAGGGCGCCTTCGATCTACCCGCGCGTGCCGACGCCTACCAGCTGTTCGCCTACGCCAGTGCCTACCGCTGCAGCGAGCTCGCCTTGATCTACCCGACCGTTGCCGCCTCGCAACCGCAGTCGCCGCTTGAGCTTAGGCTCCCCGTGGTGGACGGCCGTCGGGTGCGCCTGCGCGTGCTGTTTGCCGATGTCGGCGATGACCTCTTGCCTCTGTTGGGCAGCCTCGGCGAAACGCTCTGGCACCCAGCACCGCCTGCGCGTGCGGCTGTTCAGCTCGGCTAGCGCGACGCACTGGGCACCACATCTTCTTGGTGTTCCCAAGTTCCGTCGTCTCACGGCAGACTCGCGGCCGTGCAAGGGCCCGCAAGCTTGCGGCTGCGGGCCCCTGGCGAAGTCGGAGATACAGCGCGCGTGTCCTCTTCCATGGACAGGAGTGGGCGGAGAACTTGCGTCGAGACGAAGCGGACAAGAGCCCACAGCGCATACGGCAGTGCAGGGCGCTCACCTCGCGCACGTGACCATTTTTCATCGGCACTGTGGCGCATCGACTGCGGTTTCGTAGACCATCGGCTGCCCCGCAAGGCTCGCGTGCCCGGCAGACCCATCAGGCCGGCGCTGCACCCTTGAAACAGGGCTCGGCGCATCGGTGTCGGCCACACGTTATTGAGCTCTCTTTCGCGCGGCAGCCTCTGCTTCGCATCTCGAAACAACCAGGCGACACATCTACATGATCACCGGCGAAATCAAATCCCAGGTCGACCGCATCTGGGACGCGTTCTGGAGCGGCGGCATCTCCAACCCGATGGAGGTCATCGAGCAGATGACTTACCTGCTCTTCATCAAGCGCCTGGACGAGCTGCACACCGCGCGCGAGAAGAAGGCCAACCGCCTCGGCCGGCCCATCGAGAACGCCGTGTTCGGTCCGCACCAGCAGAAGCTGCGCTGGTCGGTGTTCCGCCAGCTGGGCGACCCGGCCACGCTCTACAAACTGGTCTCGGAAGAGGTCTTCCCCTTCATCAAGACCCTCGGCGGCGTGAACGTGGACAGCACCTACGCCAGCCACATGAAGGACGCGCGCTTCACCATTCCCACGCCGGCTCTGCTGGCCAAGGTGGTGGACATGCTCGACGCCATCCCGATGGAGGACCGCGACACCAAGGGCGATCTGTACGAGTACATGCTGGGCAAGATCGCCAGCGCCGGTCAGAACGGCCAGTTCCGCACGCCGCGGCACATCATCAAGCTGATGGTCGAGATGATGGCGCCGAAGCCCTCCGACACCATCTGCGATCCGGCCTGCGGCACCGCCGGCTTTCTGGTGGCTGCGGCCGAGTATCTGGACCAGCACCACCGCGAGCAGATCTACGCCACGCCGGAAGCCGCGCGCCGCTTCAACCACGACACCTTCCACGGCTTCGACTTCGACAGCACCATGCTGCGAGTCGGCAGCATGAACATGCTGCTGCACGGCGTGGACAACCCGGCCATTGAAAAGCGCGACTCGTTGAGCGAAGGCTATGCCGGGGCGGAAGGCCAGTTCAGCCTGATCCTGGCCAACCCGCCCTTTGCCGGCAGCCTGGACTACGAGAGCTGCGCCAAGGACCTGCAGCAGATCGTCAGAACCAAGAAGACCGAACTGCTGTTCATCGCCCTGTTCCTGCGCCTGCTGAAACCTGGCGGTCGCGCGGCAGTAGTTGTCCCCGCGGGGGTTCTCGAGTCTGACGGGGCCGCTTTACGGACTGTCCGAAAAATGCTCGTGGATTCGCTCAAGCTTGAAGCAGTAATCAAGCTGCCGCATTGGGTCTTCAAGCCATATGCGAGTGTCGATACCTCGATTCTGATCTTCTCGAAGGGCGGGGAGACAGACTTCGTATGGTTTTATCGTGTCGATAACGATGGTTTTTCCGAAGATGCACAGAAATCACCGGTTGAAGGGTCGGATCTTCCTGAGCTGCTTCGCCTCTGGCAGGCGCCAGACCTGCGGCGCTTCTCCTCTAATCCAAGAAAGCATAAGGTGGTTTCTGCGGAGGAAATCAGGGCAAGAGATTACGATCTCTGTCCCGCTATTTATCTCAGTGGTCACCGCTATCCAGATGGCGTTGAGCGGGCCAGGCTCGACGCTCTCTTCCACATAGTCAAAGGAGAAGCGGCGGCGTCAGCTGCTGAAGAGGACGGCGAGTACCCATTATTGACTACTTCGGTGTCACCGAAGCGCACTGCGATCGCTCCTTTTTCGGGCCCTGCGATATGCATTCCCACCGTTTCGGCGACGGGGCACGGACATGCGTCGATCAAGACGATTCATCTGGCAGAGGGGGCGTTCGACGCTGCCTCGATCACAGCGGTTCTGCTCCCAAGAACGTCCGAAGTGCCAGTTTCTTTAATCTACTACTATCTGCTAGTTCACAAGGACGAATTACTTGTTCCGCTATTGCGAGGCGCCACCAACAAGTCCCTGAGCATAGACCGTCTCGCCTCGCTTGAGGTGCCGCTGCTCCAGCCGGACTCGCAGGAAGCGCGCTCTATTGAGTCGCTTCTGAAGCAGAGAGAAGCTATCAAATCGGCCGAAGAGACTGTCCAACAGCTCAGATCCGAACATGACCGCATCATTCAACATCTTCGCGAGCTGGGTGCTGAAGACTCGAGCTCAAGGCCGTGAGCAACTCTGCGTTCGTCTACCCCGAGCTCGGGCTGCTGTTCGAGTGGGCCGCGGGTGCTGAGCTGCTGGGTCTATTGCGTGCCCGCGCCTGTTGCATAACTACGCGACACGCTACGGAGCAAGTTGGGCGGTATGCGCCTGACCGAGATCTGCGTTTGGGCATAAAGACGGTCTGGACATGACGCTGAATCATCTGGACTCAAGCGTTCTCGCGTTCGGATCTTTGGCGCGCATCAGCCATTTCCGCAGCATGGAAGCCCCCGGGCCTTCACTCGAATGCCGGCACCTCACATGAACCTGAACTCCCTCGCCGATATCCAGCTGCTCCGCGAAAGCCTCGATGTCGAGTGCAAGTTGGCGCTTGGGGAGCACGGCCAGGGTGCGCTGCCCAAGGACTTCTGGCCGACCTACAGCGCGTTCGCTAATACCGAAGGTGGTGTGGTGCTGCTGGGGCTGCGCGAGAAGCACGGCACCTTCGTTCTCGAAGGCATCCAGGATGTGGCCAAGGTTCGCAAGGAGCTGTTCGATGGGCTCAACAACCGGCAGAAGGTGAGCGCGAATCTGTTGAGCGACCACTCTGTCACGGAGTTCGTGATCGAGGGCAAGTCCCTCCTGGCGGTGGAGATACCCCGCGCTTCACGCTCCCAGCGCCCGGTGTTTCTGACCACCAACCCCTTGGACGGCCATACCTACCGGCGCTCCAACGACGGCGATCGCCACGTGCCGGATGTTGAGGTCAAGCGGATGCTGGCCGAGCAGGTCGAGGACAGCCGGGATGACCGCATCCTGCACGGCTATGACTTCGACGACTTGTGCATGGAGACGTTTCGGGCCTACCGCCAGCTCTTCGCCAACCGCGAGCCTGCGCACCCCTGGAACGCGCTCGACGACATCGAGTTCCTCAAGCAGCTGGGTGGCTGGCGCAAGGATCGGCAAACGGGCGAGAGCGGTCTGACGCTTGCCGGGCTGCTGATGTTCGGCTGGATGCGGACCATCCAAGAGGCCCTGCCGAACTACATGCTGGACTATCAGGAGCGGCCCGAAGCTCGCGCCGAGCGCCGCTGGATCGATAGGCTGACCCTGGATGGCAAATGGTCAGGCAACCTGTATGACTTCTACCGCAAGGTGTATCTGAAGCTAACTGCTGATCTGAAGGTGCCTTTCGCGCTGGAGAAGGGTGAGCGTAAGGACGAGACCCCGGTGCACGTTGCGCTGCGCGAGGCGCTGGCGAATGTTCTGGTCCACGCCGACTATAGCGACCGCGCTTCGGTGCTGGTGGTGAAGCGCCCGGACATGTTTGGCTTCCGCAATCCCGGCCTGATGCGGGTGCCGCCCGAGATCGCCATCCGCGGCGGTGAGCACGATTGCCGAAACCGCACCTTGCACAAGATGTTCCGGCTTGTGGGTGTAGGCGAGCAGGCGGGCTCCGGTATCCCCAAGATCTACGGCGGCTGGGCAGGCCAACACTGGCGCCCACCGGCGCTATACGAGCGGCGCGAGCCCTACGAGCAAACCTTGATGGAACTGCGCATGGTCGACCTGATGCCCGAGGCCGTGCTCGAGGGGCTGCGCAATCGCTTCGGTGCTCGACTCGATGCGGCGTCTCGTGAGGGCCGGCTGGTACTGGCTGCGGCAGCCTCCGAGCAGACCGTCACCCATGCCAGGGTGATCGAGTTGACTGGACTGCATGCCACCGAGGCCACGAGGCTGCTGCGTGGCCTGGTACGCGACGAGATGCTTGAGGCCCACAACCATGGGCGCGGCGCGGTGTACTGCCTGCCCGGTGCAGACCTGCCGCGGCCGGAGGAAGTGTTCGGAGCCGGCTCCGAACATTTGACCGCGCGCTCCGAACATTTGCCCCGGAGCTCCGAACATTTGGCGGCGCACTCCGAACATTTGATTGCGCCAGCCGCATCGAGCGGCAGCCAGCCATCTTTGGAAAATCAAAGAGATAGCGCAGGCCGCCTGCTTGCCCCCCAGCTCGACGCACCCGTGGTCGACGATCTTGAGGCACTAAGCACGAGCCACCGGCAGGCGCTGATTCAGGCAGCCGACCGGGCGCGAACGATGGGCAAGCTGCCGCGAGATGAGATGGAGTCGATCCTGCTGGCGCTGTGCAAAGACCAGTACGTCACGCGGGCGTGTCTCGCCGACTTGGTCCAGCGGGATGCGAACGCGCTGCGGCAGCAGTACCTCGCCCCATTAGTTTCGGCAGAGCGACTGAGGCTGGCCTTTCCGACGGCGCCGACCCATCACCTTCAGGCGTACCGAACGCGATGAGCATCGCGAGTCCACTCGGCCTTAGCCGATCAAGCGAGGTGTCCTCAGGTCTCTTCTGGCCTGGGGACGTTCTTGCGCTTTGGGCGCGAACCCGCGTTGGGGGACTTCGCAGCCTTGGTCGGGTAGCGGATGCCGTCGATCGCCGAGGACGTCGACAGGCTCAGTCGCACCACCTTCAAGCGCATCGCTTCGGTGGCGAGGTATTTGTTGGACTGGGAAAGACTGGCCATGTGGGCAGTCTAGCAACGCCACCCTCGATCGGACACGGCGGCTGCGGCGAACGCTTTCGATGGGCCGCCAAGTCCTGCTGGCGCGAAGCCATCACGGCCAAGCTGTCGGTAGAAGCGCCGGTAGAGATGTCGGTAGAAGCCGGCGCCAGCAAGCCGCCGAAACGCCGTGCCTCAACAGTCGACCAGGTGCTGCGCCTGCTGGATGTCGCGGGAGCCTTGGGGTGTTCCCTGCGCACCGTGGAGCGCGCGGCCGCGAACTTGCAAGCCCAGGCGCGGCTTCGCCAGCGCGGCCCCAGCAAGGGCGGCCGCTGCGAGCTGATCGAGGGGGATCCATGAGCAACTTCCAGTTCCTCGCGGCTGAGTTCAAGCCGCTGTTCGAGCCCGCGCGCGGTGCCGAGCAGCTGGTGTATTCGGACCCGCGCGCCTGCTGCATGCGCGTGCGCCACGCGCTGGAGCAGGCGGTGCACTGGCTGTACCAACACGATCGCGACCTGCGCATGCCCTACGACACCAGCCTGGGCGTGCTGCTGACCCAGCCCGGCTTCGAGGCCTTGCTGCCCCCGCCGGTGCTGCAGAAGGCGCGGCTGATCCAGAAGGCCGGCAACCAGGCCGTGCACCGCAACGAGCGCATTGGCCACGGCGACGCCCTGCGCCTGGTGCGCGAGCTGTTCCATGTGCTGTTCTGGCTGGCCCGCACCTACACCCGCGCCAGCGATCCGAAGACAATCGAGGCGAGCTGGGACGAGCGTCTGGTGCCCAAGCTGGTGCGCGCCGATGAGGCGGCGGCGCTGACCCGCGAAGAGTTGGCCAAGCAGGAGGCCGCGTTCCAGTCGCAGCTGAAGGCTCAGCTGGATGCGTTGGAGCAACGCGAGGCGGCAATCGCCGAACAAGCCGCCACGCTGGCCGAGCGCGAAGCTGCGATCGCCGCGCTGGACGCCGAGCTGGCCCAAGCCCGCGCCGAACTGGCTCGCGCCAAGGCCACCAACCTGGCCGTACCTGATGCTCACGACTACGACGAGGCCGCTACCCGCCGCCTGTTCATCGACGTGCTGCTGCGAGAGGCCGGCTGGGAGGTGGGCAAGACCTGTTCGGTCGAAGTGCCGGTGGTCGGCATGCCCAACGAGAAGGGCGAGGGCTTTGTCGACTACGTGCTGTGGGGCGCGGACGCCAAGCCGCTGGCGGTGGTGGAGGCCAAGCGCAGCCTGAAGGACCCGGCCGTCGGCCAGCAGCAGGCCAAGCTGTACGCCGACTGCCTGCAGCAGCAGACCGGGCAGCGGCCGATCATCTTCTACACCAACGGCCACCAGACCTGGCTGTGGGACGACCTGCGCGCACCGCCGCGCGAGGTGCAGGGCTTCTACAGCCGCAATGAGCTGGCTCTCGCCCTGCAGCGGCGCAGCCTGCAGGGCGACCTGCGCGCCCTGCGCGTGAAGCCCGAGATCGCCGGCCGTGCCTACCAGCTGCGCGCGATTCGAGCGATGACCGAGGCGCTGGCCAGCGGGCGACGCCGCGGCCTGCTGACCATGGCCACCGGCACCGGCAAGACCCGCATGGCGATCGCGCTGGTGGACTTGCTGATGCGCGCCAACTGGGTCAAGCGGGTGCTGTTTCTGGCCGACCGCGTGGCGCTGGTGAAGCAGGCGGCGAATGCCTTCAAGGCGCACCTGCCCGACAGCAGCCCGGTCAACCTGTGCACGGACAAGCAGGGCCAGGGCCGGGTGTTCCTGTCGACCTATCCGACCATGATGGGGCTGATCGAGAGCTTCGAGGGCGACCAGCGCCGCTATGGCGTGGGCCACTTCGACTTGATCATCGTCGACGAGGCGCACCGCAGTGTCTACCAGAAGTACGGCGCGATCTTCCGCTACTTCGACAGCCTGCTGGTGGGCCTGACCGCCACGCCCCGCGATGAGGTGGACCGCGACACCTACCACCTATTCGGGCTGGAGACCGGTGTGCCCACCGATGCCTACGGTCTCGACGAAGCGGTGGCCGATGGCTTTCTGGTGCCACCCAAGGCGCACTCCGTGCCGATCAAGTTCGTGCGCGAAGGCATCCGCTACGACGAGTTGAGCCCGGAGGAGAAGGCGCACTGGGAATCGCTGGACTGGGGTGACCGCGAGGACGGTCCGCCGGACGAGGTCAGCGCCAGCGAGGTCAACAAGCAGCTGTTCAACGAAGACACCGTCGACCTGATGCTGAAGCATCTGGTGCAGCACGGTCTAAAGGTGGAAGGCGGCGACCGCCTCGGCAAGACGATCCTGTTCGCGGTGAACCAGCGGCATGCGGAGTTCATCGCCCAGCGCTTCAACCACCACTACCCGCATCTGGCGGGCCGCTTCGCGCGGGTGGTGACCTATGCGCTGACCTACGCGCAGAGCCTGATCGACGACTTCAGCAAGCGCGATGCCGAGCCGCACATCGCGATCTCGGTGGACATGCTGGACACCGGCATCGACGTGCCTGAGGTGCTGAACCTGGTGTTCTTCAAGGCCGTGCGCTCGAAGGTGAAGTTCCTGCAGATGATCGGCCGCGGCACGCGGCTGTGCCCCGACCTGTTCGGGCCTGGGCAGCACAAGACCGAGTTCTACATCTTCGATTTCTGCGGCAACTTCGAGTACTTCAACGAGAACCCGGCGGGCGCCACTGGCAGCGTGGCCGAGCCCTTGACCCAGCGACTGTTCAAGCGCCGGCTGGATCTGCTTGAGGCCCTACCGACGCCGGCCAGCAACCGCAGTGACCAGCAGGATGACCGCGGTCAGTACGGCAGCGGCGCGCGCTTGCGCACCGACGTGGTCGACCTGCTGCACGCCGAAGTGGCGGCGATGAACATCGACAACTTCATCGTGCGCCCGCAGCGCGAGCACGTGAGCCGCTTCGCGCAGCGCGAAGCCTGGGATGCACTGGACGGCAGCGCGTTGACCGACCTGCGCCAGCACGTGGCCGGCCTGCCCAGTGAGCGCGAGCCCGAGCACATCAGCGCCAAGTTGTTCGACCTGCTGTGCGTGAACCTGCAGGTGGCGATGATCGAGGGCAGCAGCAGCTTCGAGACGCTTCGCAACCGGGTGATCGAGCTGGCCGAAGATCTGGAAGCCAAGGACAGCATCCCGGCGGTGAAGCTGGAGCTGGCCCTGATCCAGGCGGTGCAGACCGAAGCCTGGTGGAAGGACGTCAGCCTGGCGATGCTGGAGGAGCTGCGGCGCAAGCTGCGGAGCTTGATCCAGTTCATCGACCGCCGCACGCAGGGTGTGGTCTATACGGTGCTGAAGGACACGATTGGTGAGCCTGTGCCGGTGACGCTTCCGCCGCTGACAACCGGCGTAAACGTGGCGATGTATCGGCGCAAGGTCGAGAGCTTCATCCGCAAGCATGCCGACCACGTTGCCATCGCCAAGCTGCGCTTCAACAAGCCGCTGACGCCGACCGACCTCGAACAGCTGGAGGGCTTCCTGTTCCAGGCCGAGGCTGCTGAAAGCCGGCAGCGCTTCGCGGAGTGCTACGGCGAGGGCGTGTCTCTTCCACGTTTCATCCGAAGCCTGGTCGGCCTGGACCGCAGCGCGGCCAAAGAGGCGTTTGCGCGCTTCCTCGACCAGGGCCGCTTTAGCAGCAACCAGATCCGCTTCGTCGAGATGGTCATCGACCGTCTCACCTCCAGCGGCACCATCGATCCGGGTCAGCTCTACGAAGCACCGTTCACGGCCGTCCACCACGACGGCCTAGATGGGCTGTTCCCCGATTCGGAAGCGAACGCGCTGATCCAGCTGATCGAGAGCATCAACCGGGCCGCCTGAGCTGAGGGCGGCCAGCAACACCAAGGGGCACCACGCTATGAAGGCACTCATCATCGATGAGCCCTGGATCTCACGCATTCTCGAAGGCCGGAAGACCTGGGAGTTGCGCAGCCGCAGCACCGAGAACCGCGGGCGCTTCGCCCTGATCCGCGAGGGCAGCGGCCAAGTCGTCGGAGTGGCAGAGCTGGCCGGCTGCCGAGGCCCCCTGAGCCTCGCCGAGCTGCGCGAGAACTCTGCGCGTCACACCATTCCGATTGAGCGCTACGAGAGCGGCGAGCTGATCAAATGGAACGTGGCCTGGGAGCTCAGGAATGCGCGTCCCCTGTCGCGGCCCGTCCCCTATGAACACCCTTCGGGCGCCGTGATCTGGGTGCAGCTGAGCACCGCGGAAACCATGGCCGTGGAGGCCGCCCTCGAGGGCATCGATATCCAGCTGCCGACGGCCCCTGCTGCAAGTGTGCAGCGCGTCGTCAGCCCGCCGATGCGTCCCACGGCACAGGCGACCAACCGAGCCTTCGAACTGTCACCCCAGACACTGCTGCCGGTGGCGCGCGACGGCACCTGCTTCCACCCGGGCCTGATCCGCAGCGGTGAGTTCACCGTGGGCGAAAAGGGCGAGGAACAGCGCTACGACAGTTTCACTGAAGCGCTGCAGGCCCTGCGGCGGATGAGCGTGCCGCGCTGGCGCCGACCGAACGAGCAGGGCAACTGGGGCATCGTCAGCGGCATCCGCTGGGCTTCGGCTGCTGAGTTGGGGCTGGCAGCCTGAGCCTCACGGTCCCGGTCCTTCAGAAACGACATCAAGATCAAGAGTACGAACACTCATGTCCGAATTTCTCTCGCACATAGTCGACAGCTGGCTGATGCTCGCGTTGACCGTCATCTGCGTGCTTCTGTTGGTTGATTTCTTGAATCGATACATGGGCAGGGGTGTTGTCCTGCTTCGCCAGCTCAAGCATCTCGCCGGAGAGGTGTCCGCGCTCGATGTGCGTGCGCAGGATGGGCTGCGTGATCGACTCGCTAAGCTGTTCATGGATTCGAAATTTGCTCACGCTTGGAGCGAATTCGAGGAGACCCTCCACGATCAGCGAAAGCTGGTGAACGGACGCATGCAGACGGTGGCGGTCCGAGCAACTGCCCCAGCGGAAAGCTTTCTGCACGTGGACTCGGTTATTGATCCGGTAATCCACACGGAGTACTTCAAACATCTGCCTGGCATCTTTACGGGCCTTGGCATCATTGGAACCTTCGTGGGATTGATCTCCGGCTTGATGGCGTTTGAGCCGACCGGCGATGCAAATCAGCTCAAGGATTCTCTGGGTCCTTTGTTCACGCACGTGCAGAACGCTTTCTTCTTTTCTGCGACGGCCATCGGCTTGGCAATGGCTGTGACCGTCGTGGAAAAGATCCTCTTCGCGGCCTGCACCTACAGATTGGGACGGCTTACAGAGGCGCTCGATCGTCTTTTCCGCGCGGGCGTCGGCGAAGACTACCTGTCGGATCTCGTTCGCGCCTCGCAGGACAACGCAACCCAGACGCGCCAGCTCAAGGAGAGCCTGGTGGAAGACTTGAAGGCCATGCTGACCAATCTGTCCGACGCGCAGGTAGGAGCAACCCAGCAGATGGCAGCGGACATCGGTCGCAGCATCGAGGGCAGCCTGAAAGAGCCTTTGGCTCACATCGCTGACACGGTGCGCCAGGCCAGTGGCCAGCAGACGTCGGCGGCCTCCCATGCGTTGGAATCCCTGATGAGCGCCTTCATCGCGCAGATGAAGGAAACCGTCGGAGGGCAGCTGGGCGATATGGGGCAGCTGCTGCAGCAGACCACGGCATCGCTGTCGACAGTCGAGTCCACCCTGCGCGCTCTGGTTGGCGACATGCGCGCCAGCAACGCCGAAGCCTCGGAGGAACTGCGCGCGGCGGTGAACAGCCTGCTCAGCTCGATCGCGAGCCAGCAGCGTGAGCACAGCACTGCGGCTGCCGAGGGCATGCAGCAGCTGCTGGCGGGTGTCGACGGTGCAGTCAGACGCATCGAAGAGCGTCAGCAGGCGCTGGCCGAACAGCTGACCGAGTCGATGGAGCGCGTGACCGCCGCCATGGAGGGTCGGATCGCGACCCTGGCCGACAGCAATCGCGAAGTTACAGGTGCGACGCAAGAGGCAGTGACAGCCTTTGGCAAGGTCTCGCTGGAAGCGATCGAGGGCATGCAGCAGAGCGCTCGGTCCATGAGCGAAGCAGGAGCCGCCGCTGCGCGCAGCCTGGAGGGGATGGGGCGTGTTTTGGAGCGTCTGGACAGTCTGCACGCCTCGTTGACCGCGACCACTCAGCGTATGAACGAGTCCGCCACGGTGCTGGGCTCCACCAGCAACACTCTGTCCACGGGGGTGCGCAGTCTGGAGAGCGCTTCCAGCAAGCTCGAGAGCGTGGCGCGCTCTGCGGCGACAGAAGCCGAAACCCGCTCCGCCCTGCTGCGCGAGCTGAGCAGTCTGCAGTCCGAAGCGCAGAAGGCCGCTCTGGAGTTCGCGGCGCTGGCGGAGGACGCACGAGGAGGCCTGTCGCAGTCGGTTGAGGACTTCGCAGGCAATCTCAGCAAGACCATGGCCCTCCATCTGGGCGAGTACCAGAAGCAGCTTGGTGCCGCGATCAGCATGCTGAAGAGCGCATTCGAGGATCTGGCTGCCGTCGCGTCCGAGGGAGGCCGCTGAGCATGTTCGGCTTGCTCGGAGCCCGCAAGAAGAAGGCCAAGGGGGAGGGTGAAAAGCCCTTCTGGATCTCTTATGCCGACCTCATGACGGCCATGATGACCCTGTTCCTAGCAGCTATGGCCGCGACGATGGTGGCTATCTCCAGCGAACGTGCTCGAGAGAAGAGCTTGGGCGAAAAGCGCGACGATGCCATTCGGTCCATATGCAGCCAGCTGAAAGTCGGCTTGGGGGGGCACACATCGATAGAGATCGATTGTGAAGATCACCGTATTCGGTTCGGCGAGGTGGGGCGCTTCGCCCAGAACGATTACAGGCTTCCCCCTGAAGCCAATCAGGTCTTGGCTGAGCTCGTGCCCAAGGTTCTCGCCACTGCGGACAGCGAGGAGGGGAAGCGCTGGCTGAAGCAGGTGGTGATCGAAGGCTTCACCGATACCGATGGCTCCTATCTCTACAACCTCCACCTGAGCCTGCAACGTTCGCAGTGGGTGATGTGCCTTCTGCTTGACCGCCGCAAGAACGCGGCGCTCTCGCTCACTGAAGCCCAGCTTCAGCGCGTGCGCCAGCTGTTCCTCGCGGGTGGTGTGTCCTTCAACGATGCGAAGGAGAGCAAGGACGAAAGCCGGCGTGTCGAGATGCGGCTGGAGTTCCGCCCACTGGAGGAGCAGGACAACGTCCCACCGCCGATCGACTTTGCCTCGCGCGATGACGATGTCTGCATGCTGTCATGAACGCCATCCAGCAGCTCCAGACCCGCTTGAACGCCATCCTCCTCGGAATCGCTCCGGGTGGTCGCGACGCCCCGGATATGCATGCCCTGCAACGTGCAGTCGAAGAGGTGCGCAAGCGTGTCGGCGAACGCACAGGCGTACTCGCATCCACGGATCGAGTTGAGCGCGCGGCGTCCCAGCTTCTTGGTAGCCGTGAGTCGCCCACCCGTGGCCAAGCGTTCCTGTTGGCGCATGCCTTCAGCATCAAGCTGAAGAGCCTTGGCGGACGATCTGCGCTTGAGCACGAAGAGGTCGGTGGGCGTCTTCTCGCGTATTGGGAGGCGCAGGCTAGAAACGGGCAGTTGCGGCCCTCCCACTGGCGCGGCCTGTTCTTCTCGTTCCTACAGGCCGACGCCGGGGATATTGAACGTCTTCGCGGCCTGCTCAAGCACGCTCTGCCGCAGATTGAGCGAGCCTCGTCGACGCGCCCCGACTGGTTGGAGAACGTGCTGCGCCATCAGCGTTTGCTTTCGCGAGCCCCGACCCTCGAGTACGCGCAGGCGTTTGTCGTCGGCAACACCGAGGAGCTGAAGGATCTGCAGGCCACGGTGGAGATTCCGCCTGCGAGCTGGCTGTGGGTGGACCTCATCCGCTCGATTGGCGAGTGCGTCGGGCGGATGGATCTGGAGGCGCTGCAGCGTCGACTGCCCGACCTGCTGCAATTTGCCGAGCGGACGCCCGGCGCGGTCAATCCCTTGCTGGCAGCCTGCTTGCAACGGCTAGCACAGCTGGATAGCAGTCGACGCAACGAGGCGCTACTGCAGGCTTCGCTCAAGCATTGGGGTAGCCCCCAACTCCTGCGCAACCAGCTGTGGACGCAGGTCTCAACGGCCACCAAGCAGATGGTGTGCGGCTGGCTGGCCCAGGAGGACCTTGAGGACTTCTACAGGCTCTGCAAGGACGAGAAGGAAGTCGACGACCGCCGTCTGAAGTTCTGGCTGCGCTTCAAGCAGCAGATGACCTACACGATGATCCTGCTCGGACCAGATCTACGCAGCAGTCGTGCGCGAGATGTGCACGAGTTCATCAAGCGCAAAGGTGATCGCTTGGGCGACTTGACCAAGACTTCCGGCAGCAACAACGCCATCCTGATGTGTATCGGCGGATGGCTGTTCGTCGAGTTCAGCCAGACTGGCAACGCCTGCTACGCCTTCAAGTTGGACAAGCACAAGGTCGAACTCGGCAGGCGCGTCTATCAGCATGCTGATCTGAGGCGCGACGATCACGACCTTCGCTTGCTCCATACAGATAGAAGGGGCGGGTGGGAGGAGAGCTTCCTGAATGACCTTGAACGGGTGGGAATCCAGACGGATGAGCCGGGGGTCCGCCAAGGATCTTCAGGTGAAGTGCGTACGACAGGTCCATCAACAAGGGTCGCTGCCTCGCGTACCCGGCCCGCCAGAAGGGAGGAAGAAGAACCCTTCCGAGCCGGTTGGGCAGTAAGTCCCGACAAGATCGTTGTGCAGCTGAGCAAGCAGGGTTTCAAGATCAGTGATCGGCGCCCGCAAGGTGGGACGGTATGGGTGCTCGATGATGAGGTGGGCGATAGAGCGCACGAGCTGCGTCGTCTCGGTATGCGCTACAAGCAAGGCAAAGGCTACTACCTGTGATCGGATTTCCATGGAAAAAGCCGGCGGCTGTGAACGTGGAGCCCAGCTTTTCCACAGCTGGAATTCAGTGGGCTCTGCCCAAGGACCAAGTACGAGCTGTGCCTGCGTTGGCTGCAGCTGCGCGCTATCTGGAGCTGCTCGTTGCGGAAGGCCTCGCCAACGGGTCCGTCGGCGGCCATGGAATGGCGTGGACGCAGCTGTATCGACTGCTGGATGAGCCTGACCATCAGGGCGGTCTTCGCCTGCTGTCTCTGCCGGCCGTGGGCGACTGGGTCCCGCGTTTGGCGTCCAGCGGCACACCCTCGGATGCCGACTTCTCGGTCTGGATCGATGAGTGGATTTCTGGGGCAAAGCCGGGAGCCCGTGCGAGTCTCGTTGGCGGCTTGATCGAGGTCGCGGGGGATCGCTTCTTGCTGGGTGCCGCCCAATGGGCGCTGTGTGAGGCACTTGAGGAGTTCCAGCAGCGCAGCCCATCGCTGGAACCGGCGCAGCGGATGTATGCCCTGGGTGTGGTGCAGGCCCGAGCGGAGCATGCCGGCGCTCTGCTGGACGACTACTTGTCGCGCACGCGCGTGCTTTCGCCAGGGCGGGTGCAGCTCACCTTTGACCGCTCGCAGGCGTTGGGCGACCCCGTGGTGGAGTTGAAGCCCGGCTTCGACAACGGACCTGAGGGCTTTCTCAGGGCGTTCGATCGATATTCGAAGGTGCAGGAGCGCTATGACGTGCCCACCGCTGACGGTGGCCTGGTCCACGTGGCGCCGAATGAAGCTGCCCGCGCAGCTCTATCTGCCATCAAGGCCATCCCGGGACGGCGAGTTGCCTCGGACGAAGCGCGCCTGTTCCTGCACAACCCCTTTGCTGTGCTCGGCGATGAGGCGCGTGACGCTATCGACGAGGATCAGCTGATCCAGGCGCGTGCGGAGGCTCGGCTGCTGGGCTATCGCCTTGAGGTCTGGAGTGAGGAGTCAGGAACTCGGCATGTTCGCTTTGTCCCTGCGGGCGACAGCGACGTCAGCGAAGACGAAGCACTTGATGTGTCGCTGGCTGAGCGATTGCTGCAGGCAGCCGAGCGATCGAGGGCCAAGGGTCTGCCGCTGTTCTCGGTGGACGGCCGAGAGGTCGAGCTGACGCCGGCCTCCGAAGCTGCGCTGTCCGAAATCGCCGAGTGGCTTGCTCAGCGCCCGATGGCCCAGCTCGCAAGCGGGTTTGATGCCTTCTTCCGCCTGGATGACTACAGCGAGCGCGTAATCGGATTCGACCAAGCTGCGCCACAGGTCGTGCCCTACATCGCGAAGAAAAGCGCGGATCAAGGTTGGCTCCCTGACAATATTGAGCGCGGTGTCGCGGTGCCTGATGCCTCAGGCGTCGGGTTCCAACGGATCGAGCTTGGTGAGCAGGAGCGCGAAGAGCTGCAGCAGCGGGTCATCCAAGCGCGCGCCGCCGGGCAGGCTCAGGTGTCCCTGCCAGGCCATGAGCATGTCAGGCTTCCCACCGAGTATGCGGAGCGACTGCTGGTCGAGGTGCCTGTCGATGGCCCAGCCATGGGGCGGCCGGCCAGTCCTCGCAGCGCAGAAAAGCCCAAGCCTTCGACGCGTCGCGCCGCTTTGCGCATCCTGCATAACCTCGATGCCCTGGATTACGGCTCTCCGCCGTCGGATGCCGCTGGTCCTTCACCGAGTCACTCCGCTGAGCCGCCGAAGGCGCTGCGCGAAGAAATCCGCTTGCTGCCGCACCAGCTTCAAGGCCTTGCTTGGATGCAGGCCCGCTTGCGCGCGCGGGAGACCGGCATCGAAGGCTGTCTGCTCGCCGACGACATGGGGCTGGGCAAGACCCTGCAGTCCTTGGCGCTGATGGCGTGGTACCACGAGTCACATGTTCCTGCCCGTCCATGCCTGGTGGTGGCGCCGGTCTCCCTGCTGCAGAACTGGCGCGCCGAAGTGCGCAAGTTTCTGACATGGTCTGATGATGACGTGCTGAGCCTCTACGGCGATGATATCGCCAGTTGCCGCATGCCACCGGCCCAGATTCCGGAAGAGCTGCGAAACGCTGGGGTTCGCAAGCTGCTTCGGCAAGGGTTCGAGTCTGGTCGGAAGCTGGTCCTGACGACGTACGAAACGCTGCGGGATCTGGAGCTGTCAATCGCGCGCGTGCACTGGGGCGTGGTGGTCTGCGACGAAGCGCAGAAGATCAAGAATCCGGCGGCCTTCGTGACCCAGGCGGCAAAGGCGCTACACGCAGACTTTCGAATCGCATGCACCGGCACACCGGTGGAAAACTCACTCGCCGACCTATGGTGTCTGTTCGACTTTTTTCAGCCGGGTAGCTTGAGCTCGCTGGCTGATTTTACGCGCTCCTACCGTCGCGCGATCGAGACGCGAGCGGAAGGACATGAGCAGCTGGTTGAGCAGCTGCGTCGCGGAATCGATCCCTGGGTCCTGCGCCGCATGAAGTCGGACGTTACCCGCGATTTGCCTCGCAAGTTGGACCCCGAACACCCCGAGACAGACCCAAACGGTCAGCGCCTTCGCATGTCGACCCCTCAAGCGCGGCTGTATGAGGAGGCTGTCACCCAGTACCGCACGGCACGCGAGGAGGGGGGGCAGGGTAATCGGATCCTTGCGTTGCTGCAGCGACTTCGGACCATTTGCGCTCATCCTGCTGCCGAGCTTCGCTCGGATCACGAAACTTTGAGCCTGCGCGAGCACCTGCAGCTCTCCCCGAAGCTGGCCTGGCTCGTGCACCGCCTTGAGGAGATCCGAGCGCGTGGCGACAAGGCCATCGTCTTCTCGGAGTTCCGCGACGTCCAGCGGCTGATCCAGCGAGCCGTGAGTGAGGTCTTCGCGATCGACGCGCCGATCATCAACGGCAGCACGTCTGTTGATGCAGAGATCGACCATTCGCGTCAACGGATCATCGACCGCTTCCAGGCTCGCGAGGGGTTTGGAGTGCTGGTGCTCTCGACCACCGCGGTGGGCTTCGGCGTCAACATCCAGGCCGCGAACCACGTCATCCATTTCACCCGGCCTTGGAATCCGGCCAAGGAAGACCAGGCGACGGACCGCGCTTTCCGCATCGGTCAGACCAAGGACGTCTACGTCTACTGCCCCACGATGGTGGGAGACGGGTACGAGACCTTCGAGCAGCGCTTGGATGCACTGCTAGGGCGCAAGCGCTCGCTCTCGCGCGACATGCTGGCCGGTGTGCAGGAGATCGGTGTTGAGGAGTTTGATGGGATTTGAGCGCGGCCCAAGGCAGAGAGGGAAAGCATTGGCACGCGCGAGGGACCCGCAGCACTGAAGCCTGTGCCTATTCGTGCCTCGGGCGACGAGCCCTTCCAGTGTTGTCTCAGGCCTTCAATGCGACGATCGGAAGGTAACGGCGCTACCGTCGGAGCGTTGATGCTCTGGCTCTTCAGTCGCCGATGGCGCAGCCTTTGCGCTTGCCATCGGCGCCGTTACCCGCATCAGGATGTCGCGGGCCGTGGCCCAGTCGATCCCGTCGTTTGCAGCCTGAAAAGCTCGTGCCGCCAAGGCCGCGACTCGCGTACTCCGGCCGACGTCGAGCTGCACCGCGGCCTTGCGCTCGCTCCCTTCGCTCATGCTGAGGTAGAGGTGCCTGCCTTGATGCTGCAGCTTCAACCATTTGTTGCGCTGCGGCCCATGATGGCCGAATTCAACGGCTGGCAGCAGGTTCAAGAACACGCACAGGAGCTGCGGGAGCTCATCCTCAGTGAGGTAGAAGACGAGCTTGTTGTCCCAGTCGTATCGGTTGGGCAGGGTAGGATGCTTGCTCGTCATCTCGATCTTCAACGCGGGTCGAACTTCGCCGGTCTGGTCGTCAGCTTCACGTGTGGTCAGTTCGAAACACGCGGCCGCGCGTGCGGTTACGGTCTTTCCAGTACGCACCTGGTTGTAGACGTGGACCGTCTGGAATCGCCTCGGTGGCTGGCTGGACTTTAGACGACCTGCGCCGAACTCTGAGCGCTGCGGCGAGCTCTCGTGCATCGCCTGCGCACTCGAGACTGCTGCCGGAGCGGGGCGTCGAGACCGCGCTGGCCGCGGTCCGAGAAAATGGTCGCTCGGATTCATCGATCGAGTGCTTTTGTTCGTGTCTGGTTGCACCTGTTTGGCATGCGCTTGGGGCTGTGGGCGGTCCTCGCTGAACTGCAGCACCAAGCTCGGTTGCGATTCTGCTGTCTGCGGAAGCGCGTCGGCGAATCGAGATGAAGGAAGCTTGGCCCCCGCTTTAAAGAGCGACTGCATCAAAGCCGCCGCGTTGCCGCGCTCAGCAGAAACCAGAGCGTCCAGGTAGCTTCTGATCCCTGAGGCTTTCATCGCTCCTCGGACTACATCTGCCGCGAGGTCCCTGCGCCCGATCGCTAGTGCCGTTCGCTTCGTGAAGTAGCACTGGAGAGCATTCAGCAGTCCGCTTCTGTCGCCAGCATTCACAGCCGCCTTGATGCGTCGAGGACCCGCCGACGCGACCACCTGCCGGATGAGATGGTCGTCCAACGGCATGCGGATCAGGTCGCGGAAGCCGTCCAAGAATGCAGTTGTCGCAGCCACTTGATTCCCGGCCATGCTTCTCTCCTTCAGGGGCATGCTGGTGCCTTGATCGTCGTCTCCAGCCCTCGGGTCGACACCAATGGCTTCAACACTTTTGCAGCAGAGCGGATGCCTGCAACTTACGGAGGATTCTTGGCGCCGGGCGGCACCCAGCTTGGGTTACGCGAGCTGCCTCGCCATGTCCTTGAACACCCCACCCACGATCAGCCGCAGCTGGCGATGTTCTCCTGGATGGCGAACCGGTTCCTCGCCAAGTTCGAGGCGAGCGAGCATCTCAGCCGCTGCGTTGCGTAGCGCTTGCAGCAGGTTGTCGAGGTGTTCGCCGGTGAGCTTGGGCGGCAGGCCCAGGGCTTCGCCGAAGTCCAGCACGTCGGTGCGCCGTAGTTCGCCGAAGCAGCGCGCAGCGCCCATCCTCACCGACAGTTCGGCCGCGCCCCAGGCGCCGGGTGCTGCGTAGCTGGTGGTCGAGAGCAGGTCGTAGTGGGGCGCAAGCGTGATGCCCTTGGCATCGACATGGAAGGACAGGTTCTTCAAATGCGCATCGCCATTGCCGATGAGTGCGTTGAACAGGCTCCAGCGCAGCAGGGTGAGGCGGGTGCGCGCCTTCTCGCGACACAGTGAGATCAGTCGCCCCAGGGTTTCCGGCGTGGACTGCTGATACTTGAATACTCGATCCAGCGACAGCAGTTGGCAGGCATCCAGCACGTGGCGGCGCTGCACGTGCGGCCATTCCCCTTCACGGTCGAAGCGGGCGACGGCGTACACGGGCTCGGGCACGTAGCGCAGGAAGACATCCGGCACCGGCAGGCCGACGACCTTGGCGAGCCGCATGCAGAACCACTCGTTCGCCGCCGTGTGCGGGTACTGCTCCACCTGCACGTGGTCGGGCTTGAGGATGACGGTCGACGGCGCTGCGCCGATGGGCTCGTGAAGATCTTTGCCCAGCAGTACCGCGGGCAGTTTGTGCTGGGCGCCCGCCATCGACATGCGCTTCGGCGCCTGGCCGCTAAGGGATTCCCGCGGCAGGGCGCGGATGCGGCGCGAGAGCTCGGCGTCGGGCAGCGGCTGCAGGCCTGCGGCAGCGGGGGTGGCGTCGGCCGGCAGCAAGGTGAGCGCGCCGGCGGACTCCGCGCCGTAGTAGGTCAAAAGCCCGAAGGCATCGGCCTGCGGCAGCCGCGCCTCCTGCGCCAGCAGTTCCCGCGCGCCCTCCTCGGGCAGAAGGTTGTCGAAGAACCACTGCACCGGGCGCTGCGATCCGCCGTCTTCGATGCGCCCCTGCACGCGCGGCAGAGCCGGCGACAGGTCGAAGCCATCGGTAGCCTGGCGCCAGGTTTCGCCATAGCTCAGCGACCAGTGCGAGCCCGCGTCATCCAGCACCGCCACGGGCCGCTCCCGGTACCAGACCTGCAGGGATCGCTGCGCCCCGTCCATCAGTCGGAACCCTCGGCGTCCGGGGCAGACAAGCGCAACTCAAGACCCAGCTCGTCGAGCAGGCGCAGCACGCGACCCAACTGGACGCTGGGCTTGCCCCTCTCGACGTCGCCCACGAACACGTGGCTGGCGCCGATGATGGCGGCCAGATCGGTCTGGCGCAGACCCTGCCGCTTGCGCTGATCGCGGATCAGGCGGCCCAGGTCTTCGGCGGTGCGGATGGCGCGATCCATGGCGGGATCCCTGAGTGGGTTTAGTTTTCGGCGTGCAGAGGGCGGTCTGCAGCAGAAACTAAGCCATGTTCGAGGGGGAGTAAATCTAAATTCAGGCTTAGATTGAGCGGGCTCGGTGCAGTGTTTGCCGAAAATCTAAGCTGGACCTTAGCTGGCAGGGCGTCGCTCATCCAAAGCGGGGCGGGGCTGATCCTTGAGTCGGCCCCTACCCGTCAATGGGCCGAAGTCTGGCCCCGCCGGTTCCCCGGTGTGCCCGTCAGCGGTCCTTTGGGTTCGCATGTTTCCTTTGTTTCGTTTGGGTGCCAGTCTCTCCATCCACCTCTCCGAAGGGGCAAGGCCATGAATGCCGCGATCACCACGCAGCTTCCGTCTCAGCTGCCAACTGAGCAGGAAGCCCGCCTTGCCGGTGAGAGCAGCCGCCGGCTGGCAGCCTGCATTGGTGTTGGCGCTGCGGCTCGGCTGCGGGTAATCGATGGCGACCGGGAGATCGAAGTGCCGGCGTCAGCGCTGCGGATGCTGGTCGACATCCTGGCGCACATGGCGCGCGGCAATGCGGTCAGCATCGTGCCCATCCATGCCGAGCTGACCACACAGGAGGCGGCAGACTTCCTCAACGTCTCCGGGCCGTTCCTGATGGGGCTGCTGGAAGCGGGTGAGCCGCCCTTCCGCAAGGTCGGAACCCATCGGCGCGTGATGTTCACGGATCTGATGGAGTACCGCGCCCGCTCGCAGGTCAACCGCAAGGCAGCGCTGGATGAGCTGGCCGACGACGCACAAGAGCTCGGCTTGGGCTACTGAGCGTGGCGAACTCAAAGGCACGCTGCACCGACGAGATCCACGACGAGTGGGTCGGCAGCCTGTTGCGCGATAGGTCGGACATCCAGGAGCGGCAGCTGCCCCCTACCCGAGAGCATGGCAGGCAATCAGCTCGCTGATTGCAGGGACCCACCTTGATGCCTCGTCGCTTACGCGCATTACGCCTTGGGAGGCTTGCGGCCCTTCCTCACAGCCTTGACGCCTTCGGCAGGCGCTTTCTTCGCAGCCTTGGGCTGCTTGAAGGGCGCGTAGATCCCATCGATAGCCGACGAGGTGGCGATGGTGATCCGCACCACCTGCTTCCGCTGCTCGGCCGTGGCGAGATACTTGTTGGTCTTGGCGAGGCTGGCCATTGCGGCACTCTGGCAGCGAGGACGGACCCTTTCGGAAGAGGCAAGGCCCCGCTCGATCGCGCTCAGGCTTGCACGCGGATCTCGCGAGAGGCGCCGCGGCAGGACCAAAAGCATGCTCGATCTGCCTTCTAAGCAAGTGACTGACTATGCCCACCTACCAACCTCCCTTCCAGCTCCGCCATCGCATCACCGCGTTGGTGGCCGATATCGCCAAGCTGCTTGGCGCTTGGAAGGCCGCGCATCGCGGCGCGCTGGCGCCGGAACTGCGCCGCGACAACCGCATCCGCACGCTGCAGGCCTCGCTGGCGATCGAGCAGAACACCTTGAGCCTGGAGCAGGTGACGGCGGTGCTGGAAGGCAAGGCCGTGCTGGGCTCGCCGCGCGAGATCCAGGAAGTCCGCGACGCCTTTGCGGCCTATGAAGCGATGGAGCGCTGGCAGCCGCACCGGCCGGAGGACCTGCTTGAGGCGCATGCGCTGCTGATGCGCGGGCTGGTGGACAGCCCCGGCCAGCTGCGTGCGGGTGATGTCGGCATCTTTCGCGGCGGGCGGCTGCTGCACATGGCACCACCGGCCAGTCGCGTGCCCGCTCTCATCAAGCAACTGCTGGGCTGGCTGCGCCGCAGCGGTGCGCACCCGCTGGTAGCGTCCACGGCCTTTCACTACGAGTTCGAGTTCATCCACCCCTTCCCGGACGGCAACGGCCGCATGGGGCGGCTGTGGCAGACCCTGATCCTGAGCCGCTGGCAGCCCATGCTGGCTTGGCTGCCGGTGGAAAGCGTTGTGCGCCAGCGGCAGCAGGACTACTACGCAGCGCTGGCGGAGGCAGACGCCCGTAGCGATTGCAGCGGCTTTATCGAGTTCATGCTGCAGGCCATCGCCGACAGCCTGCGCGAGGCAATCGCTGCACAGATGTCGGTAGAAACGTCGGTGGAAATGTCGGTAGAAACCGGCGGCAGCACGCCGGCAAGGCGCCGGGCATCCACCGCCGATCAGGTGCTGCGCCTGCTGCGCGCCCAGCCCGAACTCAGCCTGGCCGATGTCGCGGCAGTGCTTGGCTGCTCCGTGCGCACCGTGGAGCGCGCGGCCGCGAACCTGCAGGCCCAGGCACGGCTCCGTCACTCCGGCCCCCGGAAGGGTGGGCATTGGGAGGTGGTCGAGGCGGAGGGTGCGTGAGTGCCTATCCGCCGCAGCGAATCCGCCAGCAGGGGTTGGTCGGAGTGAGGCCGCCGAGCGGCTCGGCAGGGAAGGTGCGCGGGCGCCCAAGGAAGCGGTTCGCTACTCTGGGTCAGGGACAGCGTTATGCGGCGCGCCGTCATGCGGAAGCGGTGCGCTTCAGGCGCCCTGGACGCAGCCCACATGTGCTCTGAATCGACCATCTGAGGGGCGCGTAGCCACCCAATTCAGGTCCCATTTAGGCCGAAAAAAGTTGGGGATTTCGTGGGGGTAGCAAGCAAATCCGACCCGCCACAAGCCAATTAAATCAATGACCTAAGGCAGCGATTCGAGTCCACCCATAGCCACCACACTCAAGCCCGCGATCCCGCGGGCTTTTTTGTGCCTGGCTTGCGCCGGATCGAGCTCGGTCATTGGCGCCGGTCGCGCTGCGAGCAGCCTGCTTCCGGGCTCACTAGAAGCCACCGCCGGTCCTGCGGCCGCCGCCGCCGAAGCCGCCACCCGATCGGCGTGCGCCGCCGCCGAAACCGTTCGAGCCCGCGCGGCCCCGGCCGCCGACCCCCGACCATGCCCCTGTCTGTGCGCGAACGACGCGGTGGCTCCGTTCCAGGCTGCGCATGATGTCGCCCGGGGTGAGGCGAGCCGAGATCAGATCCAGCACGAGCGCGGGCAGGTCGAGGCCGTCGAATCGCGACTGCTGCCCGGTCCAGCCCCGGCGCAGCGCCTCGGCGCGAAGCTGCTGCATGCGACCGATCGCCAGCGACTGGGCTTCGGCTTCGGCGGCGCGCAGCTGCGCATCTGCCGCCACGCTGAGCAGCTCCGCCTCCACCGCAATGGCCTCGGCGTGTGCCTGGTCGTCGCTGCTGTCGCGGGTATCCGCCACAGCGCGAGCACGCGCAGCCGCGCCCAGCCGGACCAGTTCAGTCACCACCTGGGCGTGCGCGGCGCGTGCGTCCTCGTCGCGTCCTGCCTCGATGGCCGCGATCGAAGCTGCAACGGCCTCGACTTCGGCACTGCGCTCGGCCCACTCGGCACGCCGCTGCGCGAAGGCGATTTCGCGCGCGTCGGCGATGTCGTCCGCGGGGCCGGCCGGAGTCTCGGCAATGGCCTGTTCGGCGGCGTCACTCCAGGCCGCCTCCGCTGCCTGCAGGCGGGCCTCCGCCTGCGCGGTCTCGATGGCCCGCGAGTCGCACGCGCCCACCAGCAGCTGTTCGCGCAGATACACCTCCGCGTATCTCGACGCCTGCGCGGCGAGACGATCGAGCAGGCGGACGAGCCCGAACGCCCCATAGCCGGGGGTGCCGTAGCCCCGCCCGCGCAGGTAGGTATGCACCGGATGGCGAACCTGCTGGACGTATTCGCGCAGACGCAGCTCGGCCTCGGCTTCGGCGCCTGCTGCGCGGTCGTGGGCCTCGTCCGCAGCGGTCACCGCGGCCCGCAGGGCGACGGCGGGTTCGGTCGCGGCAAAGGCTTCCAGCGCGATCGCGCGCAGGCCTTCCGCCTCGTCGCGAGCGGCCTTGGCTGCGGCTTCGGCCTCGCGTTGCGCCGCATCCGCCGCCGCGCAGGCGGCCGTTGTGTTCTGCAGCTCGTCACGCAGAGCGGACACGCGCTGCGCACGCCGCTGCGACACGGTTGCCAGCTGGGCGTCTACCTCACCCAGCGCCGCGAGCGCTTCGCTGCGTGCAGCGGCGGACAGTCGCGCCTCAGCGATGGCGTGCAGCGCAGCGGACAGCCGCTGCTCCAGCGCGCTCCGTTGCTGATGGGTGGCGTCCAGCGCTGCCTGCGCGTGCGCGAGGTTCGCGCGCGCGCGAGTCAGCGCTGAGTCCAGCTCGGCTTCGAGGTCGGGTCCGCGCATCTCACCACTCCGTGATGTAGCCGCCCGCGGACGGCAGGTCGAACTGCAGGCTCAGCGCGCCCGCAGGCTTGCTGCCGACGCTGCGCTGGTCGATGCGGCCGCGCGCGATCTTCTCGCTGCGGTAGCGCTCATAGATCGTTTCCGGCACGCGCACGCCGAAGCGCTCGACCTGGCGCGTGCGCTGGGTTTCTTCGCTTTGGATGGGAACGCTGACCACGGCGCCGCCGGCGTCGAACGCCTCCACCAGCAGGTAGTAGTCACGTGCATCGCGTGCGCCCTCGGTATAGCGCCACACACCGGACTGCGCGCCGGCGCGGTCGATGATCCGCAGATCGAGGCTGCGCGCGATGAATTCCGCCAGTGCGCGCTCCTGCGCCAGCGCTTCGCGCGCTTCCGCGAGCGCGCCCGCGGCGACCGCCGAATCGGTGCGTTGCCGCGCCGCGCTCAGCGCCGAACGCGCTTCGGCATCCGCTTCCGCGGGCTCCGGGCGCTCCGCCAGCTGCGGCAGCCAGGCGGCGAACGCGCGCGTGGCGTCCGCCGCTGTGCGGACCCCTTCGACATCGTTGTTCGCCAACGCGGCATCGATGCGTGCATCGAACACCGCACGCGTCGCGGCGAACTGCTCGGGCCAGTCGAATGCATCCATGCCAGTCAACGCGGCGCTGGCGCTGTGCCAGGCGCCGAGCCGACGCCTCGCGGACTTTGCCCCTGCGAGCGCGTCGGTCACGTGCGCAGAGGACGCACCGGATCGCAGCGCCTGATCGGTGCGCTGCAGCGCCTCGGCGAACTCCCGCGCGGACTCCTGCATCGGCGCCTGCACACGCGGGTGCGGTGTGGCGAACTCCGCTGCGAAGTCGCGCAGGTCCTGCAGTTCGCGCCCCAGCGTCTGCAGCTGTCGCGTTTCGGCCTGGGCGGCGCGCTCGGTGCGAAAGGCCTCGAAGCTGCGCAGGCCCAGGATCGACACCAGGCCCAGCGCAAGCACGAGCGCCAGCGCGGCGAACGGGCGCTGCCAGCGTGCTCGCGAGGTCCACAAGCGGGCCAAAGCCACCGCTGCGCCCCGCGGCTGCGGCGGGCGCCAGTCGTTGCGGTCGTTGACATCCACGGCCCAGGCCACCAGGGCAGGCGCCTGCGGGCTGTCTTCCGGCAGAGCCCGCATCAGCGGCCCGAAGCGCGCCTCGGACGCGTCGCGCGCGGTGAGTTCGGGCAGACCGCCCAAACGACGCGCCAGCGCCGCAAGGTCGGACAGCTGCGATGAGGTGTCCGGCAGCCAGGGCTGGAGGGTCTGCGACATGGACTTCACTCCCGGTGGAGGGACCCGCCCGACGCGAGCGTGCCCCCGACGTGACCGTCTCCGCCGCCGTCGATGCAGGCCAGCGCCGGCAGGCGATTCGAGACGCCCTGGCCGCTCGGAGCTGCCCGCGCGTCAGCGACGGCGCGCGCGGAACAGGCATATCAGTGTTTGATCCCGTGCGACCGAGCGAAGCAAGGGCGTCGCCGCGTCGCCGCGGAACGAGTCCGGACAGGTGCGCGACTCGCGCCTTCTGATCAACCTCAGGATGGAGTTGATCAGGCCTTCCTCAGTCAGCCGGTGACAGCCGCAGCAGTCGCGCCTTGGCGCCGTCGGTCAGCAGCAGTACGCGGCCCTGGGCGTCGACGCGCACGTCGCGCAGGCGTTCGCCGAGGTCGCGCAGCAGCACCTGCTCTTCCTGCACGCGACCATTCGCATCGAGCCGCAGGCGATGCAGCGCGCGGCCAGCGAGGGCGGTGACCAGAAGGTCGTTCTGCCACTGCGCAAAGGCGGCTCCGCGGTAGATCGCGAGCGCGGAAGGGGCGATCGAGGGCGTCCAGCCGTGCACGGGCGCGCGCATGCCGGGGTAGTCGACGAAGGGGCTGATCTGCGCGCCGCTGTAGTCGAGGCCAGCGGTGGCGATCGGCCAGCCGTAGTTCTGACCGGGCTCGATGCGGTTCAGCTCATCGCCGCCGCGCGGGCCGTGTTCGTGCGACCAGAGGGTCCCGCGTGCGGGATCGAAGGCGATGCCCTGCACGTTGCGATGGCCTAGGCTGTAGATCTCGGGCAGGGCGTCGTCGCGGCCGACGAAAGGATTGTCGGCCGGCACACTGCCGTCGGGGTTCACGCGCACGATCTTGCCGAGGTGGCTGCGCAGGTCCTGCGCGGCTTCGCGCAGGCTGAAGCCGTCGCCAAGGGTCAGCAGCAGGCTGCCATCACCGAGCTGGGCCATGCGCCCGCCGAAGTGCGCATCGGTCGGCTTGTCGGGTTGGGCGACAAAGATCTCGCGAAGCTGACTCAAGCCGGCATCGCCCAAGGTTGCGCGCGCGAGGCGCGTGCCGTTGGCCCCGCGACTGCCCGCGGCATAGCTCAAGTACAGCGTGCGATTGGCCGCGAAGTCGCGGTCGGGCAGCACCTCCAGCAGCCCGCCCTGGCCGGCGAAGCGCACCTCGGGCACACCCGACAGCGGGGCTGACAGGCCCGCGGTCGTCCACAGCCGCAGCCGTCCCTCACGCTCGGTGATGAGCAGGCGTCCATCGGGCAGTTCGGCGACCGACGAGGGCAGCGCAAGGCCTTCGGCAAGGGTTTCGATGCGCGGTTCGGCCGCTGCCGAAAGCGTCGGCAGCGCAGCAAGCAGGACGAGCAGCGAGAGCGGACCAGGGCGCATGGGAGCCTTCGCGAAGCACAGGGCGCGCCAGCATAGCGGGGCCGCCGATGGCCGTGAGGTGCAGAGGACGCCGTGCGGGGTACCAGGACGACTCGACGCGGAGCGCACGGATGCCGTACCCCGGCCTCGGAGGCCTGACGCCTGCCCACACGGGTGGAGCGTTGACGCGGCTGCCCTGGGCGACGCACACGCCCGCCCGCCGTGGGCCGGCACAGCTTCAGCAGGCGCGCAGCGGCGAAGGTCGGGTGGCCAGGCCGCGCAGCCACAGCACGGCGAATTCCAGCAGCTCACGTGAGTCCCGCAGGCCGAGCTTCTGCTTGATTCGCGCGCGATAGTGCTCGACGGTCTTGACCGACAGCCCCAGCGCAGCGGCGATCTCGCGGGGGGGCGCGCCTGTGCCAAGGCGCCTGAACACCTCCAGTTCGCGGCCGCTGAGGCCCAGGCCGGTTGCGGGCAGCAGGCTCCGGCGAAGTTCACAGGCGTCCACCGCGCAGCGCGAGGCATGCTGACGTGGGCAGCCCAGCGCGCAATCGAAGGCGAGCCGCAGTGCGGATTCCCCGATCTCGTCGCCGAGGCAGGCGCAGGCGTCCAGCCCTGCAGGCTGCCTTGCGCCCGCGGGCCATGCACCGAACACCAGCACCCGCGGCAACAGCGCTTCAGGGATCGCTTCCTGCGCAAACAGCCCGGCTTCGATCAGCAGCAGCTCAGGCCGCGCCCGCTGGAGTGCCGCCGGTAGCGCTGCAGCCTCGGCGATGGTGTCCACGCGGCCTTCGGGATAGCGGTCGCGCAGCCAGGCCTGCAGGCCCAGGCGTAGCAGCGTCCGCTACACGGCAAGCAGAATTCGCACGGGCGATCCGGGCGGGCAGGAGGCGCAGGTCATCGCGCACCGTACGAAGGAAGCTTCCGCCAGTGTGCGGGCGCGGGCGACGAGAGCGCTTGCGATGGATCACAGTCAGTCTTCGACCAAAGTGGAGTGGCCTCGTCAAGGCCGGTGGTCCTGCGCTGCGGCGTCGCTGCGGACGCCGGATCACGGCGGGAGATCCATCGCCCCTGGGTGCAGGCGGTCGGCTGCTGCCTCGCGTTGGCCTGTCCCAGCCGCGAGATCTTCGCCAAACCCTTCGCGAGTGCGCTGCGTATCGCTGCAGCGGCTTTTACCTTGCCCCGGCCGCCTAGGGGCGCGGCCGGGTCGGGGGCGGCCGCGGCCGCAAGGTCATCGCGCGGTCGAGCCGGCGGCAGGCGGACCGCCGAAGGCCAGCAGCAGGGGGGCCAGCAGCGTGGCGAAGATCGGCCAGTTGAGGTAGCGGAACTCCGCGCTGCCAGAGACGAAGGCCAGCGGCAGCGCATAGGTCAGCGCCGAGGCTGCGACCGCGCCGGCCAGCGCCGCGTGCGGGCGATCGCGCAGAAAGCCCGGCACCGCGGCCAGCCCCGCGCCCAGCGCCAGCAGCAGGTAGAGCCAGCCCCAGAACAGCGGGCCGTCGGTCTGCGCGCGGCCGAAGGCCAGCGCGGCCTCGCGAATCGTGTTCGGTGCCTGTTCGATCGGCGGGTTGTCGCCGAGCGCGACGAAGCCCGGCATCAGCACCTGGTGATCGGGCAGGGCGGCGGGGTCCAAGCCGAACAGCAGCTCGGCCAGGCGCAGCCGATGCGCGAAGTAGGGGCCTGGATGATCGAGCGGCAGTCGCATCCAGGCGTGGCGCAGCTCGGCGATCTGTTCGGGGCTGTACTCGCGGGCGAGCGTCGACACCAGCTTGCCGCTCATCAGCACGGTGGTGTTGGTCCAATCGCTGAAGTGCGGACGCAGATCCTCGACCGTGCCGTCGGGCTGGACGAAATCCGGCGGAAACACCATTCGCCCCTCGGCCAGCGACACCGCCGACATGTCCCAGAGCGCCACTACCGACCACACCGCTTGGGTGCGCTTCACGCCCTCGGCGTGGCTGGGCAGCTGGGCGAGGGCCTGCAGACCCAGCGCCAGCACGATCGCCGGCGGCAGCGCTGCGACCGCGCGCAGCAGGGGGCGCGTGCGCAGCGCCTGCAGCGCGGGCAGCTCGCTGAAGCTGCGCCAGACGATCCACAGCAGCAACGGCGCGGCGCCGGTGATGGCGTTGTGCCGGCAGGCGCAGGCGATCCCCAGCATCAGCACCGCGAGCAGACGGAAGCGCCAGCCCGGATGGCGCAGCTCCAGGCGCAGCATCCATACCGCCAGCGCGAAGGCGCCGAGCATGGGGACGTCCTTCCAGATGTGCGCCGAGACCAGCAGCAGCGGCGGCCACAGGCCGAGCACGGCCACCACCGCCGCGCGCAGGCCATAGTGCGCGTTGAGCCCTGCGGCGATGCCGCCAAGCGCCGTCCACAGCATCGCCTGCTGCAGCAGCAGCTGCGAGGCGGGGCCACTCCACCAGGGCTCGATCCAGGCCCACAGCAGGGTCTGCAGCGGTGGATGCAGGGCATCGAACGCGCCGGTGCGTGCCTGCTGCCACTGGTAGGCCGAATCCCAGCTGAGCCAACCCGGTGCGAAAGTCCAGAAGGCGAACGCGCAGCCCGAAAGCGCCAGCAGCCAAGGCAGCAGGGCCTCGCGCGCGGCGCGGCTCACGGACGGTGCTCGCGGCCGAGATACGCCTCGCTCTGCATCTCGATCAGGCGACTGCAGGTGCGCTCGTACTCATGGCGCAGGCGCTCGCCGACGTAGACCTCGGTGATCGGCACGGCGGCTGCCACCACCAGGTTGACCGCGCGGTCGTAGAACTCGTCGACCAGGTGCACGAAGCGGCGCGCAGCGTTGTCGCGCGTCGAGTCCAGCTGCGGCAGGCCGGACAGCAGCACGGTGTGGAAGTCGCGCGCCAGCTCGATGTAGTCGGCCACCGCCCGCGGGCCTTCGCAGAGTGCTTCGAAGTCGAACCAGACCACGCCCTCGGCCTGGCGCCGGCAAGGAATCACGCGGCCGTTGATCTCGCAGCGCGCGCCGCCGTGCTCGGCCTCGATCGTCAGGCGTTCGAACAGTGCGGCCAACTCGGCTTCGGCGCTGGCGTCGTCGGGCACCAGCCAGGTGCGGCCCTGGCGCAGATTGCGCAGGCGGTAGTCGGTGGCGCTGGCGATCTCGTGGACCACGCAGTGCGCATTCAGCAGCGCGATCGCCGGCAGGAAGCGCTCGCGCTGCAGGCCGTCGCGGTAGAGATTGTCCGGCAGCGTGTTGGAGGTGGTGACAAGGCACACGCCGCGCGCGATCAGGTGCTGCAACAGGCGGCCGAGGATCATCGCGTCGCCGATGTCGACAACAAAGAACTCGTCGAGGCAAAGCAGGCGGATCTGCTCGGCGAGGTCCGCCGCGACCTCGGCGAGTGGGTCCTCGCGCCCGGGCAGGGCGCGCAGGCGCTCGTGCACCTCGGTCATGAAGCGGTGGAAGTGCACGCGGCGCTTGGCGGCGATCGGCAGCTGCTCGTAGAACAGGTCGACCACGAAGGTCTTGCCGCGGCCCACCCCGCCCCACAGGTAGAGTCCGCGCGGCGCGGGCGGTCGGCGGCCGCGCAGGCGATCCAGCAGGCCGGGCTTCGGCGGATCCAGCAGGTCGGCGTGGATGCGCTCCAGTTCGCGCAGCGCGGAAAGCTGCGCCGGGTCCTTCAGCCAGCGCCCCGCGGCCACGCCCGCGAGGTAGGCGCGAATCGGTCCGGCCGCCGCGCTCCCGGCCTGCGCCGTTGCGCTCACGGATTCAGCAGCGGCGGCAGCTGGGCGCGCACGCCGTTCTTGATCGCGCCTCTCAAGTCCATCAGGCGGCGGTGGAAGAAGTGACCGGTGTCAGGCATGCGCACCAGGCTCGGCTTCTCGGGCAGGCTCTCGACCCAGTCGTACACGGCCTGCGGCTCGACCACATCGTCTTCCTCGCCCTGCACCACCAGCCAAGGGCAGGTCGGCGGCAGCACGGCCGAGAAATCCCAGCGCCCGGCCGGTGGTGCGATCGAGATCATCTGCTTCACGGGCAGGTGGCGAGCGCCGAGCAGGGCCACGTAGCTGCCGAAAGAAAAGCCGCACAGCCAGAGTGCGTCTTTCGGGCGCACCTTCTGCACCCACTCGGCCACCGCCAGCAGGTCGAGCGTTTCGCCGCGGCCGTCGTCGTAGACGCCTTCGGAGGCGCCGACGCCGCGGAAGTTGAAGCGCACGGTGCGCAGGCCCAGCTCGCGCAGGCTGCGCTCGGCCATGGTCACGACCTTGTTGTGCATGGTCCCGCTGTGCAGCGGATGCGGGTGGCAGAGGATGGCCGTGCCAGCCCGGGCCAACTCGGGCTCGGGCAGGTCAGTGACGAGCTCCAGCGCGCCGGCTGGGCCGGGCAGGAGGAGTTCGGCGGTGCTGTCCGGGAACTGGGCGGGGGCAGTCACTGCGGTCATCGGCGAGTCACCAGAGAAGGGGATCGGGGCGCCTGCCTGAGCGGCTGCAGCGCCCGGATTCTACGCTCAGCCCGCATCGGCACGCGGCTGGCGCAGCACCAGGATCAGCGGGTCATGGTCCGAACTGGCCCAGGGCTCGGCGCTGTACGCGTCCGGTTCGCGGGCGTGGCTGCGGTACTTGAAGGCCTCACTCTCGTCGGCATTGATCGCCCAGATCGCGGCATCGCGGACGTCGCTGGCCAGGGCCGGGCTGGCCAGGGCGTGGTCGAGGCTGCCCACATAGCCGCGGAAGTTGTAGCTGAACTGGCCGCTGCGTCCGGCAAGCTCCAAAGCATCGCGATAGCCGGCGTTGCGCAGCAGGCGCACCGGGTCTTCCTGGCTGTAGGCGTTGAGGTCGCCGACGATCAGCCGGCGTCCGCCGTCGGCACCGGCGCTGGGGTCGGTGTCCAGCCACTCCAGCAGCTCGCGGGCAGCGGCCACGCGCGCGGCATTCCAGCAGGCCTGGCCGTCGCCCTGGTCGCGGTCGCCGCCTTGGGCGTTCTCGCAGCCGCCCTTCGATTTCCAGTGGTTCACCACCACCGAAAACGGAGCGCCGCCGGCCAGCGGCTTGAACGTCTGCAGCAGCGGCACGCGGCTGCCGTGCTCGAAGGCACCGCTGTAGAGCGCAGCAGGCGCGCCGACCGGCTCGACCGCGCGAGCGCGGTAGATCAGTGCCACCCGGATCTGGTCATCGCCGAGGGCTTCTGGCGTGCTCACGAACCGGTAGTCGCCGGCGGCGGGCTCACCCTCGGCCTCGGCGATCGCGGCATTCAGGGCATCCACCAGCTCGGCCAGAGCGCTGCGCGCGCCATACCCGTCGTTCTCGACTTCGACCAGGCCAGCCACGTCGGCGCGCGCGCCCAGCAGCACCTGCACCAGCTTGGCGCGCTGACGCTTCAGATCCTCGGCGCTGGCGGCGCCGCGCGGCGTGGGAAAGCCCGCGCCTCTGCCGTTGCCGTTGAAAAAGTTCTCAAGGTTGAAGCTGGCCACGCGCAGGCCGTCCTGCAGCGCCGGCTGCGGCGGGCGCGGCGCCTGCGACGCGATCACCAGGTCACGGCGCAGCTGCAGCGCCCAGCGATCGCCGCGCTGCTCCAGCAGGCCTTCGGCGCCCTCCAGGGTGCTGCCTGCGCGCAGCGGCGCGGCAGATGTCAGCGGGGTGGGCAGGAACCACAGCCGCTCCGGATACTCGCCGCGGCGGCCGTCGTCGAGGATCAGACTGCGGCGATCCTGTTCCTCACCGAAGCCCCGTGCCTCGGCCCCCGGCGGGAACACATCGGTCACCTGACGCAGGCGCTCGCCGAAGCTGACCGTGAGCTCGCCAAAGCGCAGCAGGCCGTCGTTGCCGCTGACCGTCAGCGGCGCTTCGACGCGCAGCCACATGCCTTCATGGCGCTCGTGATCCTGGGCGCGCGCCGGCGCTTCACGGATGACCACCGCCGCGGCGGCGCCGCGACCCAGCACTTCGACCCGGGCCCCGGTCAAGGTGGTCATGGTCGCGCCCTCAGGGCCCAACTCGCTGACCACCGCATTGACCCGCACCCGATCACCGCGGCGCACCCGCGGCTCGGACTCGCGCGGCCACTGCACGAAGATGCCGTCGGAGGTGGCGGGGTCGCCGTCGTCTTCACCCACGGCATCCTGCAGGAAGAACCCACCCAGGCCGCCGCTGAAATTCCCTGTGACCACGCCCTGGATGCGCAGGCGCTGCCCTTCGAAGGGGCTGCGCTCGCCGCTGCCCTGCAGCTCGCCGATATGGCGCGGAGAGGTGGGTACCTGCGCGCTGTCCGGCGGCGGCGAGCAGGCCGGAAGCAGGGGCAGGGCCAGCAGCAGAACGAGAGGGGACAGGCGGGGCAGGTTCATCGGGGGCGGGTTCCTGCAGAGACGACGACGCCGCCTCGGGGGCGGCGTCGTGGGAGCGAGCGGCAAGGCCGGCGCGGAATTACTTCAGGTTGTCGATCATCCAGCGCACCGAGGCCTCGACCTGGGCGTCGCTGAGCGCGGGGTTGCCGCCGCGCGCCGGCATGATGCCAGCGGAGCCCTGGTAGCCCTCGATGGCGTGCTTGATCAGGATATCGACGCCTTGCGGGAGGCGGTTCGCCCATGCGGCCTGCTCCATCTTCGGAGCGCCGGCAGCGCCCGAGGTGTGGCAGGCCCCGCACAGCTGGTTGTAGATGAACTCACCGTCGAGGCTGCCCTCGTAGGCCACCATCGAAGCGGCCGCCTTGGCGGCGGCCTCGGCCGCGGCGGCCATCGCGGCGGCGCCGGTCTCGCCGGCATACACCGCGCCGATCGGCTGCAGCCGCTCGAGCGTGCGCTGCTCGGCCAGGGTGTTGGGCTCCTTGGGTGCGCTGAGGTACATCGCACGTGCGCCCAGGATCAGCACGACCGTCAGCACCGCGAGGGCGGCGATGATCATGGAGAAGCGCTTCAGGAAGACGAGATCGTGATTGACCACGGGATCACCTGCGGTTGTCTGTAGACGGCGGCGCGGCCGGCGCATGGGACGGCGCGGAAACCGCGGGAGTATAGCGGCGGCCCCGCAGACGCGGAAGCGCAGTCCGGCGCGGGCTGGCGGCGGGTGACGCGGTATCGCCCAGCCGGTAGGCTGCGGGGCCCGCAGGTTCCCTCCCAGCCGATGTCACCCCAGCCGCGCACCCGACCCCCCAGCAGTGAGCCCGAACGCAGCCGTGTGCGTCGGCAGCGTCTGGGCTGGGGGCTGCTGCTGCTGAGCACGGCGCTGGGCCTGTTGACCTTTACCGACCGCTATCTGAGCCGGATCACCGGCGGGCGCTCAGCCGACCTGCTGCGCGTGCTGTTCGAGGAGATGTCCGGGGCCTGGGCCGCCGCCCTGCTGGTGCCGCTGATGGTGATGCTGGCGCGGCGCTTTCCGGTCCATGGGCGTGATTGGCTCAAGCACCTCGGCCTGCATGTGGGTTTTGCGTTCGCGGTGGGTGCCGCGCACACCGCCTTGGCCGCTCTGCTGCGCACCCTGCTGGTCGCCCTGCCCGGCTTTTCGGACCAGAGTTACCTGCCTGATCTGCAGCGCGTGCTGCTGGCTCTGCCGAACCAGCTGATCGTGTACGCGCTGGTGATCGCCATCACCCATCAGATCGACCGCTATCGGGCCGCCCGCAATCGTGAGCTGGAAGCCGAGCGCCTGCGCGCCAGCTTGACCGAGGCTCAGCTCGAAGCCCTGCGTCGGCAGCTGGAGCCGCACTTCTTGTTCACCACGCTCAACGCTGTCAGCGAGCTGATCTACAGCCGTCCCTCTGCCGCGGAGGAGATGATCCGCCGGCTCTCGGCGCTGATGAAGCACGCCTTCGCGCCGGCCCGCGAGCACGAGGCCACGCTGGCCGAAGAGCTGCGCGTGCTCGACCTCTACCTCGACATCATGCGGCTGCGCTTCGCCGAGCGACTGTTCGTGCAGATCGATGTGCCCGAGGCGCTGCGCGCGATGCGGGTCCCGCGTCTGCTGCTGCAGCCGCTGCTGGATGCCGCCCTGCGGCGCAGCGACGAGCCCGAGCAGACCCTGGTCGCGGTCAAGCTGATCGCCCGTGAGGTCGAGGGCAAGCTGCGCCTCACCGTGGTCGACCAGTCGGCCTGCAGCGCCGAGCCCGAGAGCGACATCGGACTCGCCAACGCCGCCGAGCGCATCCGCCGCCTGTACGGCGAAGGCTTCGGGCTGCGTCGTCGCCGCGAGCCCGAGGGCAGCGCCATCGACGTCGACCTGCCCCTGCAGCCAGGCGCTGCCAGCACCACGGGTCGGCAGCGCGCGCTCGGCCTGCTGTGAGCGCTGGCGCGCCTGCGCAGGCATAAGAGTTCTCGCCCTGCGCTTGGCAGTCCTGGCGGGCAGCCGCGATGATGTGTGACCTCGCTCACGCCGTGTACCGCCCATGACCGTCGCCGCCCCCGAACTTCACGTCCTCATCCTCGCCGCGGGCGAGGGCAAGCGCATGCGCTCGAAGCGGCCGAAGGTACTGATGCCGGTCGCCGGCCAGCCGATGCTGGCGCATGTGATCGCCGCCGCGCGCACGCTCGCGCCCGAACGCATCCACATCGTCTACGGCCACGCCGGTGAGCAGGTCCGCGCGGCCTTCAGCGGGCAGGCTGACCTGTCCTGGGTGGAGCAGACCGAGCGCCGCGGCACCGGCCATGCCGTGCAGCAGGCCCTGCCGGTGCTGCCGGCGGAGGGCCGTGTGCTCGTGTTGTATGGCGATGTACCGCTGATCCGCAGCGCGACCCTGCGCGCGCTGCTGGCCGCGCCCACGGCACTGGCGGTGCTCGGCGCCCGGCTCGACGACCCGACCGGTTACGGCCGCTTGATCCTGGATGCCGAGGGTCGCGTCGAGGCCATCGTCGAGCACAAGGACGCCAGCGAAGCCCAGCGCGCGGTGCGCTGGATCAACACCGGCCTGATCGCCTGCGAGATCCCGCGTCTGCGCCGCTGGCTGGCCGAGATCCGCGCCGACAACGCCCAGGGCGAGTACTACCTCACCGACATCTTCGCGCTGGCCGCCCGCGACGGCGACCGCGCCGCCTGCGTCGAAGTGATGGACGCCAGCGAGAGCTTCGGCGCCAACGACCCGCTGCAGCTCAGCGAGCTTGAAGCCCTGTACCGCCAGCGCGAGGCGCGCGCCCTGCTGCAGGCCGGCGTGCGCCTTGCTGATCCCTCACGCATCGACGTGCGCGGCCGCGTGCAGGCCGGCATGGACGTCGAGATCGACATCGACGTCGTGCTCGAAGGCGACATCACACTCGGCGACGATGTGCAGATCGGCCCGTTCTGCCGCATCCGCAATTCGACGCTGGCCGCAGGCACCGTGATCCAGGGCCACTGCGAACTCGATGGCGTCGTCACCGACGGCCCCTGCACGATCGGCCCCTTCGCCCGCCTGCGTCCCGGCACCCGGCTCGCCGCCGGCGTGCACATCGGCAACTTCGTCGAGACCAAAAACGCCACGCTCGGCGAAGGCAGCAAGGCCAACCACCTGAGCTACCTCGGTGATGCCGTGATCGGTGCGAAGGTGAACATCGGCGCCGGCACCATCACCTGCAACTACGACGGTGCGAACAAGCACCGCACCACCATCGAGGACGGCGCCTTCATCGGCAGCAATTCCGCGCTGGTCGCCCCGGTCACCGTCGGCGCCGGCGCCACCCTCGGCGCCGGCAGCACGCTCACCCGCAACGCCCCCGCCGGCCAGCTCACCGTGGCGCGGGCGCGGCAGCAGTCGTTTGCGGAGTGGAAGAGGCCTTCCAAGAGCCGGGATTAGGAGGAGAGCCGGGATTGGGGATTGGGGATTGGGGATTGGTAGAGCGCGCTTGTGCCGGCCTTCAGTGCTGCGCTCTGAGCGGGTACCGAGGACGTCAGCACCGGGCGCTTCGCTGCCTGAGAGCCGGGATTGGAGATTCGGGAGTCGGGATTCGTAGAGCGCGCTCGCGGTGATCTTCCGGGCTGCGCTCTGGCCCGAGACCAAGGACGTCAGCCTTGGGCTCTCCGCTGTGGAGGCCGGGTCTTGCGCACGGACAGCGAGCGCAGGCTCCGCGCTTAGCCCCTCTCCCCTCGTGGGAGAGGGTTTGGGGAGAGGGGGGCCACCCGTCGCAGCCTTCACCCCTCTCCCCCCGCCCCTCTCCCTCAAGGGGAGAGGGCAGACCGCATCGGGTCGCGCCCGTGTCGGGAAGTCGCGGCGCGCGCGCTCCGAATCCCCAATCCCGAATCCCTAATCCCCGCTCTTCGCAAACCGCTGCCCGAAGAAATTGCCCTCGTTCCAGCGCGGGCGCTGGGCCTCGTCGGCGACGCGCTGGGCGACCACCTGGTTCAAGCGCGCGAGACGCGCGGCGCTGGGATAGTGGATGGGCTGCTTGGCATCGTCGTTGGGCTGGTGATAACGCTCGCGCAGGAAGGTGTCGAGCTGGGCCAGGCCGTCCACCGCCGGGTCGCGGGCGACCACGCCGCCGTCCATGTAGACCGCGGGAATGCCCTGGCGGATGAAGGCGTACTGGTCGCTGCGCACGAATACCACCTCTTCGGGCTTCGGGTCCGCTGACAGCTCGATGCCGAGCTCGCCTGCGGCCTGCTTCACGATCGGCGCGAGAGAGCTGTTCTCCACGCCGATCGGAATCACGTCGCGCAGGTCGGTGAGCATCACCGGCATGTCCATGTTGACGTTGGCAATCAGGCCCTCCTTTGCCACCGTCGGCCAGCGCGCGAAGTATTCGGCGCCCAGCAGGCCCTTCTCCTCGGCGGTCAGCGCGATGAACAGCTGCGAGCGCTTCGGGCGTGGCGCTGCCATGGCTTGGCGCGCGGCTTCCATCAGGATGGCGCTGCCCAAGGCGTTGTCGAAGGCGCCGTTGTAGATGTTGTCGCCTTCGACCGGCGCGCCGATGCCGACATGGTCGAGGTGCGCGGTCAGCACCACGTGTTCGAGGGCCAGCTGCGGGTCGCTGCCCGGCAGGCGGCCGACCACGTTGACGCTGTCGACCGCCTGCTGGCGCGTCTGCCCGGCCATGCGCACGCGCCAGGGCAGCTCGAAGCCGACCAGCTCACCGCGCTCCAGCCGGTCGAAAACCTCCTCGGCCGCCATCGGTGCGCCGGCGAACAGTCGCTCGGCCACATGCGCGCCCATGGCCGCGGTCGCGGTCAACTCGGGGAAGCTGTCGACGGCCTTGCCGTCCGGTCCGCGCAGGCGCATGGCGGGCACCAGCCAGTTGCGCGCGCCGCGCGCCCAGGGCGATTTGGCCTCGCGCTCGGGGTCGCCGAGGGTGATGACCCCGACCGCGCCGCGCTCGACAAAGCCCGCGTTCTTGACCAGGCCCGAGCTGTAGTAGGCACGCTCGTCGTTGGGGAAGCGCTCGGGCGCACCGCCCAGCACCACCACGACCTTGCCGCGCACGTCGAGCCCACGGAAATCGTCGTGCTCGAACTCCGGCGCGGCCACGCCCTGGCCGACGAAGACCAGCGGCGCTTCCAGCGCATGGGTGTTGGCGTTGAAGTTCACGCCGGGCAGGAAATCGGCCTGGAACTCGAAGCGCTCGCTGCGGCCGGCGTTGTCGCCGACGCCCTCCAGCACCAGCTCGGCCGCGCCCGGCACGCGCTGCGCCTCGATCAGCGGCACGCGCTGGAAATAGCTGCCCTCATCGCCGCCCGGCTCAAGCCCGAGGCGGCGGTACTCGGCGGCGACGTAGTGCGCGGCGATGTCATAGCCGCGAGTGCCGGCGGCACGGCCTTCCAGCAGATCGTCGGCCAGGAAGCGCAGGTCGGCCTCGATCCGCCGCGCGGCGCCAGCGTCGTCGCCGGACGGCGTGACGTCGCCCTGCGGTGCGAGGCTGCAGGCGCTCAGCGCCAGGGCGAGCGCTGCGGCGAGGGCGAGCGGGCGAGAGTTCGGCGACATGCGCATCTCCAAGGATGACGAACAGGGCAAGCCGCTACTTTGGCCGCTGCAGCGAGACCAGTAAGGGCCGAAGGTCACTGCGGGCGGCAACGCCGCTGGCGGCGTGCGGACCTGCTGCGGCTTCTGTGCTAGAAGCTCTGCCATGAGCCAGCCTCCTCGCGCCGACAGCCTTGCCAGCGGTCGCCGCTTGCACCGCAGCCCAGCGCTGCGCGTGCGGCGTCGGTGTGTTGTGCTCGCTTGGCTCGCTGCACTGGCGCTGCCGGCGCAGGCGGCTGTGGTGGAGCGATCGGCCTGGCGTGCTGCCGAGCTGCTGCTTGGACTGGCGCTACTGGGGCTGGCCGGGCTGCTGCTGCATCAGCGTCGCCGCAGCCGTCGCGCGCTCGAACGCGCGCTCGAAGAGGGGCGCCTTGCGCAGCAGAGCCTGCGCGAGCTCCTCGACAATGCGCCGGCGGCGATCTGGCGGACCGACGCCCACGGCCGACTGGTCTTCGCCAATCGGCGCCTGTGCGAGGGGCTCGACAAAGGCGAGGACGCGCTGAAGGCGCTGCCGCGTTTCTATGACGCGTTCGAGCCGGCGGTAGGTGCGCGCATGGCCGGTCGCGACGCCCAGGCCCTGGCGCGCGGCGAGCCGGTGTTCGGCCAGGAGACACGCGAGGATGCGCACGGCCGGCTTCGCCACTTCGATCTGGTCAAAGTGCGCGTGCTCGACACCGCCGGCCGCGCCGAGGGCGTGGTGTCTATCGCCACCGACGTCACCGAGCAGCGCGAAGCCGAGGCGCGCCTGCAGCAGCGCTACGCACTGGAGCGCGAGCTGCTGCAGATTCTGCGTGGCCTGGTCTCGGTCGACCACGCCGAGGTGGACGCCGCGCTCAATCGGGCGCTGGCCCTGATCGGCGGGTCGGTCGACGCTCAGCGCAGCTACGTGTTTCTCATGCACGAAGGCGGGCGGCGCGCCGACAACACCAGCGAATGGTGTGCCGCCGGCGTCGAGCCGCAGCGCGCCGATCTGCAGGGCTGCGAGGTCGACGCGACCTGGCCTTGGGCGATCTCCGAGCTGCGTCGCGGGCGCTGCGTCGAGGTGGCGGATCGCGCCCACCTGCCGCCCGAGGCGGCCGTCGAGGCCGCGCGCATGGCCTCGCAGGGCCTGGCCGCATGCCTGCTGCTGCCGATGCTGGCGGGCGGTGAGCTGGTGGCCTTTGTCGGCTTGGAATCCACCCGCGGACGCTCGCGTTGGAGCGAGGCCGAGATCGGGCTGCTGCAGGTGGTCGGCGAGCTGCTTACCCAGGCGCTGCTGCGCACCCGCGCCGAGCGCCAGCGTCAGGCTGCACTCGATGAGCTGCACGCGCTTTTCAACGCCGTTCCCGATCTGATCTTCGTGCTCGATCACGACGGCCGTTTCCTCGACTTCAAAGGCGGCGACATCGGCCTGCTGATGCTGCCACCCAGCGAGTTTCTGGGGCGCAGGCTCGAAGAGGTGTTGCCCCCCGAGCTGGCCGCGCAGACCCGTCAATCCTTGACCGAAGTGCTCGCCACGGGCGGCTCCGCGCGCTTCGACTACCGCATCCCGATCCGCGGTCAGCTGTGCGACTTCGAGCTGCGCCTGGTCAGCCTGGCCGACGGCCGTGCGCTGTCGATCTCACGCGACATCAGCGTGCGCAAACGCTTCGAGCGCGCACTCGCCGACAGCGAACAGCGCTTCCGCGAGCTGCTGGAAGCGCTGCCCAGCATCGCCGTGCAGGGCTACGACGCCGAGCTCAAGGTCACCTTCTGGAACGCGGGCAGCGAGCAGCTCTACGGCTATCCGCGCGCACATGCGCTCGGCCGCAGGCTGACCGAGCTGATCATTCCGCCGCCTTTCCGCGGGCTCGTCGAGCAGCGCGCCGCGGCATGGTTCGCGGGCGCCGAGGTCGCGCCGCCCGAGGAGTTGCGCCTGCTGCGTGCCGATGGCGAAGAAGTCGTGGTGCTGTCGAGCCACGCCATGCAGCTCAAGGCGGACGGCAGCCGCGAGCTGTTCTGTCTCGATATCGATCTCGGCCCGCTGCGCCGCGCCGAAGAGCAGCTGCGCCTGGCCGCCAGCGTGTTCACCCACACCCAGGAAGGCGTGCTGATCACCGATCCCGAAGGTCGGATCCTTGAAGTCAACCAGGCCTTCGTCGAGATCACGGGCTACGCGCGCGAGGCGGTGATCGGACACACGCCCGCTCTGCTCAAGTCAGGCCGCCACGATCAGACGCTGTTTGCCGAGATGTGGCGCAGCCTGGTTGAACAGGGCCACTGGGCGGGCGAGGTGTGGAACCGCCGGCGCAACGGCGAGGCCTACGCGGAATACCTCAAGATCAACGCGGTGCGCGATGACAGCGGCAAGGTGCTGAACTACGTCGGCCTGTTCGCCGATATCACCGCGCAGAAGTCCTACCAGCAGCACCTGGAGCGGATCGCCCACTTCGATTCGCTCACCGGACTGCCCAATCGGGTGCTGCTGGCCGACCGTCTGCGCGAGGCGATGGCGGAGGCGCGCAGAGAGCGGCAGCAGGTTGCAGTGGCCTACATCGATCTCGATGGCTTCAAGGCGATCAACGACCACCACGGCCACGACATCGGCGACCGCTTCCTGTGTGCGGTGGGCGAGCGCATGCGTGCGCAGCTGCGCGAAGGGGACACGGTGTCGCGTATCGGCGGCGACGAGTTCGTAGTGTTGCTGGTCAATCTGCCCGATGGCGGACCGCTGGAGGCGCTGCTGCAGCGGCTGCAGCGCGCCCTGTCCGAACCGCTGCAGCTGGAGTCGCTGCAGCTGCCGGTGGCTGCCAGCATTGGCGTCAGCCTGTATCCGCAGGACGAGGAGCTCGAAGCCGAGCAGCTGCTGCGCCAGGCCGACCAGGCCATGTACCAGGCCAAGCACGGCGGCAAGGGCCATGTGCGCTATTTCGATGCGGCGCTGGATGCGAGCAACCGCAGCCGCCAGCAGCGGCTGCAGCGCCTGCGCGAGGCGCTGGCGGCGGAAGAACTCGTGCTGTTCTACCAGCCGCGCGTGGATCTGCGTTCGGGTCAGGTGCTCGGCATGGAAGCACTGATGCGCTGGCAGCACCCCGAGCGCGGCCTGCTGCCGCCGGACGATTTCCTGCCGGTGACCGAGGGCGAGGAGCTCGGCATCGCGCTGGGCGAGTGGGTCTTGCGCCGCGCGCTGCGTGATCTGTTGGCCTGGCAGGCGCAGGGCCTGGCGCTGGGCGTGAGCGTGAACATCGCGCCGCGCCACCTGCTGAGCGCCGGCTTCGTCGAGCGTCTGCAGGCGCTGCTTGCCGGCTTCACCCAGCTGGAGCAGGGCAGCCTCACGCTGGAGGTGCTCGAAAGCAGTCTGCTCGACGATCTCGATCGTGCCACCGCGGTGATCGCGCGCTGCCGTGAGCTGGGTGTGGGCTGCGCGCTCGACGACTTCGGCACCGGCTATTCGTCGCTGTCCTACCTGAAGAATCTGCCCTTCAGCGAGCTCAAGATCGACCGCAGCTTCGTCCGCGACATGCTGGCCGACCCGGAGGATCTGGCGATCATCCAGGGCATCGTCGCGCTGGCGCGGGCGTTCCAGCTTCGGCTGGTGGCCGAGGGCGTGGAGAGCAGCGAGCATGCGCGCGCCCTGCTGCGCATCGGCTGTACCCAGGCCCAGGGCTACGGCATCGCCCGGCCGATGCCTGCCGCCGAGGTCGCGCCGTGGCTGAGCGACTGGCGTCCCGACCCGGACTGGTCACGCATCCGCGAGCTGCCCGCCGGCGGACAGGGGGCGATGTTCGTGCAGGCGGGGCATCGAGGTTGGCTGCAGCAGCTGGATGACTGGCTGGGCGGCGCCGACACGGCCACACCGCCGCCGGCGCGACCGGCACGAGGGCTCGGCCGCTGGCTGGCCGATTTGCCGCCGGTGCTGCGCGAGGGGCAGATCGCGAGGCAGGTCTGGCTGGACTACCAGACCCTGCACCAGCGCTTCGACAACGCGGTCGCGGCCTACGCCAGCGACGGCATCAGCGCCGCTCGCCCGCAGCGCGAGGCGCTGCTCGACAGCGGCCGACGCTTCATCAAGGGCCTGGAGGCGCTGGTGGATGCGCTGGCCCAGAGTGCGGGCGGCAGCACCTGAGACGGCCTACTCCCAGGGCTCGACCTTCTCGACGTCGATCACGTAGTGCGACTGCGCCACGCTGTTGCGCGTGGGCTTGATCTCGATCTTGCCGTACACCCAGTAGGCCGCCCAGATCTCGGTCATCTCGATCGGCTCCTCTGGGGCGGCGAACACGATCTGGTTCGGCGGCGGCGGCGGCACGTGGATGCAGGCGCCGAAGTAGGGCACCACGAAGAACTCGCTGATCTTGTTGTCTTCGGTAATCGTCACCGGAACGATGTAGCCGGGCAGGCGGCCCTCGGCGCCGTTCAGCGTCAGCACCGGCGTCGACTCGCTGTAATCCGGCGCCACCGGTTCGCCCTCATGGTCGACCACAGCCTGGTCCTGCAGCAGCTTGAGCTCCTCCTCGGGGATCAGCTCCAGCCAGTCGAACGTCCGCACCTCGGCAAGCGCGGGCAGGGCAAACAGGGCGAATGCAAGGCTGAGCAGCAGACGTTTCATCGTGGGGTTCCGGGGAGTGGGTGGGGCCGAAGCGGCCTACTGGCGCACCATCATGCCGTCGGCCAGCGAGCGCCGATAGGCCAGAAAGGCAGGGATCAGGCCCACCGCCACGCCGGCGCCCAGCACCAGGCCGAGCAGCTTGAGCTCGGCCAGGCTGGGCCAGCCCAGCTCGATGGCGATGCCCGAAGCGCGTTCGAGGGTGGGCGCCATCAGCGCCAGGCCGCCGTGCAGCAGGGCGAGGCCGAGCAGCAGCCCGACCGCGGTCAACAGCAGAGCCTCCAGCAGCAGCAGGGCCGAAACCGTGCCAGGGCCCGCACCCAGCGCACGCAGGATCGCCATCTCGCGGCGGCGTTCGCTCAAGGTGCCGAGCAGGGCCGCCAGCATGCCCAGCAGGCCGGCGGCGACCACGCAGGCGGCGGTGAGCATCAGCGCTTTCTCGACCACGCCAAGCATGCCCCACAGCTGCTGCAGGGCGACGCCCGGCAGCACCGCAGTCAAGGGCTCGGCGCGGAACTCGTTGACCGCGCGCTGCACGGCGAAGGTCGCCATGCGCGATTCCAGACCGACGAAGAACGCGGTGATCGAGCGCGGCTGCAGGCGCTCGGGCGGGATCTCATCCGGTGCCCGGCCGATCCGCGTGCCGGCGCGCCAGTTGATGTGGATGGCCTCGATCGCCTCCAGGCTGACGTGCACGCTGTGGTCGATCGGCGTCCCGGTGCGGGCGAGCACACCGACCACGGTGAAGGGGCGGTCGTCGTGCTGGTTGGGGTTGAGGGTGCCGGTGCCGTGCGCAAGCACGATCGAGTCGCCCAGGGTGTAGCCCAAGCGCTCGGCCACTTCGGCGCCGAGCACCGCCTCGAACAGGCCGTCGAAGGCTTGGCCCTCTGCGAATCGCAACTCGCGGTTGCCGCCGGTGCGCACGTGCTCGAAAAAGCCGGCGGAGGTGCCGACCACGCGATAGCCCTTGTGCGAATCGCCAAGGCTGATCGGCACCGTCCAGGCCACGTCTTCGCGTTCGGCGATTTCGCGGTAGCTGGCCCAGCTGACGTTGTTGGTGGCGTCGCCCAGGTGGAACACCGAGTACAGCAGCAGCTGCACCGGATGCGCGCGCGCGCCGACGATCAGATCGGTGCCGGCAACGGTGCGCAGAAAGCTGTTGCGCGCCTCGTTGCGCAGGCGCTCCACGCCCAGCAGCAGCAGCACGCTGAGCGCAATCGTCGCCACCGTCACCAGCGCCGTGAAGCGGCGGTTGGCGAGGCTGGCCCAGGCCAGCCGAAGCAGTGCGCTCATGCGGCGGCCTCCGTACGTGCGCCCTCGGCCTGCAGTTCGGGCAGGGACAGGCTGCGGTCGAACAGCGGCATCAGTCCGCGATCGTGGCTGACGAACAGCAGGGCGCTACCGGCCTGCGCGCACTCGCGCAGCAGCAGGGCGATGAACTCCTCGCGCAGCTCCGAATCGAGCGCCGAGGTGGGTTCGTCGGCCAGGATCAATTCCGGTGCGCCCAGCAGGGCGCGCGCGGCGGCCACGCGCTGCTGCTGGCCGACGCTGAGCTGGGCGGCGGGGCGCTGCACCAGCGCATCGCGCAGGCCAAGCTCGGCCAGCAGGCGGGTGGCCTGGGCACGGGCACTGCCGTCACGCGCTGCGGCACGTTCGCCGCGGCGCTTCGAGAAGCGCGCCGCCAGCAGCACGTTGTCCAGCGCCGACAGAAACGGCAGCAGGTTGAACTGCTGGAAGATCACGCCGATGTGGTCGGCGCGCAGGCGATCGCGACGGCGCTGCGACAGCCGCTCGGCCGCGTGCCCTGCGATCTTCAAACTCCCGGCCTGCGGCGCGAGTGTGCCGGCGATCAGGCCAAGCAGGGTGCTCTTGCCGCTGCCGCTGGGGCCGGCCAGGAACAGGCGCTCGCCGGCCGCGAGGCGGAAGTGGCGGATCGCCACCGTCGGCACTGCACTGCCCGGCCAGGCGAAGCGCAAGGCATCGAGTTCGAGCGCCGGCACCGGCGCATTTGCGGAAGTCATGGCTGCAGTCGGATCACGCTCTGGCCCGGCGCCAGTCGACCGCCGTCCTGGGCCGAGTCGGTCACCAGCTGGTAGTCGATGCGCTCAAGTTTGGGGAAGTGCTGGAACAGCCGCACCTCGATCGCGCCCAGCGCATCCGGTTGGCTGCATTCGAAGCGATGGTAACTGCGCCAGTTGCTGTGGCTGCCGTGTCCATGGTCATGGCCCTCGTGCTCATGCTCATGGTCGTGCTCGTGCTCGTGCTCGTGGTCATGGTCATGGTCATGGTCATGGTCATGGTCATGGTCATGCGCGTCGGTGTGTTCTGGCAGCGCGGCTTCGATGCGCGCGGTCTGCGCGGTGCAGCCTGCCGCGGCGTCCCAGCCGTACAGCGCGCTGGCGTTGTTCAGCAGCAGCCGCGCCTGCTCGACGCGGGTCACTTCTTCGGCGCCCTCAGGGGCGCGCTCGAAGCCCACGAAGTTGTAGGCCGCGCCTTCGATCTGCAGCTCAAGGGTGTTGCCGGCCAGAGCAATGTCCAGGCGCGCTGCGCCATGTTCGTGCGCGCCCTGCTCACGGTTTTCGCTGGACGCTGCCGCGGCGTCGCTGGCTCCGTGGTTGTGCGCCAGGCTGACACCGGGAGGCAGCAGCGCAACCAACAGCAGCGTGGAAAGAGGTCGAAGCATGGAGGTCTCCCGTCGATGAGATGTTCGCTGTGACGACATGCCAGTGTGGCCGTCGATGCGGAGTATCACGCCACCTGTGAGCGTGATTGAGTTATGTTATAGCTATAACGCTCTCGCGGCGCTCCCATGTCCTCACTCCTCGCTCCCCGCTTCCATCGCCGTTGGATCGATCGCCTGGGCCTCGGTCTGGCCATGCTGTGCGCCCTGCACTGTCTCGCCACCGCCGCCGTACTGATCGGATTTCCCGCACTGTGGCTCAAGCTGCGCTACCAGGTGCCGCACTACCTGTGGCTGTTTGAAGCCGAACGCTGGATCGCCGGCTTCAGCCTGGGCATCGCGGCCCTGGCCTTGCTGCTGGCTTTCCGCAGGCTGGAGGCGCCGGCCGCGCGCAGTCTGCTGCTGGTCGGTGCAGGCGGCGTGAGCGCCGGCCTGTGGTGGTCGCCGCTGGCGCACAGCCTGTGGAGCGTAGCGGCGGTCAGCGGCGGCGCCCTGTTGATTGCGCTCGGTCACTACCTGCAGCTGCGCGGCTGGCGACGCTGCGGCTGACGGCCACAATCGCTGTCCGAACGCTCACACAAGCTCCGTATCCTCGGCCACTCCCACCCATCGCCGAGGCTTCGCCATGCTGCGTACCGCCCTGCTTGCTGCCGCTCTGAGCCTCCCCATTGCCGCCGCAGCCGAAGAGCGTGTGGTGCTGGTGCTCGATGCCTCCGGCTCGATGTGGGGCCAGATCGACGGCCGCAGCAAAATCGAGATCGCCCGCGAGACCGTGGCGGGCCTGGTAGGCGAATGGCAGCCGGAGAACCCCCTGGGCCTGGTCGCCTACGGCCACCGTCGCAAAGGCGACTGCGCCGATATCGAGACCTTGATCGAGTCCGGGCCGCTCGATGCCGCCGCCTTTCTTGGGCAGGTGAATGCGCTGAACCCGAGGGGCATGACGCCGCTGTCCGCGGCCGTCATCCAGGCCGCCGAGTCGCTGCGCCACGTCGAGCAGAAGGCCACCGTGATCCTGGTCTCCGACGGCGAGGAAACCTGCAATCTCGACCCCTGCCAGGTCGGTCGTGAGCTGGAGGCCGCCGGAGTCGACTTCACCGCGCATGTGATCGGCTTCGACGTCGCCAACCCGCAGCACCGGGCTCAACTGCGCTGCCTCGCCGAAAACACCGGCGGTCGCTACTTCAACGCCCGCAACGCTGCCGAACTGTCCGGTGCACTGGGCGCCGTAGTGGCGGTCAGCACCGAGCCCGCGCCGCCGCCGGCCACCGCCACCCTGGACGCCGCCGACAGCGCATCCGCTGTATCCAGCGTTGCGGTGCGCTTCACCGGCCCGGCCGACCGCGGCGACTTCATCGGCCTGTACCGCGCGGCCGCCACGGGGGGCGAACTCGAACTCACCTACGCCTGGGTGGACAGCGCAGAGAACGGACAGGTCAGCGTGCCCACGCCAGCCGCGGCCGGTGCCTACGAGCTGCGCTACGTGAGCCCGCTGCGCAAGGATGCGGTGCTTGCCCAGCGCCCGCTGAACCTCACCGATGTCGAGGGCGCCATCGACGGCCCGGCCGAAGCCAGCGCCGGCACGCGCATCCGCGTCAGCGCCCGCGGCCCCGTGGATGCCCGTCACTGGATCGGCTTCGCGCCGGCCGGCAGCGGGCCGGGCAGCTTCCTCGACTACCAGCGCCCGACCGGCGCGCAGAGCGAGGTCGAGCTGCAGGTGCCGGCCGAACCCGGCGACTACGAACTGCGCTATGTGCTGAACGAATCCGAGCGCGTGCTGGCCAGTCGCCCGATCAAGGTGCTCGCGGCCAGCGTCTACGTGCGCGGTCCGGCGGAGACGAGTGCCGGCAGCGTCATCGAGGTCGAGGCCGACGGCCCGGTCGACGAGGCGCACTGGATCGGCTTCGCGCCGGCGGGCAGCGAGGCCGGCAGCTACCGCGACTACACCCGTCCGGTGGCGGGCCAGACCCGCTACAGCCTCCGCGCCCCCGGTGAGCCCGGCGACTACGAGCTGCGCTATGTGCTGAACGGTTCCGAAGCCGTGGCCGCCCGTCAGCCGATCCGCGTGCTGGCCGCGCAGGTGCGTCTTGAAGCGCCCGCGGAATCGCTGGTCGGCATGCTGGTGCCGGTCACCGTCGAGGGCCCTGCGGGGGGCGGCGCCTGGGTCGGCTTCGCTCCCGTGGGGGCAGACGATAGCGCCTGGGACGGCGAGTACTCGGGGTTCGAAACCAGCCCCATGGCCGTGCAGCTGACCGCACCCGAAGCGCCCGGCAGCTACGAACTCAAGCTTGTCAGCGGCGACGGCAAGGTGCTGGCGCGACGGCCGATCACACTGCGGTGAAAGTCCGCTTGCACAGACGACGATGGCGGGCCTGTGAAGCGAACGCTTAGACGCGCAAAACTCGGGGGCAGAACGCTGGGCGGTGCGCGGCCTGGGTCTGCGCGCGCCAAGGCAGGGCGCTTGCGCGCGCGCGCGCGGGCACAGGGATGCGGTCGGCCGCCCGCCCGCAGGACGCCTGTACCGGTGATTCGCAGATGAGCACGCTGCGCCGCGCCCTCGCCGAGATCGCTCCGCTCGCCGCGCTTGCCGCGCCGCTGGTGGCCGGCCTCGTCGCCTCGACCGGGGTGACCCTGGTCGACACCGCGATGCTGGGGCCGCTGGGTGCCACGCCGCTGGCGGCGGTGTCGCTGACCACCTCGGTGGCGATCATCTTCTACGCGGCCCTGTATGGATTCGCCGGCCCGGTCGGCCTGTTCGCGGGACGCTGCTTCGGCAGCGGCGAGCTCGGCGGCATCGGCCACATCGCCCGGCACGGCGCGCTGCTGGCCAGCGTCGGCGGACTGGCCGGTGCGCTGTTGATGGCCGCGGGCCTGCTGGTGCTGCCCTACGCCGGGCAGCCCGCCGAGGTGGTGAGCGTGATCGGTCCCTACTGGCTGTGCCTCAGCGCATCCATGCTCGCCTTCACCCACGCGATGGTGGTCAAGAACCTGCTCGATGCGGCGGGCCGGCCCTGGCTCAGCGTGGCTGTAATCGTTCTGCCGGCCTTGCTCAACGTGTTCTTCAACTGGCTGTTGATCTACGGTCACTGGGGCTTTCCGCGACTCGGGCTGACGGGGGCGGGCATCGCCAGCCTCGCGGCGCAGGCGATCGGTGCGGCGGCGGGTTGGCTCGTGGTGCGCCGACTGCCCTCGCTGCGCGCCTGGTGGGGGCCGCGGCGTTTGGAGCGCGCCGAGCTTTCGCGGCAGTGGAACGAAGGCCGTCCGATGACGGTGCAGCTGTTCCTCGAAGGCGCCGCGGTGGCCGTGGCCGGCGTGCTGATCGGGCTGTTCGGCGCCGTCGCGCTGGCCGGCAATCAGGTCGCGCTGTCCGTTGGCAGCACGCTTTACATGCTGCCGCTGGGCGTCGCCGGCGCGGTCACGATCCGCATCGCGCAGGTGATCGGCGCCGGCGAATGGCCGCGCGTGGCCGCGATCGGGCAGGCCGGGCTGCTGGTCGTGACCGCCTGGATGGGCGGCTTCGCTCTGCTGTTCCTGTTCGCGGGTGCGTGGATCGGTGCGCTCTTCGTCGACGACCCTGCGGTCATCGCTGCGGCGGCGGCGATCTTCTTCGTGTTCGGCTTCACCCAGCTGATGGACGGCGTGCAGTCGGTCAGCCTCGGCGCGCTGCGCGGCATGCTCGACAACGATTTCCCAACCCGCGTCTCGCTGATCGCCTACTGGCTGATCGCGCTGCCGCTGTCGGCCCTGCTGGGCTTCGCGTTCGAGCTGGGCGCGCCCGGCGTCTGGGCGGGCTTCGGCGTTGGGCTCGCGGGCGCGGCCGGCTTGCTCGCCTGGCGCTTCGTGAAGCTCGCCGCCAGCGAATCGCCGCCCGCGTCGCACGACGCCGACGCCTGAGGCCGTGCCCGGCGCGGCGGCGAAGCGCGCGACCGCGCCTGCCGACGGCTGTGGCCGGCCGAACCTTGCGAATCGCCTAGAACAGCTCACCCTGCGGGGAGGCTGGCGCGATCCGCACCGCCACGCGCCGACGCTGGCTGCCATGGCGCTCCAGCACTTCGCGGTTCAAGCGCGAGAGTTCCGGCTGCTGCTGGCGCCAGGCGCTCAGGCGGGCGCGCGCCTCGCGCGCGGCCTGCACGTGCTCGACGATCGGCGCCGGGTAGTCGCAGCCGATCACCGCGCCGTACTTCGCCTGCTGCACAGCACCCATCTTCCAGGGCTCATGGATCCAGGCGGCCGGCACGTTCGCCAGTTCGGGCAGCCAGCGGCGGATGAAATCGCCGTCCGGGTCCTGGTCCTGCGACTGCTTCACCGGGCTGTACATGCGCGGGATGTTGATGCCGGTGACGCCAGCCTGCATCTGCACCTGGCTGTAGTGGATGCCGGGCTCGTAGTCGGTGAAGCAGCGCGCCAGATGCAGGGCCGGCTGCCGCCAGTGCAGCCACAGCTGCCAGGAGGCGATCGCAACCAGCATCGCGCGCATGCGGAAGTTGAGCCAGCCGGTCTGCACCAGCGCGCGCATGCAGGCATCGACGAAGGGCCAGCCGGTCTCGCCGCGCGCCCAGGCCTGGAAGCGCGCAACGTCGAAATCGCCCTCGCGCAGGCCGTCGTAGCCAGGGTTGACGTTGCGGACTTCGATGGCCGGCTCGGACTCGAGCTTCTGGATGAAGTGGCAGTGCCAATGCAGCCGCGACTCGAAGCTGGCCAGCGCCCGCGGCCACTGACCTCGCAGCTCCTTCGGCAGCTGCTGCAGCTCGGCGCGTCGAAGCCGCGCGGTCTGCACCGCCTCGCGCATCGACAGCGTGCCGAGCGCCAGGTGCGGCGACAGCCGCGAGCAGGCGCGGCCGGCGGTGAGCGGGCTCGACATTTGCCGGGTGTAGTGCTCGCCGCGCTCATGCAGGAAGCCCTGCAGGCAGCGCAGCGCAGCGGCGCGTCCGCCGGGCTGCACGGTTTCATCCCGTGCGGAGGCCGCCAGCCCGCGCGGCCACTCGGGAATCGCGCCCGGCACCAGCGCCGTATGCGCGGGCAGTGGAAGCAAGCCGCGCGGCGCCGCGACCAGCGGGGCGTCCATTAGCGCTTCCCACTGGCTGGCCCAGCGCGCGCGGCGCTTCAAGCCACGGACCACGCCGAACTGCCGCCACTCGCGGAACACCACGCCGCGCTGACGGCACCAGGCGGCCACCGCACGATCGCGGGCGAAGGTCCAGGCGTTGCCGGTTTCCTCGTGTGCGTACAGCGCATCGAAGGGCAGGGCGCGGTGCAGGGCCTCGAGCACCGCGCAGACCTCGCCCTCGCGCACCACAAGCGGCTGGCCGAGCGCGGCCAGCGCCTCCCGCAGCTCGTACAGCGCCGGACGCAGCACCCGCCAGTGCCGCGCGGCCACGTCATCGAGCTGCCAGTAGCCGGGCTCGACCACGTACAGCGGCAGCACCGCGCCGCGTTCGGCGGCAACGGCCAGCGGCGCGTGGTCCTGCACGCGCAGGTCGCGTTTGAACCAGATCAGTGTGGTGGGGAGCGTCATGGGCGCGCAGTGTTGCGGGGTGGGCTCGCGCGGGACGTGAAGCGAGAGCGCCGCGAATCTGCAACCTTTGTTGTTTCAGAGTCGCGCTCCGGCAATGCTCGACCCCGAATCCCGAATCCCGAATCCCGAATCCCGAATCCCGAATCCCGAATCCCGAATCCCGAATCCCATGCTCGTCCAAGCCCCCCGCAGCACCCCCAGCGCCACCGAATTCGCCATCCTGATCGCCGTGGTCCTGGCCGCCCTCGTCTGGTCCGCCATCGACCCCACCGATCGCCTGACCTGGCTGCTGGAAGTGGTCTGGGTGATCGCCGCCCTGCCGCTGCTGATCGCCACGCGCCGGCGCTTTCCGCTGACCCGGCTGCTGTACTGGCTGATCGCGCTGCACTGCCTGATCCTGATCTACGGCGGCGCCTGGACCTATGCGCTGACGCCGCTGGGCCTGTGGGTGCAGGACGCGCTGGATCTCGCGCGCAACCACTACGACCGTCTCGGCCACTTCGCGCAAGGCTTCGTTCCGGCCATCCTCGGCCGCGAGCTGCTGCTGCGGCAGACCGCGCTGCGCGAGGGCGCCTGGCTGTTCTATCTGGTGACCTCGGCCTGTCTCGCCTTCTCGGCCTTCTTTGAGATGCTGGAGTGGTGGGCGGCGCTGGTCTGGGGCGGCGCCGCCGATGCCTTCCTCGCCACCCAGGGGGACGTCTGGGACACCCAGTGGGACATGTTCCTCGCGCTGTGCGGCGCGATCGCGGCGCAGCTGCTGTTCGGTCGCTGGCATGCACGGCAGCTGCCAGCGGCCTGAGTGCGATCCGCTAGACTTCGCGGCGTTTGGCGCGGCACGAGCTGCGCGCTTCGAGACCCTCCATGAAGATTTCGCTTGGCTCAGGCGGCGTGCGCTTCCCCGGCTGGCTGCATGTCGACGCCGATCCGCAGTGGCAGCCCGATGTGGTCGCCGACCTGTCGCAGCCGCTGCCCTTTGCCGATGACTACGCCGACTTCCTGCAGTCCGAGGACTTCATCGGCCAGCTCAGCTTCGCCCAGGCCCGCGAGCATCTGCGCGACTGTCACCGCGTGCTGAAGCGCGGCGGCGTGCTGCGCCTTCTGACGCCCGATCTCGCCGTGCTGGTCGACCACTACCAGCGCGGCGACACCCGCGTGCTGGAACTCTGGAAACGTGAGGTCGGCATCCCGCTGGTCACCGACACCCTTGGCGAGCTGATACACGCCGCGCTGACCTTCGCCGGGCAGAAGAGCTTCTACGACGAGGCCACCCTGCGCGCCCTGCTCGAGCCGATCGGCTTCGAGGTGCAGCGCGTGGCGTACAACGCGAGCGCCTGGCCTGAGCTCCGCGGCCTGGACCTGCGCAGCCCGGACAACGCGATCAGCCTCTACCTTGACTGCCGCAAGCGCTGAGCATGGCCGCGCGTCCGCGTCTGCTGAGTCCACGCGCCTGGCTGCGGCGCGGTCGCGAGTTCACCGAGCTGTTCCTGCTGCCAGTCGCCCTGACCCTGCTGCCCTGGGCCTGGGTGCTGCGGCTCACCCGCGGGCTCTCGCGCTGGCAGGGCTGGTACGTGGAGGAGATCCGCGAATCGGTGGCGCGCGCCGAGCGCTGCGGCTGGGCGCCGGATGCGGCCGCCTTCGCGCGCAGGCTGCGCTGGCGTCTGCTGATCGAGCACATGGACTGCTTCCTGGTGCCGATGCGCGGCCGCGGCTATCTGCGGCGCTGGGTGCGCGCCAGCGGCGACGCGCTGCCCGATCGCGGACCGGTGATGTTCATCGGCACCCACCACGGCTGCGGCTACTGGTTCCTGCCCTATGCGAAGTCGCTGGGCCTGTGCCCGAACATCGTGGCGCCGCGGCTGGGCCCTCTGCTCAGCCGCTCCTCGCTGTTCGGCAACCTCTACGTGCGCCTGCGTCACAAGCTGATCGCCTTCGCGGCCGGCCGACCGCTGGTGTATCGCGGGAACGCAGGTGAGGCGGTGCGGCAGATTCTGATCGAGGGTGACTGCGGCTTCGGCCTTTGCGACATGCCCACCAACCGTCCGGATGCCATCGAGGTCGAGCTGGCCGGGCTCGACACCCGGCTGGCGCAGAACATGTTCGAGATCGCCGCCGCGGCCGGCGCGCCGGTCTATCTGTTCGCCACCGACACCGACCTCGACAGCGGCCAGCGGCAGATCCACTTCCAGCGCGTCGATGCGCTGCGAATCGAGGACCAGGTGCGGGCGTTCGCCGCGATGCTCGACGCTTCGATCCGCCGCGACCCCAGCGGCTGGCGCTTCTGGTCGATCGCCCACGCCTTCTTTCCGGGGCGGTTCCCCGAAGCGCACTGGAGACCCTGATGGCGCGCCTCGTTCTGACCTACCACGCCACCCGCCTCGAAGACTGGTCGCGGAGCGGCGCCGACCTGCTGGGCCTGCGCGCGGATCTGGCGCTGCTGGCGCGCGAAGGCGTGCCGGTGCTGCCGCTGGCGGACCTGCTCGCTCCTGGCTGCACGCGCGGCGTGGCGATCACCTTCGATGACGGCACGCGCATGGATGGCGAGTCGATCACCCACCCCCGCCTGGGCGTGCTGCCCTCGATGCTGTCGGTGCTGGTCGAGGCCCGCGCCGCGCATCCGCGCCTGTGCGTGTCGAGCTTCGTCATCGCTTCGGCGCAGGCGCGCGCCGACCTCGAGGCGGGGTTGGTCGACGACTACGGCCCGGCCCTGATGCACGACGGCTGGTGGCGCGCCGCCGCGCACTCCGGGCTGATGGAGCTCGAAAACCACAGCTGGGACCACAACCATCCGCTGGTAGCGCGGACGGCGCAGCGCGATAACCGCCGCGGCAGTTTTCTCGATATCGAGACCGAGGCCGAGGCCGAGGCGGAGATCAGCGCTGCCAGCGCCGAGATCGAGCGCGTGGTGGGCCGCCGGCCGCGCTGGTTCGCCTATCCCTTCGGCGATGTCAGCGACTTCCTGCGGCGCGACTGGCTGCCGCGGCGCGGGCCGCAGATCGGGCTGATGGCGGCCTTCACCACCGAGCCGCGCGCGCTGTCGCCGGACGACGAGCGCTGGGCCCTGCCGCGTTTCGTCAGCGGCCGCGACTGGCGCGACGACGATGGCTTGCTCGATCTGCTGCGGCGCGCAGGGGGCCTAAGCGAGCGGTAGGCGGATGCGCTGCGCCAGCGCGCGCCGGTCGCCGCCGCGGCTCAGCTCCGCGGCGGATCCGTCTCCGCTGAGCCTTGGGCCTCACCTCGATCTGCTGCGCGCGTGAAGCGCACCTCGCCCGCTTCGATCCGCAGCGGAAACTGCACCACCACGCCGCGCAGGGGCGGGACCTTGGGCGAGGGTGGACGCTGCGGGCCGTCCCACAGGGGCTGCACCTCGTTTGGCCGCGCCGGCTCCCAGGTCGCCTGCTCCAGCGCGCGCTGCTCGGCTTCGAGCTCTTCCTCGATCTCCCAGCTGTAGCGCTTGCGCGGCGGCAGCGGGTCGAGCCGCGCCCACAGCAGTCCGCTGATCACGCCGAACACCGCGCCGGCGAGGTGGTACTCCCAGCTCACGCCGGGCTCGCGCGGCAGCACCGTCAGCAGCATGCCGCCGTAGAGAAAGAAGGCGACGAAGCCGGTGGCGATGGCGACGCGGTCGCGGCGCATCAGCCCCAGCGTCAGCAGCAGGAACATCAGGCCGTGGGTGAGCCCGCTGGCGCCGATATGGAAGCTTTCGCGGGCGAAGCCCCACACCGCGAGGCCGGCCAGCGCCCAGATCAGCGGCAGGCTGCGCCAGGTGGCTTTGGGGAACGAGGCGAAGGCGAGGGTGCCCAGCACCAGCAGGGCCAGCGTGTTCGACATCAGATGCGCCACCGAGCCGTGCAGCAGCGGCGCGGTCAGCACGCCGAGCAGGCCGGCCCACTCGCGCGGACGGTTGCCGAGCACGCCGAAGTCGGTGTCGAAGGCGAGCTCGAAGGCCTTGATCCACCACAGCAGCACGATGAAGCCGCCGGCGATGAACAGACCGCGGCGGAAGCGCTGGCGGTCATGGGCAGCCTGGGTGGCCGGGTCGGGATGGGTTTCGTATACGGGGAGGTCCATGCCGTCGTGGATTTGGGGCGCGTCGCCCTTTGCGCAAGGGTGACCGGGGGCGCGTCGCGCCCGCGAAACGAGGTGACGAGGCCGCAGTCGGCCGCCTCGCGAGCGGCGCCCTTTCAGCCCAGCTTCATGCCAATCGCGCTCGGGCCTGACTCTGCGTACGCGTCGCAACGTATTGAAAAGGCAAAACAAACGCTGTTCATGAGGGCGCTGCGCCGCCCGCTGGGGGCGGCGATCGCTGCGGCTCGGAGCGCCGCGCTCACCCGCTCTTGCTCTTGCTGCACTGCCGCAGGCCGTAAGATGCGCGCCGTCACGCTTCTCCAAGCGCCTTTCGCGCCTCGTGCGTGCCTCGCACGCGACTCACGACACCCCGAATGACCGAATCCACCGCCATCGAGTTCGACCGCGTCACGCTGGCGCGTGGCCCGCGCGTGATCCTGCGCGAGGCCAGCCTGCGCGTGCCGGCTGGCAAGGTGACCGCGGTGATCGGTCCGTCCGGCGCCGGCAAGTCGACCCTGCTGCACGCGGTGACGGGCGAACTCGACGCCCAGGCCGGCCGCGTGCGCGTGCTCGGCTTTGAGCACCCCGCGCGCAGCACCGCCGAGCTGTTCCGCCTGCGTCGGCGCATGGGTGTGCTGCTGCAGGGCAATGGCCTGTTGACCGACCTTTCGACCTTCGAGAATGTCGCCCTGCCGCTGCGCGAGCACACCCGCCTGCCGGAGCCGGTGCTGCGCGAGCTGGTGCAGATGAAGTTGAACGCGGTCGGCTTGGCCGAGGCCGGCGCGCTGATGCCGCAGGAACTCTCGGGCGGCATGGCGCGCCGCGTGGCGCTCGCTCGCGCGCTGGTGCTGGACCCGCCGCTGATGTTGTACGACGAGCCGCTGACCGGCCTCGACCCCATCGCCTGCGGCGTGATCCTGTCCTTGATCCGCAACTTGAACGACAGTCTGGGCCTGACCAGCTTCGTGATCACCCACCATGTCGCCGAGAGCCTCGCGATGGCCGACCACGTGGTGGTCGTCGCCGAGCAGGGCATCGTCTTCGCCGGTTCGCCGGATGCACTGAACGCCACCCGCGATCCCCTGCTGCGTCAGTTCCTCGACGGCGCGCCGGACGGCCCCATCGGCTTCGACTATCGCCGCAGTGGCGCGGGGGCTTCGCATGGCTGAGATGCTCGCTTCGCTCGGCCGGATGGGCCTGTTTCTGCTGCGCGTGCTCGGCGCGATCCGGCCGGGCCACGGCTTTGTGCGCGACACCGCCGCGCAGATCTATTCGATCGGCTCGCGCTCGGTCTCGATTGTCGCGGTCGGCGGTGCCTTTGTCGGCCTGGTGCTCGCCCTGCAGGGCTACCGCACCTTGAGCACCTTCGGTGCCGGCAGCTCGCTGGGCACGCTGCTGGGTCTCACCCTGTATCGCGAACTCGGGCCGGTGCTGGCGGCGATCCTGTTCTGCGGGCGCGCCGGCTCGGCGATGGCCGCCGAGCTGGGCCTGATGCGCGCGACCGACCAGATCACCGCGCTGTCGATGATGGCGATCGATCCCGTGCGCAAGGTGGTCGCGCCGCGCTTCTTGGCCGGCGTGATCAGCCTGCCGGTGCTGACCATGGTGTTCTGCGCCTTCGCCATTCTCGGCGGCTACGTGCAGGGCGTGCTGGTGCTGGGGCTCGACAGCGGCTTCTACTGGAGCTCGCTGCAGCAGAGCATCGACCTGGTCGACGACTTCGGCCAGTCCATCGTCAAATCGATCTTCTTCGGCATCGCCACCACCCTGATCGCCACTTACGCCGGCTACCACGCGCCGCCCACCATCGAGGGCACCTCGATCGCCACCACCCGCTCGGTGGTGATGGGCTCGCTGATGGTGCTGTGCCTCGATTTCATCCTGAGCGCAACGCTGTACTGAGGACGCCATGGCAACTTCTGCAAAGACCGAATGGAGCGTCGGCTTCTTCATCCTGATGGGCTTCGCCTGCGCCCTGGTGCTGGCCTTCGCCTCCACCAACTCGAAGGACGGCCTGCGCGGCGAGAGCTACAGCGTGACCGCGCGCTTCTCCAACGCCGGTGAGCTGAAGGTGCGCGCGCCGGTGCGCATCGCCGGGGTCAAGGTCGGCGAGGTCGCGAGCGTGGTGCTCGACCCGGTCAGCTTCGATGCCATCGCCACGCTGCGGATCAGCAGCGATGCCGGCGAGCTGCCCGCGGACACCGCCGCCGCGATCTATACCAGCGGGCTGCTGGGCGATCGCTACGTGGGCCTGGCCCCGGGCGGCGACCCCGAGCCGCTCAAGGACGGCGACGAGATCCTGCTGACCCAGTCGGCTGTGGTGCTGGAACAGCTCATCGGCCAGTTCATGTTCGGTAACGGCGAATCGGGCGAAAAGACCGACGCCAGCCCTGCCGCTGCGGAGTAAAGGAGACCCCTATGCGCATCACCCATCTCGTGCAGTCGAGCCTGCTTGCCCTGCTGCTCTGCGCCAGCGCGGCGGTCGCCGCCAACGCCCGCCCCGCGGCTATCGTTGAAGAGCGCACCGAAAGTGTGTTGAAGACCCTGGTCGAGCAGCGCGCCGAGTTCAGCGCTGATCGCGGCAAGCTCAACGCCTTCGTCGAAAGCGAGCTCGACGCCCTGTTCGACCGTGAGTACTCAGCCCGCCTGGTGCTGGGTCGGCACAGCCGCGGCGCCGATCCGGCCAAGGTCAGCGCCTTTGCCAACGCCCTGGTAAAGAGCCTGCTCAACAAGTACGGCGCCGCCATGCTCGACGCCGACCCCAGCCTCGATGTGCGCGTCGCCGGCGAGACCGAGCTGCGCGGCGGCCAGATCGTGCGCGTGGCCAGCGAGATTCACCGCCGCGGCGGCGCCCCGGTCAAGGTCGACTATCTGTTCCGTCCGGTGGGTGAGGCCTGGCTGGTGTTCGATGTGATCGTCGAAGGCGTGTCCTACGTGCAGACCTTCCGCACCCAGTTCGATGAGCGCCTGCGTCGGCAGAGCCTGGACGAAGTGATCGAGGGCCTGAACCGCGGCGAGATCGATGTCCAGGGCTGAGCCCGCCCTGCAGATGCGCTTCGAGGCCGGCGTGCTGAAGCTCGCCGGACGCCTTGGCGTCGAAGAGGCCGCGACCTTGCTCGGCGAGGCCGCGCGCCACAGTGCCGCCCTGCAGCGCATCGACCTCGGTGCGCTCGACGACATCGACAGCGCCGGCGTCGCCTGCCTGCACCTGCTGCGGCGTGAGGCCGGAAGCGCTGGCCGAACGCTCGCCCTGCAGCCGGTCTCGTCACGCTACCGCGCCATCTGCGTCGCGCATCGACTGTCCACCGACTGACGCGCGAGCTTGCTCCTCCTCAGTCCAGCCCCACCCCCACGCCACACCCCGTCGCACCGAGCGCAGGAGAGCGCCATGAACACACGCATCGCACGCAGCCTCGTCGTCAGCGCGCTCGCGCTGGCGCTGCTCGGCCTGGGCCAGGATGGCCGCGCGCAGGACACCACCACGCCCCCCAGCTGGGGCCCGGGGCTGGACCTCGAGAACTCCGGCCCGCGCAGCGCCGCGGCCCAGGAATCGCAGAGGCAGCCTGATCCGTGGGAGCGCTTCAACCGCCCCATGCATCGTTTCAACATGACCCTGGACCGCTTCGCCCTGCGGCCCGTCGCCAAGACCTACCAGACCCTGACCCCGGCGCCGCTGCGTAACGGCGTGCGCAAGTTCTTCAGCAACCTGCAGCAGCCCTTGGCCTCGCTCAACCTGCTGCTGCAGGGCGAGCCGGGCCCGGCCGGCGCCGCGCTTGGCCGCTTCGCGATCAACGCCACCGTTGGCATCGGCGGCTTCTTCGATCCGGCCAGCCGCATGGAGATTCCCTACCGTGACGCCGACTTCGGCCAGACCCTGGGGCGCTGGGGCTGGCGCGACTCGCGCTATCTGGTCATGCCGATCTTCGGGCCGGGCACCCTGCGTGATGTCGGCGGCCGCCTCGCCACCACCCGCGTCAGCCCGATCAGCTGGACCGCCAGCGAGTACGGCTGGGGCGTCAGCGTGATGTACGGCATCGACGCGCGCGCCAGCGCCCTGCAGTTCGACGATCTGCTGCGCGAAGCCGAGGACGACTACCTGCTGGTCCGGGACGCCTACCTGCAGCGTCGCCGCTGCCAGATCGAGGACTGCAGCAGCGATCTCCCCGACTACCTGCTGCCCGACTACGACTACGAGATCCCCGACGTCGACCTCGGTGAGATCCGGCGCTGAGAGCATGTGAAAGATCCATCCCCCTACGGCGGCCGCCTCTGGCTGCCCGTGGCGGCAGCGCGCTGCGCGAATTCCGCGGTCACTGGCTCGCCAAACGCCCTTGAATTCACGTACCGCGCCTTGCCACGCACACCCAGAGACGCCTGCGCTATGGCGTCGGGATTTTTTCACTCGCTCTGAGCCCGGCCGGAGGGCGGGCTGAGCACCCGCCCGCCGCTCGAATTCACGGCCGGACGCTCCAGTCGCGCCTACGCTTCGCAGCCCAGGGGCCGATGCCGCCCGACCGCAGACCTCAGGCGTTTCCATGTCCACGCAGCCGCAGCCCGACCGCCTTGATGCCGTGCTCGACCAGGTCTGGAGCCTTCTGATCGAAGGCGCCGCGCGCCGCCAATCGCCCTTCCACCAGGGCGTGTTCGCCAGCCTTGGCGCGTACGGGCCCGACGCGCGCTACGTGGTGCTGCGTCGGGCCGAGCGCGAGACCTCACGCCTCGCTTTCCACACCGATCGCCGCTCGCCCAAGCTCCGCCAGTTGCACGACGACCCGCGCGCCAGCTGGTGTTTCTTCGGTGAGGGCGTGCAGCTGCGTCTCGCCGGTCGCGCCACGCCGCAGCTCGTGGGCGAGGCCGTCGACGCCGCCTGGCAGCGCACCACCGACTTCGGGCGTCGCTGCTACACCGTCGACAACGCGCCGGGTGCCGCCCTCACCGAGGCCGGCAGCGGCCTGCCGGCGGATGCGCTTCAGCCCGGCCTCGCGCCCGCAATCGTCGAACTGGGCCGCGAGCACTTCGCCCTGGTCGAGTTCACTCTTGAGCGGATCGACTGGCTGCACCTCGCCCACAGCGGCCACCGCCGCGCGCAGTTCGAGGCCGAGGACGGCTGGCACGGGCGGTGGGTGCAGCCCTGAGGGTCAGCGCCGGACGCGCGACCACGGAGCAAGTTCAGGATGGACGTGATCCGTGTCGCCCTGGCGCGCCCAGGATTCCGCGCATGTCACACCCCACCCTGTCGCATACTCCGGCCCGCCGTCCTTTCGCCACCGGAGCTGCGCGTGACGCCTGCGATCGAACTCATCGGCCTTGAAAAGTCCTTCGGCCCCAAGCACGCCGTGCGCGATCTGCACCTGAGCGTGCCGCGCGGTGCGCTGTACGGGATCATCGGCCCGAACGGCGCCGGCAAGAGCACCTCGCTGCGCATGCTGCTGTCGATCCTGTTTCCCGATCGCGGCGAGGTGCGGGTGCTGGGCTTCGATTCGGCGCTCAAGGCCAAGGACCGCATCGGCTATCTGCCGGAAGAGCGCGGCGTCTACCGCAAGATGAAGGTGGCCGACTTCCTTCTGCACATGGGCGTGCTCAAAGGCCTGTCGCGCGCCGAGGCCAAGCGCCGCGCCCAGCAGTGGCTGGAGCGTGTGGGCCTGCCCGAGGTCGCCAGGAAGCGCTGCGAGGAGCTGTCGAAAGGCATGCAGCAGAAGGTGCAGTTCATCGCCGCGACGATCCACGAACCCGAGCTGCTGATCCTCGACGAGCCCTTCAGCGGGCTTGACCCGGTGAACATGCGGCTGCTGAAGAGCCTGATCGAAGCCGAGCACGCGCGCGGCTGCACCGTGCTGTTCTCGACCCACGTCATGCCGCAGGCCGAGACCATGTGCGACCACATCGTCATGATCCATCAGGGCCGCAAGGTGCTGGACGATACCCTGGCCGGGATCCGCGCCGGGCATCAGCGCAACGCGATCCAGCTGGAGCCGCTGCGGCCCGCGGCGGAGGTGCCGGCCAGCGTGCGCGCCTTGCCCGGCGTCACCGGCATCAGCGCGCAGGAGGGTGGCTACCGCATCGCCCTGGCCGAAGGCACCGACCTGCCGGCCACGCTGGCCGCGCTGGCGCGCGAATGGCCGCCGGCCAAGCTGGAGATCGTCCGGCCCAGCCTGGAGGACATCTTCATCGACATCGTCGGCACCGACCTCAACGGGGAGCAGGGCGCATGAGCAAGGTGCTGCAGATCGCCTGGCGCGAATTCGTCTCCACCGCCCTGACCAAGGGCTTCCTGTTCGGTCTGGTGGCGGTGCCAGCCATGATGTTGGTCGGTCTTCTGCTGGTGCCGCTGCTGACCAACTTCAAGACGCCGCCCGTGCGCGGCGAAGTCGCCGTGCTCGACCTCTCGGGCGCCGGCATCGACGTGCGGCTGGCCGAGGCGCTGTCGCCCGAGGCCTTCGCCGAGCGCCGTCGCAAGACCCAGGCGCGCATCGATGCGGTGATGCCGGACGCCCTGCGCGGCCTGCAAGGTGGCGCACAGGCGCAGGCGGGCATGGAGGCCGCGCTCGGAGAAGTGCCCACGCTCAGCATCACCGCGCTCGCGCCCGGCGCCGATCTCGACGCCGAGAAGGCGCGCCTGCTGGATACCGGCGAAGGCGATGCGCGTCGCCTCGCCCTGCTGGTGATTGCCGCTGACGCCGTGCGCGCGGGCGACTCGGGCACGCTGGGCAGCTACGAGTTCTACATCCGCAAGAAGCTCGACGAACGCGTGGTGGGTGAGATCCGCGACGCCCTGCGTCCGGCCTTGATCGATGCGCGCATGCAGGCCAACGGACTCGATGCCTCGCAGGTCCGCGCCTTGAACGAGCTGCCGCGGGTGCGCGCCGTCACCGTTGGCGAAGACGGCGACAGCAGTGCGGCGCTGGCGGTGGGCGAGATCCTGCCGATCGCCTTCATGATGCTGATGTTCATGGCCATCATGACCGCCGGCCAGATGCTGGTGACCACCACGGTCGAGGAGAAATCCAGCCGCGTGGTCGAGGTGCTGCTGGCGGCGGTGTCGCCGACCCAGCTGATGGCCGGCAAGATCCTGGGTCAGCTCGGCGTGGGCCTGCTGATGATGTCGGTGTACGCCGGCCTCGGCGTGCTGGCGCTGTTGAGCTTCGCCCTGACCGGTCTGGTCGAGTTCTGGCAGCTCGCCGTGTTCGCTCTGTTCTTCCTGATCGCATTTGCCACCTTCGGTGCGCTGATGGCGGCGGCGGGTGCCGCGGTAAACGAGCTGCGCGAGGCGCAGAGCCTGCTGACTCCAGTGGTGCTGCTGGCGGTCGCGCCGATGCTGCTATGGATGCCGATCCGCAGCGACCCGAACTCCACGCTGGCTACCGTGCTCAGCCTGACGCCGCCGGTCAGCCCCTTCGTGATGGTGATGCGGATCAGCTCGAACACCCCGCCGCCGGTGTGGCAGATCGGTCTGGCCCTGCTGATCGGCCTGCTCTCCGCAGCCGCCGCCATGTGGGTGGCCGGCAAGGTCTTCCGCGTCGGCCTGCTGATGCACGGCAAGCCGCCGAACTTCGCGACCCTGCTGCGCTGGGTGCGGATGGCGTGAGCGGGATGGGGGACGATCGCTGCGCTTGTACGTGCCTGGACGGCCGCACATGACAGCGGTGAGGTTGAGGGTTCGAGTACTCGGGCTGACAGCACTCGGCCTCGCCGCATCGGCGGCTTTGCTTTGGCTCTGCCTGCGTCTGCTTTCCGCCTCGGAGGCTCCGTCTGCGGCCAGCGCAATGCTGGTTGCCGAAAAAGACAGCGCTGCCCCGGACGGCGCTGCGGATCGCCCGGCCGAGTCGCTTGCGCGGAGCTCTTCGTCGCCCTGGAGCGCGCACGCTTCGACGGCGGATCTGTCGGCGCTTCGGCTGCCTGCGCGCGGCACTTCGGTGCTCGATGTGGTGGCGGCCCTGGACAGTCGCGCCCGCGGGGGCGATGCCGTTGCCGCCTGCAGGCTGGCCGTGGAAGTTCTGACCTGTTCACCGCAGAACCTGGATCGCCAGCTTAGGTCGGGCCATGCGCGGTCTCAAATCGAAGCCCTCGCTCCCGAGGACCCGAGGCGATCCGTATGGCTCGCAAGGCTGGAGGAGATTGCGGATCGCAACGAGCAGCGTGCGCGTGCGTGTGAGGGCGCAGATGGGGCGCTGTTGAGGCGCGCCCCCCACTACGCGCTGATGGGTGCGCTCAGGCGCAATCCCACATCCACTGCGATTTTCCTGTCCAGTGATCAGGTCACGGCTGGCATGCTCGTGGCCGACCCTGCGCTGGCCGCCGCCTACCGCCAGCATGGCTGGCCGATGCTGCGCGGGCTGATCGAGAGCGGACATCCAATGGGCGCTTTCCTGTGGCAGGCCGCGCTGCCGAGGCCCGCTTCCGGAGGACTGCAGCCGTTCTCACTGTCCCCGATCTCGGAGTTGATCCCCGCGGACTGGCGGCGGCCTGAGCTTGCCTGGGCCCTGTGGCAGCGTGTCTCGCAGGCCATGGAGGTTCCCGCCTTCGGTCTGCCCGCGGGGTCCACCGATCCCGCCGCCCAAAGCGACGCTGAGACGCTGTTCCAGCGCTACTTTGCGCGAAGTCCCTGGATGCACTTGAGGGACGTGCAGGATGAGCCGCCAGATTCGCCGCTGCGAGGGCTCGACGTCGACGCGCACTACCAGCGGCAGCTGAACTATTGTGACCCGGCGTATCTTCCTTGAGGCGGGCGAACCGGAGCGTGCCATGGGCTGGCCGGAGGCTGAGGGTGCCTAGGTTGGCTTCACCACCATCAGCCAGAAGATCGTGAGCACGCTGAGAAAGGCCGGCCAGCCCAGCCAGAACCACGCCCGCATGGCGCGGTGGTAGGCGGGCGGAAGTTCGCCGCCCGAGCCCGCGGCCGCCGCGGCCAGATCGCGCGCCCGCAGCTGCAGCCACAGCACCGGCAGCCAGCAGGCGCCGACCACGAAGAAAAGCACGACGGAGGCGCGCCACCAGAAGGCCTCGATCGGCCAGCCGAGCTGCGCCGACAGCAGCAGACCGGTCACCAGCTGAACCACCACGGCAGGCGCGGTGAAGCAGGCATCGGCGATCACCACCGTGCGCGCGGTCGCCGCGATCACCCGCGCGTCGCCGCGCAGATGCGCCACCCAGAGGAAGAAGGCGATGCCGAGCCCGGTGCCAAACAGCAGCGTGGACGACAGGATGTGGATCCACTTCAGCCACAGATAGTCCATCGCCCTACCTCCGATCGCTCAGCACCCACAGCACGGCGAGTGCCGGCAGCAGGACGAGATTCTTGGCCAGCCCGCCCAGCGGGTCCAGCCACAGCGCGGGCACCAGCGCGCCGAACACCCCCGTGTAGCCGAGCACCAGCAGCAGGGTCGACGCCACCGCGGCGCGCGCTCGCCAGCCGCTCGCCAGCCATAGCGCAAGCACGAGGTCGACGCCGCCGGCGAAGCGCGCCAGGGCCACGGGTTCAAGCTGCGCCAGCAGACTGCCGGACGCCATCGCTTCGATCTGCGCGGCGGGCGTGACAAAGCCCGCCCAGGCCGAGATCAGGCACAGCAGGATCACGGTCCAACGGAGTACGGGGCCCAACAGATACAGCTGCGCCTGCCAGCGGTCCTGCGCCTGGCTGGGCGTCTGCGCCAGCACCGTCTCCAGATCGCGCGGCGCGGTGCCGAAATCGGCGAGCAATCGTTGATGTGCATCCGGCGCGCAGACATTGCCGCGCTTCAGCATCCGCCACATCGTCTGGCCCATCGGGCCGACGCCGAAACGCTCGCCCACTGCCACCGCGGCATCCACGGCCCACAGCGGCGTCGGCAGCGTGCGCGCGCCTGGGATCCGCAGCCACGCCCGCCAGCGCAGCAGGTAGTCGCGCAGGCTCAGCGGCTGCGCGCAGCCGACCTCGAACACGCCGCGCTGCTCGGCTTCGAGCGCGGCCACCACGAGTTCGCCCAGGTCTTCCGCCGCCAGCGGCTGCACCGGCCATGCGCCCGCGCCCGGCAGCGGCACGGCGACCGGCAGGGCCGACAGTGCGCGCAACAGCGAGGTGCCCCCATAAGAGCCGCGCGGCGTGTAGACGATCGAAGGCCGCAGCACCACCGCGCGCAGCTCAAGGGCCAGCAGTGCGGCATCGAAGCGGTGCTTGGAGGCGATGAACTCGCCGTCGGCAGGATCGCCGAGCGCCGAGATCTGCACGAAGTCGCGGACGCCGTGTTCCACGCAGGCCCGCGCCAGCGCCAAAGGGCCGGTGTGGTGGATCGCCTCGAAGGACTGCGTGGGCGTCTCGCGCAGAATGCCCGCGACATTGACCACAGCATCCACGCCGTCGAGCAGGGCGCGCCAGTCGGTGCTGTCCTGCGCCCGCGCGAAGTCGCAGTGGCGTTCGTCCGCAGCGGTCGGCTGCGAACGCACGCCGCGGATCACACGCCAGCCGCGGGCACGTAGGGCGGCGATGATGAAGCCGGCGAGGAAGCCGTGGGCGCCGGTGATGAGGGCGGTGCGGGGAGGTTGGTCAATCCGGACGGGACACATGGACATCCTGCTCACTGCTTCGCCCCAAGCCCGGACTCCACTTGGAGGTGCTGGCTTTCGTTGAGCGAATGATCTGCCTGAAGGCGGAATTCATCTGCTCGGACAAGCAATGCGTTGCCCGTCTCGCGATCCCCGGCATCTTCCAGAGCTGCGGCTGCCGAGAGGGCGCCGATCTGGATAGTCAAATCCAGCGACGCAAGCAAATGTGGCGCAGCCGCGAACGGAAGAGATGCGTTGCATGCCGAAAGAAGATCCAAGGCGAGCGTGCCACGATGCGTAAGGTCATGGAGCTTGCTCACCGCTGCTCTCGACAAATGCACAAGGTCCAGTTCCCGAGCGCAGATCCTCACCGGAAGCTGTAAAGAGTCGAGGTCTTTCAATGTCTGCGCCAGGAGCTCGAATCGGCCCGTCCCTTCGGCGATTTGGCATAGCTGAACGTCTCTCGCAAACCAACGCGCCCAACACCCACGCAGGAAGGCTTCAGTTTGCGGACGGATCAACGCTAGCGCGCTACCTACATGACCCAGCTTCAGAAGCGCGCCAAAGCTTGCACCGTCTTGATTCGCGAGAATCCACAGCCGTCGGGAAATGTGCTCGCGTGGGACGTTCCCGATAGCAAGGCCCTCCAAGGCGTCCTGAAACGCCGTGGCAGTCCGGAGATGGCAGATGACTACTGACCTGAATGCTTCGTGGTTCATATCGTGAATGCACTCCAACAGCTCGCACTGGCTGACCTTTCCAGCCGAGCCCAGTGTGCAACCGGCATCGTCATGGTGTGCGGTGGCATAGCCCCTCTCCCCTTGTGGGAGAGGGGTTGGGGAGAGGGGTGAGACACCGTGCCGGAAGCCGCCTACCCCTCTCCCCCGACCCCTCTCCCACAAGGGGAGAGGGGGGAGGCGCTCAATCCGACTCACCGGGGAACTCTTGCGCGTCGCACTACCGCAGCCACCGCCACAGCGTACTGCGCGATACCCCCAGCGCTTCCGCGGCCGCATTGCGTGATCCCCCATGCCGTTCCAGCAACGCGTGCAACTCGGTGGCCGAGGGGCGAGTCGACGTCGCGCTCACCGCAGCGTTGCCGACCCGCAGGGAAGCGAGCGCCGACGGATCAAGCGCAGCCGTCGTTACGCCAAGGCCCAACTCCGGCGCCAGCCGCATCAACAGCGCCGCCTCGATCTCCACCACCGCCGGATCGACCTGCGCATGCAGCCGCTCCAGCAGGTTGCGCAGCTCGCGCACATTGCCGGGCCATGGGTACGCAGCCATCAGCGCGATCGCTTCGGCGCTGAACTTCAGTTCGCGCATGCCCAGGCCGCGGCGGCGCAGGCTGTCCTGCAGGCTGCTGATGAGGGCGGGCAGGTCCTCGCGTCGCTCGCGCAGCGGCGGCAGGCGCAGGCGCAGCACGTCGAGGCGGTAGAACAGGTCGGCGCGGAAGCGTCCTTCGGCGACCGCCGCGCGCAGGTCGACGTGGCTGGCGGCGATCACCCGCAGGTCGACCGGGATCGGGTTCGACGCGCCGACGCGCAGCACCTCGCGTTCCTCCAGCACGCGCAGCAGGCGCGTCTGCAGGGCCAGCGGCATCTCGCCGATTTCGTCCAGGAACAGGCTGCCGCCGCTGGCGGTTTCGATCAGTCCGGCTCGGCCGCCACGGCGTGCGCCGGTGAATGCGCCTTCGTCGTGACCGAACAGCTCGCCTTCCAGCAGCGACTCCGGCACCGCGCCGCAGTTGATCGCCACGAATGCGCCGCGCCGGCGTGGGCTGACGCCGTGCAGGGCCTGGGCGACCAGCTCCTTGCCGCTGCCGGTTTCGCCCTGGATCAACACCGTGGCCGAGCTGCTTGCCGCGCGGCGGATCTGCTCGCGCAGCTCGACCATGGCGGCGCTGGCGCCGACCAGATCCTCCAGCGCATGCCGCGGCGCGCCGGGCTTCTTCGCGCGCGGGCTGGGGGCGTGTTCCTCCTGCGCGATCAGCGGGCGCGCGACGTCGAGCGCGCTCTCGAAGGCCTGACGGATCGAGTCGGCCGAGTACATCAGCACGCCCGCCACGCCGGCCTGTTCGGCCAGTTCAGTCACAAGCCCCGTGCCGACGATCGCGCGCACGCCCTGGCTGACGAGATCGCCCACGGCTGAGCGCGCTTCTTCCGCCGTGATGAAGCTGCGCTGGGCGATGTCGAGGCCGAAGTGGCGCTGGAACTCGGCGAACACCGGCAGATCGGTTTCGTGGGTGATCACGCCGATGCGTTCGGCGATGCGCCGCGCGCGCGACAGCGCCTGCATCAGATCGAAACCCGAAGCGCGCACCAGCACCAGCGGACGGCTGATGCGATTGCGCAGGTAGGCGCCGTTGCTGCCGGCCGAGATCAACACGTCGACGCGCTCGCTGGGCAGGCGCGTGCGGATGTGGCGAACGGCGTCCTCGAAGCCGAGGTTCAAGTTCTCGATGCGCGCGCGGCCGTCGAACTCGGGCGTGACTTCGCGCAGCAGCTGCGAGAGGCGCGAGACGGAGGCCGTCCAGATGACGGGCAGGCGGGTCGATTCGGGATGCGCGCTCATGTCGCGTGTTTCAGTGCTGGTGGCGCATTGAAACACTCTTGCGACGGTACAAAACAGCGGGGCCCCGCAGACAGCCTGCGGGGCCCCGGGTGTGGCTTCGGCGTCCGGACCGAGCGGGAGCGCACGGCCTCGGACCGGGGCTCAGCGTTGCTGCATGCGCAGGCCGTCCGCGCCCGCCTCGAAGCCGTTGCTGAACACGCCAAAGGGTTGCACCGGATCGGTGTCCACGCCCGTGTTGTCGCTGGCGGCGCGCTCGACGGTGCCGGCGGGTGGCTGCAGGCTGGCGCTGAACTGCAGGGTGCTGCCGGGCGTGGCGTTGAGGCGCCCCCCGACCTCGAAGCGCAGCATGCCGCCCACCGGCAGATCCACGCTCAGCGCCGGCGCACCCGTGCCGGAGGCCGAGGGGCAGCTCGCGCCCTGCAGTGGCGTACAGATCCACTCGATGTCGCCGAGTGCCGCGGGCGTCGAAACGCTGAACCCTGCGCCCGGCGCGGGGCTCGGGCCGGCGTTGCCGAGCTCGATGCGATAGACCACGGCGCCCTGCGGTGCGACGCTGCTGACGCCGTTGTCGACGCTGATCTGCAGGTCGACGCCGGGCTGGATCTGGACCGTGCGCACCAGTTCCGGCGCGGGGTCGTAGTTGGCATCGCCGGTCTGGTTGGCGCGCAGCTCGCAGGTGCCGGCGCTCAGCAGCTGCAGCTCGTTGCCACTGAAGGCGCACACCGTCGGCGTGAGGTTGCTGACCTGCACCGGCTGGCCCGAGGGGCCACCCGTCGCCGCCAGAGGCAGCGGCGCATCGCCCAACACCGCAGTGGCCGGCAGGTTCAGCTGGATGCTCTGCGCGAAGCGGCGGGTCACGATCAGCTGGAGGGTCTGCTGGCTGCCGTCCTGGGCGATCACAGTCACCGGCACGACATTGGTGCCGGCATTGAGATTAACCGGCAAGGCGGTCCCCGTCGCCGCCAGTTGGCCGCCGACCAGCACCGCTGCCGAGGGGTCTCTCGCCGTCGCGCGAACAGGAATCTGCTGGACCGCATTCGCAACGACCAAGCGGTAGAGGCCAACCGCCGGATTGAAGGCCGGAGTGAGGCTCTGGCCTGGCACCTGCAAATCCGAGAGGCCGCGGGCGAACACGTTGACCGAAACGCTGGCGCTGACCGGCTGGTACTCCGCATCGCCCTCACGGGTGGCGATCACGGTGCAGGTTCCCACGTCGCTGCCGCTGAGCGTGGTTCCCGACAGCGTGCAGGGCGAGCCCGCTTGGAGGGCAAAGCCGAGCGCGCCACTCGACTGGCCGCCTGCAGCACTCACCACGGTGCTGCCGCCCAGCAAGACCAGCGGGGTCTGCGCCGAGACGCCGAATCCGCTCTGCAGCGACCGCAGGATCTCGAAGGTCTGGGTGATTCGTGCGGCCGGTCGGTACTCCGCCGTGCCGGCCTGGTCAGCGGCCACGGTGCACTGGCCGATCGCCCGCAGGCTCAGCGCGCCGGTGGCCGAATCGACCTCGCAGACCTCCGGGCTCAGGCTGCTGAAGCTCACCGCCAGCCCGCTGCTCGCGGTCGCGCTCACGCGGGCACCGCTGGTATTGCGGGGCAGGGGGCCGGGGTTGGGGCCGAAGCTCAGGCTCTGCACGCGGCGCGTGCTCACCGCTGCGGTGGGTTCCGACGCGGGGCTGTCGCCCAGCGCATTGCGGGCCACCACGGTGAAGGTGTAAGCGGTGCCGTCCTGCAGGCCCGAAACGGGGCAGGGCGAACCTGCGCAGAGCCCGCTTTGCACGTTGCCCGGCTGACTGGTCACCACATAGCCCAGGATCGCAAGCCCGCCATCGCGAGCAGGCGGCAGGAAGCTGACGGTCGCACTGGCGTCGCCGGCTGCAGCCGTGGCCGCCGTGGGCGCATCAGGGACAGAACGCTGCACCACCACTACCGGCACCAGCCTGGACAGCGTGGTGCCATCACCCAGCTGGCCCCTGCTGTTGGAGCCCCAGCAGCGCACACCGCCGGACACCAGCACGGCGCAGCTGTGGCGGTGACCGGTTGCAATCGATGCAACCTCGCTGAGGTCTGTCACCTGCACGGGGGTCAGCAGACGCTGCGTGCTGGTGCCGTTTCCGAGCTGGCCGTTGCTGTTGCGTCCCCAGCATCGCGCGGTACCGTCGTCCAAGGTCGCGCAGCTGTGCTCCATGCCGCCGCTGACGCGGGCGACGCCCGTGCCCAGATCGGTGACCGCGCTCGGCAGCGCTTGGCGAGCGAGGGAGCCATTCCCCAGTTGACCGAAGACGGCGAGCCCCCAGCAGAGCGCGGCGCCAGCCCTGACGCCGCAGCCGTGGCTTCCGCCGAAGCGGATCCCGGCATAGGCCGCATCCAAGGCCTCGACCGGGGTCGCCGACGACTGGCTTGTGCCGAAGGTGCCCAGGGCGAGCTGGCCATCACCGTTGCTGCCCCAGCAGTAGGTCGCGCCCGCCGCGCTGCGCGCACAGGCTGAGGTGCCGCCTGCCTCGATGCTCTGCATGGGGCCCGGCAGGCCGACCACGCTCACCGGCGCAAACGGAAAGTCAAAGCTGCCATTGCCGAGCTGGCCAAAAGTGTTTGTGCCCCAGCATTCCACCGCGCCCGAGTGGAGCAGGGCGCAGCTGAAACCGTTGCCAGACGCCACCGCGATTGCCGCGCGGCCCAGCTCGACATCCACCGGTCGGCTCAAGGGGCTGTTGTTGCCGGGCAGGTAGTCGACAACGCTTCCCCAACACTTGACCCCGCCCTGCGCAGTCAGGACACAGGCGTGATTGTCACCCACCGCAAGTTGGGTCACGCCCTGCGACAGCCCCAGCACATCGCTGGGAAAGGCGCTGGTCTCGAAAGGGTCGACGCCACCGTTACCGAGCTGCCCATGAACGTTGGCCCCCCAGCAGCGGACGGCGCCAGTGCTGGTCAGCAGGCAGGTGTGGTTCTCGCCGGCTCCGATGGCGGTCACGCCGCTGACGGCGGTCTGGGCGCTGGCCGCGGGCAGACCGATGCCCACGGTCAACGTGAGCAGCGCGCAAGCGACCTGCAGCAGGCGGTGAAGAGCGGCGCCAAGTCGGCGCGCACGGGGTGTGGCGTACTGCATGGGAACGGGGTCCTCCGCTGGGTTTAAAACAGGTCGGGAACGCCAGGAGGTGGGCGGGGCGCACCGGTCGAGCCTGTTTCGAGCGTTTTGCGCCGGCACCCCTGGCCATCCTTGGCGTGTTCCCGTTTGCGCGACGGGAACGGCTGAGCCCGCAATTCTAGGTGCTCGACTTGAATCTGCCGAGACGCGCGAACGGCAGGCGCCATGTTTCATGCGTGTCTCGCGATGGGTAACGTGTCGCGCATTTGCGACGTCGTGAAACGTGCCTGCCGGCCTGAAGCGCCCGATTCTTCAATGCAATCCGTCCTGTACGGCAGGCGCGCGCAAGCAGCGCAGTTGGCACGGGTCTTGATGTAACAGGCTCAGACCCCGTGCGCTGCAACGCGCGCATCCGCCCCGATCCTTCGACCAGGAGTTCCCATGAGCCACGTTTCCGCCGGCGCCAAGTTCCGCGCCGCCGTTGCCAGCGAGAAGCCGCTGCAGCTGCCGGGCGCGATCAATGCCAACCACGCCCTGCTGGCCCAGCGCGCCGGCTTCAAGGCGATCTATCTGTCGGGCGGCGGCGTGGCCGCGGGTTCGCTGGGCCTGCCTGATCTCGGCATCAGCACGCTGGATGATGTGCTCACCGACGTGCGCCGGATCACCGACGTCTGCGATCTGCCGCTGATGGTCGATGTCGACACCGGCTTCGGGCCGTCCGCCTTCAACGTGGCGCGCACGGTGAAGTCGCTGATCAAGTTCGGCGCGGGTGCGATGCACATCGAGGACCAGGTCGGCGCCAAGCGCTGCGGCCATCGTCCGGGCAAGGAGATCGTCAGCCAGGCCGAGATGGTCGACCGCATCAAGGCGGCGGTGGATGCGCGCACCGATCCCGACTTCGTGATCATGGCGCGCACCGATGCGCTGGCGGTCGAAGGGCTGGAAAAGGCCATCGAGCGCGCCGTGGCCTGCGTCGAGGCCGGCGCCGACATGATCTTCCCCGAGGCGATGACCGAGCTGGCCATGTACCGGCAGTTCGCCAACGCGGTGAAGGTGCCGATCCTGGCCAACATCACCGAGTTCGGTTCGACCCCGCTGTTCACTGTCGACGAGCTGGCCGGCGCCGACGTCGGCATCGTGCTGTATCCGCTGTCGGCCTTCCGCGCCATGAACAAGGCGGCCGAGAACGTCTACACCGCGATCCGTCGCGACGGCACGCAGAAGAACGTTGTCGACACCATGCAGACGCGCATGGAGCTGTACGAAGCGATCGGCTACCACGCCTTCGAGCAGCGGCTGGATGCGCTGTTCGCCAAGGGCAAGAAGTGAGTGAAGAGGAGTGAGGAGTGAGAGGGGCCGCGGCGCGCGGCTTGAGCAGGAAAGAGTGGAGAGAAAAGAGCAACGAGTAGGTGCTGCAGCGACCGGCGTAGCTTGGGCCAAGCGCAGCGCGGCCCAACAACGCAGCCTCAACTCTTGCCCAACACTGGAATGGGGCAGCCTCGGGTTGCGCCTTTGTCTCACCCCACACAACAAGCGAACGGCGCCCCGCCGCGAGAGACACGTTCCGATCTCCGACTCTCACTCCTCTCACCTCACTCCTCTCTCACCCCCTCACTGCTCTCCCATCACCCCTCACTCCAGCTCTACCCCCTGATCCTCGGAGCACCACCGTGACCGAATCCACCGCCCCCGCCACGCCCGGCTTCAAGCCGAAGAAGTCCGTTGCACTGTCCGGCACCGCCGCCGGCAACACCGCGCTGTGCACGGTCGGCCGCAGCGGCAACGACCTGCACTACCGCGGCTACGACATCCTCGATGTGGCGCGCAGCTGCGAGTTTGAAGAGATCGCCCACCTGCTGGTGCACGGCAAGCTGCCGAACCGCGCCGAGCTCAACGCCTACAAGGCCAAGCTGAAGAGCCTGCGCGGCCTCCCGGCGGGTCTGAAGGCCGCGCTGGAGCAGCTGCCGCCGTCCGCGCATCCGATGGACGTGATGCGCACTGGCGTGTCCGTGCTCGGTTGCCTCACGCCCGAGAAGGACGACCACAACCATCCGGACGCGCGCGGCATCGCCGACAAGCTGATGGCCTCGCTGGGCTCGATGCTGCTGTACTGGTACCACTACAGCCACAACGGCAAGCGCATCGAAGTCGAGACCGATGACGATTCGATCGGCGGCCACTTCCTGCACCTGCTGCACGGGGTCAAGCCGAAGTCGAGCTGGGTTGCGGCCATGCACACCTCGCTGGTGCTCTACGCCGAGCACGAGTTCAACGCCAGCACCTTCACCGGCCGCGTGATCGCCGGCACCGGCTCGGACATGTACAGCTGCATCGCCGGTGCCATCGGCGCGCTGCGCGGGCCCAAGCACGGCGGCGCCAACGAGGTCGCCTTCGAAGTGCAGAAGCGCTACGACACGCCGGACGAGGCCGAGGCCGACATCCGGGCCCGCGTCGAGAAGAAGGAAGTCATCATCGGCTTCGGCCACCCGGTCTACACCGTCTCCGACCCGCGCAACGTGGTGATCAAGCGCGTCGCCGAAGAGCTGTCCGAAGAGGCCGGCTCGATGAAGATGTACAACATCGCCGAGCGCCTGGAGTCGGTGATGTGGGACATCAAGAAGATGTTCCCGAATCTCGATTGGTTCAGCGCGGTGAGCTACCACATGATGGGCGTGCCCACCGCCATGTTCACCCCGCTGTTCGTGATCGCCCGCACCAGTGGCTGGAGCGCGCACGTGATCGAGCAGCGCATCGACGGCAAGATCATCCGGCCGAGCGCGAACTATGTGGGGCCGGAGGATCTGAAGTTCGTTCCGATCGATCAGCGCGCCTGATGACAGCTGGGATTTGGGATTGGGGATTCGGGATTCGTTTCAAGCGTGCATCGCTTCGCCCTGCCTGATCTGGTGACGCTGCGAGCTTCTCGCTTTAGGCCCCTCTCCCGACGGGAGAGGGGTTGGGGTGAGGGGCCGAGCGGAGCCCGGGCCCGAACGTGCGAGAGCGTCCACTGGAGCAGCGCAATGTTGTCGAGCCCTGAAGCAGCCTCCACCGACCAGTGCACGCGATCGCTGTGCTTTCGAACCGCCCAGCAAACGGATCTCCCGGCCGTACTCGCATTACTCGCAGACGACACCCTCGGCAAGAACCGCGAGTTCAACGCTGCCAACCCCAACTACCTCAAGGCCTTCGAAGCGATCAGTGTAGACCCCAATCAGCAGCTTCTCGTGGCTGAGCTGGATGGCCGCATCATCGGCATGGCCCAGCTCAGCTTCATCCCCGGCCTGAGCCGCGGCGGCGCCTGGCGCTGCAATATCGAAGCGGTACGTATCGCCTCGGATGTGCGCGGCCAGGGCCTAGGCGCGCAGCTGATGCAGGCCTGCGAGGAGCGTGCGCGTGAGCGTGGATGCAGCTTGCTGCAGCTGACCTCTGACGCGAGGCGCGTCGATGCGCATCGGTTCTATCGCGGCCTCGGCTACGTCGACAGCCACATCGGTTTCAAGAGGCTGTTGCCTCAGTAGAACGCACATCTCTCGCCGCGCGACACGCTTCCGCTCCAAACGAATCCCGAATCCCAAATCCCGGCTCTCAAATGAACACTCAGCACCGCAAACCGCTGCCTGGCACCGCCCTCGACTGGTTCGACGCCCGCGAGGCGGTCGACGCAATCCAGGCGGGTACCTGGGCGACCCTGCCCTACACCGCGCGCGTGCACGCCGAGAACATCGTGCGTCGCTGCGAGCCTTCGATCCTGCGCGAGTGCCTGGAGCAGATCGTCTATCGCAAGCGCGAGCGCGACTTCCCCTGGTTCCCGGCGCGGGTGGTCTGCCACGACATCCTCGGCCAGACCGCGCTGGTCGATCTTGCCGGTCTGCGCGATGCCATCGCCGAGCAGGGCGGGGATCCGGCCAAAGTGAACCCGGTGGTGCCGGTGCAGCTGATCGTCGACCACTCGCTGGCGGTGGAGTGCGGCGGCTACGTGCCCGATGCCTTCGAGCGCAACCGCGCCATCGAAGACCGCCGCAACGAAGACCGCTTCCACTTCATCGACTGGACCAAGCGCTCGTTCAAGAACGTCGATGTGATTCCGCCGGGTAATGGCATCATGCACCAGATCAATCTGGAGAAGATGTCGCCGGTGATCTATGTGCAGGACGGAGTGGCCTTTCCCGACACCTGCGTCGGCACCGACAGCCACACCCCGCATGTCGATGCGCTGGGCGTGATCGCGGTCGGCGTCGGTGGGCTCGAAGCCGAGAACGTGATGCTCGGCCGCGCCTCGTGGATGCGCCTGCCGGAAATCGTCGGCGTCGAGCTTGCGGGCCGCCCGCAGCCGGGCATCACCGCCACCGACATCGTGCTGGCTCTGACCGAATTCCTGCGCAAGTCGAAAGTGGTCGGTGCGTATCTGGAGTTCCGCGGTGAAGGCGCTGCGGCGCTCACGCTCGGCGACCGCGCGACGATCTCCAACATGGCGCCGGAGTACGGTGCGACCGCGGCGATGTTCTTCATCGACGGCCAGACGCTCGACTATCTGCGTCTGACCGGCCGCAGCGACGAGCAGATCGCCCTCGTCGAGAACTACGCGAAGACCGCCGGCCTGTGGGCCGAGGACCTCGCCACCGCGACGTATGAGCGCACGCTGCACTTCGACCTCTCCAGCGTGGTGCGCAACATGGCCGGGCCGTCCAACCCGCATGCGCGCGTGGCAACGGCCGATCTCGCCGTCAAGGGCATCGCGGTCAACCTCGACGCCGCCCGCGCGCAGGAAGCGCAGGGCCTGATGCCCGACGGCGCGGTGATCATCGCCGCCATCACCAGCTGCACCAACACCTCCAACCCGCGCAACGTCATCGCCGCGGCGCTGCTGGCGAAGAAGGCCAACGCGCTGGGCCTGTCGCGCAAGCCCTGGGTGAAGAGCTCGCTGGCGCCGGGCTCGAAGGCGGTGGCGCTGTATCTGGAAGAAGCCGGTCTGAAAACCGAGCTGGAGAAGCTCGGCTTCGGCATCGTGGCGTTTGCCTGCACCACCTGCAACGGAATGAGCGGTGCGCTCGATCCCGCCATCCAGCAGGAGATCATCGAACGCGATCTGTATGCCACCGCCGTGCTCAGCGGCAACCGCAACTTCGACGGCCGCATCCATCCCTACGCCAAGCAGGCCTTCCTGGCCTCGCCGCCGCTGGTGGTGGCCTACGCGATCGCCGGCACCATCCGCTTCGACATCGAGCGCGACGCGCTGGGCCACCGCGAGGACGGCACGCCGATCCTGCTGAAGGACCTGTGGCCGAGCGACGCCGAGATCGATGCGATCGTGAAGCAGGCGGTCAAGCCCGAGCAGTTCCGCCGCGTCTACGAGCCGATGTTCAAGCTGCAGGCGGAAAGCGGCGAGAAGGTCAGCCCGCTCTACGACTGGCGGCCGATGAGCACCTACATCCGCCGCCCGCCCTACTGGGAGGGCGCCTTGGCCAAGCCGCGCACCTTGAGCGGCCTGCGCCCGCTGGCTCTGCTCGGCGACAACATCACCACCGACCATCTGTCGCCGTCGAACGCGATCCTCGCCGACAGCGCGGCCGGCGAGTACCTCGCGAAAATGGGCCTGCCGGAAGAGGACTTCAATTCCTACGCGACCCACCGCGGCGACCACCTGACCGCGCTGCGCGCGACGTTTGCCAACCCGACCCTGCAGAACGAAATGGCGCGCAAGGCCGACGGCACCATCCGCCGCGGCTCGCTGGCGCGGGTCGAGCCGGAAGGCCAGGTCACGCGCATGTGGGAAGCGATCGAGACCTACATGGAGCGCGGCCAGCCGCTGATCATCATCGCCGGCGCCGACTACGGCCAGGGTTCTTCACGCGATTGGGCGGCGAAGGGCGTGCGCCTGGCCGGTGTAGAAGCCATCGTCGCCGAGGGCTTCGAGCGCATCCATCGCACCAACCTGATCGGCATGGGCGTGCTGCCCTGCGAGTTCCTGCCGGGCACCACGCGGCTGACGCTGGGCCTGGACGGCAGCGAGACCTATGACGTCATCGGCGAACGTTCACCGGGCGCCACCCTGACCCTGATCGTTCACTGCCGCAACGGCGAACGCATGGACGTGCCGGTGCGCTGTCGGCTGGATACCGCGGAAGAGGTGTCGATCTACGAGGCGGGCGGTGTGCTGCAGCGGTTCGCGCAGGATTTTCTGGCGGGGGCGGTGTGAGGGGGCGGCACGGGCTGCGTCGCAAGAGCACATGCACACGCACGTGCAACGACGCGCTTTTGCCGGATTGAAGGAGCGTTTGCTCGCCCTCGGGCGAAACACCATCGTGGCCTGAGCCCCTCCCCCCTGGAGGGGGACGGGTTGGGGAGAGGGGGATGGAATCTCGCGACTTCGCCAAGAGCTTGCGCAGGAACCTGACGGATGCGGAGCACGTGCTCTGGCGCAGGCTCCGGGCGTACCGGCTCTGTGGCCAGAAGTTCAGACGCCAGCACCCTATCGGACCCTACGTCGTCGACTTCGTGCATCTCGGCGCAAAGCTGGTCGTTGAGGCTGATGGGGGGCAACACCTAGAGTCTGCGTCGGATTCGGAACGCGATGCATGGCTTGCCGATCGCGGCTATCGGGTGATGCGCTTCTGGAACCACCAGATCCTGCGGGAGCCTGAGGCGGTTCTGGAGCAGATTTTGAGCGCGCTGCAAGTGTCTTCCCCCTCTCCCCCAGCCCCTCCCCCTCCAGGGGGGAGGGGAGAAAAGAACCCACGTTTCGAGGACTAGGCCATGCCCCACGCCCCCCAACTCCGCATCCCCGCCACCTACTACCGCGGTGGCACGTCCAAAGGCGTGTTCTTCCGCCTCGAAGACCTGCCCGAATCCGCGCAGGTGCCCGGGCGCGCGCGTGATCGTCTGTTCCAGCGCGTGATCGGCGGTCCCGACCCTTACGCGAAGCACACCGACGGCATGGGTGGCGCGACCTCGTCGACCAGCAAGTGCGTGATCCTCTCGAAGAGCGCCAAGCCGGGGCACGACGTCGACTACCTCTACGGCCAGGTCTCGATCGACAGCGACTTCGTCGACTGGTCGGGCAACTGCGGCAACCTCTCCACCGCCGCGGGTGCGTTTGCGCTGCAGGCGGGCTATGTCGACGCCAGCCGCGTGCCGAAGGACGGCATCTGCGTGGTGCGGATCTGGCAGGCCAACATTGGCAAGACGATCCTGGCGCATGTGCCAGTGACCAACGGACAGGTGCAGGAGACCGGCGACTTCGAGCTCGACGGCGTGACCTTTCCGGCGGCCGAGATAGTTCTTGAGTTCATCGATCCCGCGGATGAAGGCGAAGGCGAGGGTGGCGGCGCGCTGTTTCCCACCGGCAATCTCGTCGACACGCTGGAGGTGCCCGGCATCGGCCCGCTGCAGGCGACGATGATCACCGCCGGCATCCCGACCGTGTTCGTCAACGCGGCTGAGATCGGATTCACTGGCAGCGAGTTGCAGGGAGAGATCAATGGCGATGCCGCGGTGCTCACGCGCTTCGAGGCGATCCGCACCGCCGGCGCGCTGCGCATGGGTCTGATCAAGACGCCGGAAGAAGCCGCCAAGCGCCAGCACACGCCCAAGGTGGCCTTCGTCGCGCCGGCCGCCGACTACCTCAGCTCCAGCGGCAAGACGGTGCGCGCTGACGAGATCGATCTGCGCGTGCGCGCGCTGTCGATGGGCAAGCTGCACCACGCGATGATGGGCACCGCGGCCGTGGCGATCGCGACCGCGGCGTCGATCCCGGGCACCGTGGTCAATCTCGCGGCCGGCGGCGGCGAACGCAGCGTGGTCCGTTTCGGGCATCCGTCAGGCACGCTTCGCGTCGGCGCCGAGGCGCGCTTGGAGAACGGCGAGTGGATCGTCACCAAGGCGATCATGAGCCGCAGTGCGCGCATCCTGATGGAAGGCTATGTGCGGGTGCCGGCCGACAGTTTCTGAGCTGCGCCCTGATCGAAAAACAGAAAGGCCCGGGCATGCCCGGGCCTTTCTGCATCAGCGGGACGGCAGCGCGCCTCAGGCCTGTCGGCGAATGCGGTCGGCGCGGCGCTTCGGGTCCGGATGGGTGCTGAGCCAGGACGGGTTGCCACCCATCGCCGCCAGCTTGTCCAGCGCGCTGACCGCCGCCTTGCGGTCGTAGCGCTTGCGGGACATGAACTCCAGGCCGTAGTCGTCCGCTTCGCGCTCATTGCCCTGCGAATGCTGGGCGGTGATCACCGCCTCCAGCAGGCCGCCGAGCTGGCTGGCTGCCAGCTGGGCGACGTTGCCGTTGCCGGACGAGGCCGCAGCGTCACGGGCAGCGCTGGTGGCCAGCGCGGTCTGCATGCGCTTCTTCTGATGGTTGTGGGCGATGTGGCCGATCTCGTGGCCGATCACGAAGCGGATTTCGTCGTCAGTGAAGGCGTCCATCAGGCCGCTGTAGAAGCGCACGCTGCCGTCGGGAGTGACGAAGGCATTGATGATGTCCTCCAGATGCACCTTGTAGTTCAGGCGCAGGCCGTTGTCTTCCTCAAGGCCGCGGGTGATCGCGGCGAGCCGCTGGGCATAGGGATTGTTGGCGGGCGCTACGCGCGCCTGGCTGTCGGCGTGGGCGGCCATCTGCGCACCGTAGGCGCGAATCTCCTCGTCGCTGAGGGTGGCGGCGGCCATGCCCTTGCGGGCGGCACCGAACAGGCCGCCGAGGTTGCGCTCGCTGGCGAGCGCAAGCCCGCTGGCGGAAACAAGGCCGATTCCTGTGATGAACTGTCTGCGATCCATGTGGCTGGCTCCATGCGGGCGAAAGCCCGCGGCGTGCTGGAAGAAAAGGGATATCCCGGAGTGCCCGTCGGCATCCGTCCGACCGGGGGTGTGAATAATTGTGTCGAGGCTCTGCGATGGCAAGACCGCTGGGAACCCTGGGGTTTCCTTTCGTCGCCGTGGCCGCGCAAGTGCCGGAAAAGCGTCGCCAAAAACGCAGAAGGCCCGGACGGGCCGGGCCTTCTGCGGACACTCAGACGTAGAACGCGCGCCGCGCTCAGCGCTCCGGCTGCGCCGACGGCAGGGTGCGCGGTGCGCCCACCACCGACAGGGTGAACTCACCCTCACCGGCGTCCAGGCTGCTGACCACCAGACGGCCGATGCCGTCCTCGTCCAGGGTCAGGCTCAGCTGCGAGCTGGTGCCGCCGCCGCTGTCGTCGTCGCTGGCTTCCTCGATCAGGCGATCGCCTTCCAGCACGCCCCACTTGAGGTAGGCGTCGAAGGCATCCGACTGCAGGCGCACGACCACGCGCTGGCCGGGGCGGCCGTCGATGCGGAACACCTCGAAGCGGGTCTCCTCGTCATCGAACGGGTCGTTCTGGTCGAGGGTGCCGCGCACCGAATCGCCGACGGCGACCGGCAGCACATTGATCGGGCGCTTGGCCGGCGGCTGGCCCACGAACACGGTGTACTCGCCGCTGGCATCGTCGGAAGCGCTGGTGACCTTGACCACGCCGCGGCCGCTGTTGTCGAGGGTGAGGAACAGACGGGCATTGAGGCCGGGGCCGCTGTCGTCATCGCTCACGCTGCTGGTGAAGCGGTTGCTCTGCAGCTGACCGAACTCGACGTAGGGGTCGAAGGCGTCGGCGTTGACGCGCACCACCACCTCCTGGTTGCGGCGGCCGGACACGGTCCACAGCGCGTAGGGACGATCGTCGTCATCGCGCGCCGAGCTTTCGTCCAGCGTGCCCTTGGTCTCGGTGTCGAGACGCAGCGCCTGCGGGCGGGCCGGTGCCGGCGCCGCCACTGCGGTCACGGTCAGGGTGAACTCGCCGGCGGCATCGGCGCTGATGCTGTTGGCGCGGATCTGCGCCTTGCCGGAGGCCGGCAGCGTGTACGTCAGCTGCGGATTGAGTTCGCCGCCGCTGTCGTCGTCGAACTTGCAGTCCTCGGAGCAGCCCGGGGCGGCCGTGCTGCCGACCGCGAGGAAGCCGTCGAAAGCGCTCGATTCCATCTTGACGCGGATGCGGTCGCCGGCGCGGCCCCTGTACTCGTACAGCGCGTAGGGCGTGCCGTCATCGGCCTTGGGCGCATCGGCGCCGAGGCTGCCGCTCACCGGAGTGCCGGCGCGGATGGCGGTCTGGGCCAGCGCAAGGCCAGGCAGGCTGGCCGCAATCAGCAGGCCGGGCAGCAGCTGCGCCAGACGCTTCATCGCCGGCGCGCGGGGGGATCGACTCATGGAGTTCACCTGGAGTGGGTCAAGCGGGAGAGGGGCCGCATCCCCTGCATGCGGCGACAGCGCGGTGCGCGTCGGCCGCCATTCTCGCAGAACCTTCACGGCCCGGCGCAGCGGCTGCGGACAGGCCCGGGCAGGAAATGACGGGCGGCGGGCAGTGCCGCCGGGCGGCGCGCCGAAGCGCAAGCGGGCCGACTGCGATCTCGGCAGGGTGCGCCGACTTCGCCCGTTTCAGGCCAAGGCCCGCAGCGGCAGCTCGGCGTGCTGCGGACGGGGCTGCCAGGGCGACCAGGCCGAGCTCAGGGCAGGCCCACGCTGGCTGCGTGGCGCCGGCCCGCTCAGGTCGAGAAAGCGGTTGAACAGCGCCTCCGCACGCGCCTGCTGGGCGTGCACCAGGCGCCGCGTTTCGGCTTCGATATGGCCGGCATCGTGGCCGAGGCCGGCGTGCTCCAGCTCGCGCCGATAGTGCGGCGTCTGCAGCCAGCGATCGATCAGCGTGGCGTTGGCTTCAAGGTGGAACTGCAGGCCATAGGCGCGCTCACCGTAGCGGAAGGCCTGCTGCTCGCAGTGCTCGGAGTGCGCCAATCGCTCGGCGCCCGCCGGCAGCCCGAATCCGCAGCTGTGCCACTGGAACACCGGCGCGCCGCGTCCGAGCGGGGCGAACACGGCATCTCGGCGCCCGGCCTCGGTGCTGTCGATGCGATACCAGCCGATTTCGGGCCGACGCAGCCGCTGCACCGGCGCGCCCAGCGCATGCGCCAGCAGCTGGGCGCCCAGGCAGATGCCCAACACCGGCAGGTCACGCTTGAGCGCGTCCTCGATGCAGCGCAGCTCGGTGCGCAAGTGCGCCCGCTGGCCCAGCTCCTCGACGTTCATCGGCCCGCCCAGGACGATCAGGCCGTCGTAGCGTTCGACCTCGGGCTCTGCGTCCGGGGCGCGCTCGAAGTTGACGAAGCGCAGCCGGTGGCCGCGTCGGCGCAGCAGGGCGTCGAGCGTGCCTGCGGGCTCGGCGGCGACGTGCTGGAAGACGAGGAAGCGGGACATGCGAGGGCGGCGGGCGGCGTGGCGGGTGCGGTGGGCTGATGCTGGGCAGCGCGCGCGCCCGCGGCAAATGAGCTTCGGTGCTATGACATGACGCGGGGCTTGCTGGCCCGCCCGCGTTGACCGTGCGGTGCCGGGCCTCGCCCGCCCGGCAGGTTCGTGCCAGGTGGGCGCGCCGGCCGCCGCAGGGGCGCCTGCGGCGCCGCGCCCGCCTTCAGCGCAGCAGCGCGCGCAGCGCCGCCAGCCGGGGGCTGTTGGGGCCCAGCGCGTTCGCCAGCGCATCGAGCCGCGCGGCGCGCGGTCCGGCCTCGCCCCGCGCCAGCGCCAGCAGCAGCTCGGCCTCAAGGCGTTCGTAGTGATCGCTGGCAAGGCTCTGCGCGTGCGCCTCGCAGCCGCCGACATCGCTGCTGTCGACGCTGGCCAGGCGACGCGCCAGCGCGTCCTGCAGGCGCAGACAGTGGCCGCCGCCGACCAGCCGCGCGGGCATCGCGCCCGGCAGTGCGGCCAGTGCGGACAGGCTCTGCGCGTAGGTTTGCGCCGCTTCGCTGGCGCGGCCGGCGCGGGCGAGTGCGGGTGCCAGCGCCAGCTGCGCGCGCGCCGTGAACAGATGGGCCGGGCCGAAGCGCCCCTCGAACAGGCCGATCGCAAGCCGGTACGAATCGACGGCTGCCGTGGCCTGGCCACGCGCGAGCTCGAGATCGCCGAGGCTCAGATGGGTGAAGCCGGCATCCGGCGAGTCGGCGCCAACAAACCGCGTCTGCAGGGCCAGGGACTCGCCCAGGAGGCGTTCGGCGCGCTGCAGGTCGCCGCGCAGGGTGAGCAGCTTGCCGAAGTTGTTGGTCAGCGCGCCGAGCGCCGCCGAGTCGCCGAGCACCGCGCGCTGCACCTCGAGCGCGCGCTCGAACAGGGCCTGCGCTTCGCCCAGCTTGCCCTCGCTGAAGGCGATCGCCGCCAGATTGTTCAGCACGTTGCCGACCTGGGTGCTGCGGCCCAGATCGTTGCGCTCGAAGCCGGCCAGCGCGAGGTTCAGCCGCTGGCGCGCCTCGGCCAGTCGACCGGCCTGGTAGTAGGCGGTGCCCAGATTGTTGTCGGCGCTGGCGGTCAGCGGGCTGTCGGCGCCAGACACCGCATAGCGCAGGGCGGCGGCGCGCTCATAGGCGGCCAGCGACTCCGGCACGCGTCCAAGCAGGCGCAGGCACTGGCCGTAGTTGCCCAGCACATTGGCGATCACACCGCGCTGGTCGGAGCGCTCGGCCTCCAGCAGGCGGATGGCCTCTTCAGCGCGCTCGCAGGCGCGCCCGGCTTCGCCGCGGCGCACGTCGACCAGGGCCAGATCGCCCAGCACCTGGGCGCGCAGGCTGTTCGGCGCGCTGCCGTCGTCGACCTCGACGAAGCGATCGAGCAGGGTGCCGGCGGCGCTGTAGTCCTGCAGATAGACGTAGAGCTCGCCCACCGTGGCCAGCACCAGCTGGCCGGCCGCCGGGTCGGTCGCGAAGGCGCGCTCCAGCTGGCCCGTGCTGTTGACCAGCAGGTCGCGCGCCGACAGCCGCGAGACGTCGCCGGATCCGGCCGCGGCCTCGCGGAACATCAGGCCCAGGTGTTCAAGCACGGCCTGGTAGCGCTGCGCCTGCACCTGCGCGGCATCGCGTTCGGCGGCGGTGGTGCGGGCCTGCCACAGCACGCCGCCGAGCCCAGCGCCGAGCGCCAGCGCGGCGGCGGCACCGAGCCCTGCGGCCAGCCGATGCCGGCGCAGCCACTTCGACAGGCGGTAGCCGAGGCTGGGCGCGTGCGCGCGCACCGGGCGGCCGTCGAGTGAGCGCCGCAGGTCGTCGGCCAGCGCCTCCACCGAGGCATAGCGGCGCGCGGGGTCGCGCTGCAGGGCCATCTGCACGATCGCGTCGAGATCGCCGCGCAGCCGCGCCCGCGGCACTTCGCCCGTCTCATGCCGGCTGGGTGGGTCGGCATCCTCCTCGCAGACCCGGCTGATGAAGCTCGCCCAGTCGCCGTCGAAGCCCGGATGCGGCGTGCGCCCGGTCAGCAGCTGGTAGAGCAGGGCGCCGAGCGCGTACACGTCGGTGCGGGTGCTGACCGGCTCGCCGCGCAGCTGCTCGGGCGCGGCGTACTCGGGGGTCAGCGCCAGCGCACGGGTCTCGCCCTGCTTGGCCTCGCGGTCGAGCAGCTTGGCGATGCCGAAGTCGAGCAGCTTGACCTGGCCGTCGCGGTTCACGCGCACGTTCGAGGGCTTCAGGTCGCGATGCACGATCAGCTGCGCATGCGCCTCGCTGACCGCCCCGCAGATGTCGAGGAACACGCGCAGACGCGTCTCAAGGTCGGGCTTGGTCTCGGCCGCCCAGCGGTCGAGGTCCAGGCCCTCGGCCAGCTCCATCACCAGATAGGGTTGGCCGTCAGGCAGCACGCCGCCGTCGATGAGGCGCGCGATCGCCGGGTGTTCCAGCCGGGCCAGCAGCTGGCGCTCGCGCTCCAGCGCCTGCTTGAAGCGCAGGTCGGAGTTGCGCAGCAGCTTCACCGCCGCGCGCTTCTCGAAGGCGCCGTCGGCGCGCTTGGCCAGGTAGACGGTGCCCATGCCGCCGCGGCCGATCTTCTCCAGCAGCTGCCAGGGCCCGGCCTGCAGGCCGCGACGGTCGGTGGTGCGCTCCTCGGTGACGCGCGCCGCCAGCCCGCCCAGCTTTGGCAGATCACGGTCCTCGGCGCCCAGGCCCTTCAGCAGATCGGGGTAGAGATCGGGGTGGATCTCGGCGCACAGGCGCAGGAAGTTGTCGCGCTCGGCGCCGTCGAGGTCGAGCGCGCGATCGAGCAGCGGCTCCAGCCGACGGAAACGTTCCGACAGCGAATCGCTCATGGCGCAGCACCGCCGTCGACGTCCTCGCCCATCGGCTGATCAAGCGCGATGCTGAGGAACGCGCGCGCCTTCTGCCAGTCGCGGTTGATGGTGCGCTCGGTGACCTCCAGCAGCTCGGCGGTCTCGGTGGCGGAGTAACCGGCGAAGTAGCGGTACAGCACGACCTGGGCCAGGCGCGGCTGCACCTTCTCCAGCTCGCTGAGCGCGGAGTCGACCTCCAGCAGGCGCGCCAGTTCGCGCGCATCCTCGCCGGGCTTTTCGTCGAGCTCGCGCTGCACGTGCTGCATGCGTTTGGCTTCGGCCAGGCGCGAGCGCGCGTGGTCGATCAGGATCTGCCGCATCGCCCGCGCCACCAGCGAGAAGAAGTGCGCGCGGTTGGCGAGGTTGGGGTAGTCGGCCCGGCGCAGCTTGAGGTAGGCCTCGTTGACCAGGGCCGTGGTCGACAGCGTCTCGCCCGGCTCCATCTGCCGGCGCTGCGCCCGCGCCAGCCGGCGCAGGTCGCTGTGCACCAGCGGCAGCAGACTGTCGAGCGGGTTCGGGTCCCCGGCCGCGGCCAGGATGGCGGTGATCTGCCCCAGAGGGCTGTCGTCTGCGATGCGCTCCATTCCACTCCCCGCGTGCGGCCGCCCGGACATCCCCCGCCGGATTGTGCCCGGCCGCCGCGTGAAGGGGAAAGGCGGAGAGCCGGAATCACCGGGGTCGCTACGGAGTTTTCGCGTCGCCAGCTTCGGGCGCCTCTGCTTCGAGCCGCGCCTGCTGCTCGGGCATCAAACGCCGCCCAAGTTCAAACACCGCCGAACAGGCACCGAGAAAGCCGAGGAATCCCCACACCCCGCCCTGCTGGATCACCTGTGCGGGCCAGATCGATGCGGCGATCATGTTCTTCATCGACTCCACGCTGAAGCCGATCAGCCAGTCGCGCAGCAGGCCTTGCGCCCACTCGGAGGCGTCGCCCATTTCCTGCAGGCTGCCCACGAAGGTCTGCGCTTCCAGCCGCAGAAACACCGAGAGGCCCACCAGCCCGTACACGCCCGCGCCCCACTGGCTCAGCTGGCGGTCCAGCAGGCGATCGATCGGGCCGCCGAGCGGCGCCGGCAGCAGGCTGATCGTGGCGGCGCCGACATAGGTCAGCACGAAGGCGCACCACAGCGGGATCAGCGGGTGCTGCAGCACGTCCAGCTCCGGCAGCAGTCGACGCAGCAGCAGCAGGCTGACGGCCACGGCGGCGAGCGCCGGCAGCAGGAACAGGACGCGCGAATCGCTGGACGTACTCCGCATGACCACCTCCAGTGCAGGGCGGAAAAGCATGCCAGCCTCGGGACGCACAGCGGCGCCCGGGGCGGATCCCGGATCAGGCGATGATGACCGGCCCAGGCGGTGCGCGTGACCTGGGTCTGCGGTGGTTGCGCGGCGGTGGCCGCGCGGCAAGCGTGCGGCCTACCGGATCAGCCGTCGGCGCGCAGCGATTCCGCGGGGTCTATCCGGGTGCTGGCACGTGCTGGCAGATAGGCGGCCAGCGCCGCCAGCACCGCCAGAAGCAGTGGCACGCCGATGAAGGCCAGCGGGTCGAGCAGGGTGATCCGGTCGGTGAACTGCGCCAGCGCGCGGGTCAGCGCAAAGGCCAGCGGCAGGCCGATGGCGAGTCCCAGTGCGATCTGCGTGCGCGCGTCGCGCATCACGGTGGCGATCAGACGTGCACGCGAGGCGCCGAGCGCGAGCCGCAGGCCGAGTTCGCGTCGCCGCTGCTGCACGCCGTAAGCCACGAGGCCATGCAGGCCGAGGCAGCTGATCGCGAGCGCGATCGCGCCCAAGGCCTGGGCGATTTCTGCGGCCACGATCAGCGGCAGCCGCTGGATCCGCAGCGCCGAGCTCACCCGCAAGGGGGCGCATTCGCTGCTGGATGTGCCATCGGCGCAGGCCCGGTACACCGCCACGATCGTCTCGGGACGGGTGTCGCTGAGGCGCAGCAGCAGGCTGGCGAGCGCGGGGTCGCCGATGCGTGCCGGCGTGTACACCACGGGCCCATCGCTGCCAGCGAACAGGAAGCCCGTGGCGATGTCCGGTACGACCCCGATCACTTCCACGCGGCGGGTCGACTCCAGGGTCTCGCGGGTTGCTTCGTCGGCGTCTGCGGGTTCGCCGTTCCAGACCTCCTTCTCTTCGATGAGATCCAGCGTGCGTCCCAGCGGATCCTCGCCGGGCCACAGACTCTCTGCGGCGCTGCGGGAGAGCAGCGCCACCGACCCCGACTCGTCCGGATAGGGCAGGCGACCGCGCAGGGGCTGCAGGTTCAACAGCCGCAGCCACTCGCTGTCGACCGGCCGGATCTGCGCGGTGAGGCTGAGCGCGGAGCCGGACGCATCGACGGTCCGGACGGCTCCCCGCAAGGGCTCGCCCATCAAGGGCATGTGCGAGCTCGCACCCACGGCTTCGACCTGCGGCAACTCCAGCAAGCGCTGCCGACGGAGTGCGGGCGCACTGCCCGCGGAGAGGCCAAGCAAACGCTCCGGCGCATAGCCGAGCGGCGTGTCCAATGCGTTCCGCGCATTCGCGGCGATCAGGCCGGCGACGACCAGCAGAAAGCAGCTGGCGGCGATCTGGGTCACCATCAGGCCACCGCGCAGTCGGGCCGCCGTGTTCGAACGCAGGCTCTGGCTCAGGCTCGATGCACCACCATCGAGGACGCTGCGACGGGTCACTGCCAGCGCCGGCAGCAGCCCGAAGGCGAGGGTGCACGTCACCGCCAGCAGCAGCGCCGGCAGCACGCTGTCCCAGCCCAGGCGCACCTCGACGAGGCTGGCGCCCAGCTCGGCGAGCAGGCCGAACACGCGTGCGTGCACCGGCGCCAGCAGGAGGCCGGCGAGTCCGAGCGCAAGCAGGGTGGCCGCCGCACCGATCAGGCCACACTCGACCAGCAGGCGCGACAGCAGGCGCGTACGGCTCGCCCCCAGTGCGCTGCGAACGCCCAGTTCACCGGCGCGCGCAGCGAAGCGTGCGAGCACCAGATTCGCAAGGTTGGACGAGCCGATCAGCAGCATCAGCAGCACGGCGATACCGGCCGGAATCGAAGCCAGCATCAGCTCCTCGCGATCGGCGGCGCCCAGGCGACCGAACTGCCGCTCGACCTCGATCGCGTCAAGGCGCATGAACTCAGGCCGCGCGGCCGAAAGCGCAGCGACCCCGCTCGCCAGCTGTTCTGTTGCGAGTCTGGCGGTAGCGTCCTGCGCCAGAAAGCCGCTCACTGTGTGCAGCAGGTCCGCCGGGCGCGCACCGAACAGATGGCGGTGGTCGACCTGACGGATGAAGTAGAGCTGGGCGATCGGATGGCTGCCGTTGAAGCCGCGATCGGCGACCCCGATCACTTCGAAGATCTGCCCCTCGATGTCGAGGCTGCGGCCCACGACATCGGGTGCGCGCTCGAACAGCTGCTCCCAGCCGTTCTCGCTCAGCACCACGCCGAAGCGATCGGCCTCGCGTCCGCTGCCGAACACGCGACCGATGCGCGCGCCTACGCCCAGCAGTTCGAAGAAGTTCTCCGAGACCGCAGCGCCCATGCCCTTCTGCAGGCGCGTGTCGACGAGCAGCGGGTGCCCCAGCGTGCGCACGCTGTAGAGACCCTCGAAGGCCGCTGGCGGTGATGCAACCAGAGTTTCCGCCTCATCGGCGTTGAACTGCGAGAACCGGGCCTGCTCCGCACTGCGCCCCTCCAGGCTGACCCAGCGCTCGAGGCGTTCGATGGGCGGCGACTGCAGGGCATAGGTCGCAAAGATCGCGTGCAGCAGCAGGGCCGCGGCCAGCGGCAGGGTGAGCACGCCCACCGCCGTCAGTGTGTACAGCGGGCTGCGGATCAGGCTGCGCGCGGCATAGCGCAAGTCACTGACCAGGGCGTCCACCCACGCCAGCCCCCGTGCGGCGCGCACGCCGTCGCGATGCAGTTCGAGCATGCCCAGCTCGATCCGCGCACGGCGCAGGGCTTCGGCGCGGTCCAGGCCCTGCGCCTCAAGCTCGTCGGCGCGGCTCTGCAGGTGGAAGTCCAGCTCGGCCTTGAGCTCGCGCTCGACGCGCGGGCGGGCGAGCACATCCTTCAACCAGCGCAGCAGACGATGCGGGCTCATGCGCGCAGGCTCCCGGGCTGGGCCGCGAGCACGGCGTCCATCGCCTCCACCAGCTGGCGCCACTGGCGGGTGTCCTCGCCGAGGCGAAGGCGTCCGGCCGCGGTGATGGCGTAGTACTTGGCGCGGCGGTTGTTGTCCGACACCCCCCACTCGGTGCTGACCAGGCCCTGTGCTTCCAGCCGGTGCAGAGCTGGATACAGCGCGCCTTGCTCGACCAGCAGAACGTCACGCGAGCTGCGCTGGATGCGGTGCAGCAGGCCCAGGCCGTGCTCGGGCCCGAGCGAAACGGCCTTCAGCGCGAGCATCTCAAGCGTGCCGGGCAGGACGGGCTGGCTCATGGTCTCACCTAGATCATTTAGGTGAGACCAGCGTACTCCTCTAAATTGCTGAGGGGAAGCGTCTCAGCAGCGGCCGGGGCGCATGTGCAGGATGCCGCCCATCGGCCCTTCAACAAAGACCACGCCTGCGCGACGGCCCACCACGGTCCAGGCGGCGTCGCCGCCGCCGAACAGGTCGTCATCGACATAGAAGACCGCGCCATCGCGACGCAGGGGAAACTTCGGTGGCTCCGAACCGATCGGCATCATCGATCGCGTATGCATGTAGGTGACGTAGTCGGCGCCGAAGTACCAGCGGAAGGCCTCGTCCACGCGCTCGCTGTCCAGCTCGGTCGAGACGCCGAACTCGCACCAGTCGCCGACCAGAACGCTGGCATCCGCGGCCTCGGGTTCGGTGTCTCTGCCGGTGCGCCTCGACACGGTCGGGTCGTTCACCTTGACCTCGCCCGAGCCCTCGCCATCGCAGGCGATCTGGCGGTACTCGTGGCCGCCGCCGGGCAGCGGGCATTTGTAGACCTTGGCCTCGGCGGCGCCGGAGCTGCAGGCCAGGACGAGAACAGCGAGCAGCGTTATGCGCATCGGTGCGACTCCGGGGAAGGGGCGCGGAGGATACGCGGACCGGGGCGCTCTGTATCGCCCTGCGCCGATGCTAAGGTGCCGGGCCCGCGCCAGCCGGCGCGCCCCCGAAACGGACAATCCTCATGCAAACGAACCCGGGCAGCGCGCTGATGATCGAAGTCGGCGCCGGCGAATTGATCGACAAGATCACCATCCTGCGAATCAAGCGCGAGCGTATCACCGACGCCGCCAAGCGGCACAATGTCGTCCACGAGCTGGGCGTGCTGGAGGCCGCAGGCCGCCAGCATCTGTCGCCCTCAGCCGAGCTGGCCCGGCTGGAATCCGAGCTGCAGGCGATCAACGAAGCGCTGTGGCAGGTCGAGGACGACATCCGCGACTGCGAGGCCCGCGCCGACTTCGGCGAGGCCTTCATCGCGCTGGCGCGCTCGGTGTATCGGCTCAACGATCAGCGTGCGGCGATCAAGCGGGCGATCAACCTGCACTGCGGCTCGGGCATCATCGAAGAGAAGTCCTATTCCGGCGCGCCTTGAGCCGGCCGCGGCAGCTTCGTCCTGACGGTCAGGTTCAAGGGGCGCTCGACCCAGGCCCGGGCGTGGCGCCGTCGCCGTCGCCCTGACCGAGCCGCGGCAACACGGACTGCAGCACGCGCTCGACGCTGAGCTCGGCGAGCACATCCACTTCGATGGCATCGAAGTCCCCGCGGCGGATGCCGGTGCGCTCGGCCGAGGGGTGCGGGCCGAACAGCGCGAGCCCGGGTCGACCGAGGCAGGCCGCGAGGTGGCTGGGTCCGGTGTCGTTGCCGACCACGAAGCCCGCCTGCCGCAGCACCCCGGCGAGTTCGAACCAGTCCAGCCAGCCCTGCTCGCCGAGCAGGCAGTCGCCTGGGATCTCGCGGGCGAGTGCGAGTTCATCCGGGCCGGGCGCTGTGACCACGCGGTGGCCGCGCGCCAGCAACTCCGCGGCAAGCGCGGCGTAGTGCGGCCAGCGCTTGTGCGGATGGCGCGCGGCGCAGCCGGGAACGAGCACCACGTAGCCGGGCTGCAGACCCTGCGCGCTCAGCAGGGACGATACGTCGGCCGCCATCCACGACACATCCGGTGCGCGGCTGTGGGTCGCTTCTACGCCGGCGGCGGCCAGCTGCGGGCCGAAGCCTTCGATCATCGAGCGCGGCTTGGGCCCCGGCTCGCGGCCGCTCCAGGGCAGGCCGCGCAGCACCCAGCGCCGGTACTGCGCCGTGCGTCCGGACTTCTGCAGATCGAAGACGCGGGCGAAGCCCTCGCGGCGCAGCGCGCGCGCCAGCTGCAGGTTCTCACCCAGCCGCCACAGCGGCGCGCGGCGGTCGATCAGCAGGCGATCCACGTGCGGGCAGCGCTCCATCAGACGCCGGTAGGGCGGCGTCGTCAGCAGCACGATCTCCCAGTCGGGGTGCGCCGCGCGGAGGTCGCGCAGGGCCCCATCCGCCTGGATCAGGTCGCCGAAGGCGCCGTGCTTGATGACCAGGAGACGCTGACCGGGCGCGACGCGGGAATCCTGGGCGGCAGACATCCGTCGTTCGACCGTGAGCTTGGGAGGCATAAGCGTGCCGGATTCGCTGCTCGCTGTGTCGCCCTTGCTGGCGCTGGGTCGGCGATCCCAGGCGCGGCCGATGAACCTGCCTGGGCGCACGGCCGCTGCCTGCGGAAGCCGCCTCGGCACCGCGCCGCTGCGGCTTCGACGCGCGCGCTCAGAGCGCCCGCATCGCAGGGGCGCTGGGTGCCCATGCGGCGAGCAGGGCCGCCGCGGAGGCGTGGCAGCGCGCCAGATCCGCGCTGTCGCCTGCATTCGCCGCAGCGCCGGCGAAGGCATCCCCGCAGACAGCGAGGTTCGTGTCGTGGCAGAGCAGCAGAGGCTCGGGCAGCGGATCGTGCATCCGCGCGTAGCGCCAGCGGTGCGCGCTGGCGTAGACGAACTCCGCTGCCGCAAGACCCAGCGGCTGCAGCACCGTCTCAAGCACCTCGGCGGGCGCGGCTTCCAGTAGGGACAGGCTCTGCGTGGCGTCCAGCTGCAGCACCCAGCGCTGCAGGGCCCGCCCTGTGCTTTCGCCGCCCGGCAGTGCGTCCTGCGAGACCAGCCGCGAGCCCTCGGCAGCGAGCCGCGACGCGTCGAGCAGAGAGGCCCCTGCCTCGTGTGCCAGCAGCAGGCTCCAGTTGGGCACGCAGGTGAGCGCGTGCAGCCGCTCGCTCCATCCCGGCTGCAGCGCAGCCAGCAGGGCGGCGCTCTGGGGAGCGGGCGCGGTCAGCACCAGCCGCTGCGCCTCGGCCAGCAGCACCGCGTCAGCATCCCACAGCTGCCAGCGCGTGCCGCTGCGCTCGATGCGCGCGACCTGGGCGCCGAAGCGCGCCGCGATCGTGCCGATCAGATGCTTGGGCAGCGCCTGCACCCGCGGATCGGCGGCGTTGAGTGGGTCCGTCAAGCCCAGGAACGGCTGGCGTTCGCGCGGCACTGCGCGCGCCCAGCCCGTGACGGTTTCCAGCGGACAGCCGTGGGCGAAGCTGCCGCTGTCCGTGCGCCGCAGACTGAGCCGCCCTCCGGGGCCGCGGCCCTTGTCCAGCACGGCCACCGAATCCCCTGCTGCGGCCAGCCCGTGGGCGATCAGGCTGCCGGTCAGGCCGGCGCCAAGGACGAGAGTGTTGACGCTGGGTCTGCCGATGCTCATCGCGGCAGAGTGGTGAGGCCCGCGTGCAGCGCCGGTGTAGGGGCAGCGATCTGCTGCCGCCGCGGCAACCGCTTAGCGCGGCAGGCCGGCGCAGCGCGGCAGCCTCCGCCGCGTGGGGAGATGCCCGCGCGCGGAGGGTAGGGCGGGTGTTCCACTCGACAGGCGTGGGCCCCTGACCGCCGCAGGACGAAGCAAGCGCTCACGCGCTCGCTTCGTCACCACGAACGCCCCTCGCGGCGCCAGCCGAGGGGCCTGCAGCTGCCTGTCGCGGCTGCGCGGCTGGCCTTTCTGTCTGCGCTACTGCCGCTCGAAGGCGCCCAGGTCCGGGGCGCGACCGCGGAACGGCAGGCCGACGTTCACGCCGGCATCGATCAGCCGGCTCGACGGCGCCAGTCGGAACAGATCATTGGCCGGCAGGGTGCCGTCCGGATTGCGTCGCTGGGTGGCCAGCGAGAGATCCAGGTTGACGAAATCGCCGCGGCCCACCGCGATGCCGTTCCAGGTGTTGTTCGAGGCATTGGCGTTGGAGACGCTGTCGCCCGAGCGGCCCTGCAGCGAGATGTTGTTGCGCAGGGTGTGGCGCTCACCCGAGTTCAGCGCGTTGCCAAAGCCGAAGTTGACGCCATTGCTGAAGCCGGTGTTGTTCAGCAGGGTCACGCCGCCGGCGTTGTTGTTCTGATCGAAGCCCTTGTTCGGATGCCCGAACGCCACCGAGTTGACGATGCGGTTGCGCTGCGCCTTGCGGTTGCCACCGAGCTTGAAGCCGTTGCCGTTGCCGTCGAAGCCACCGTAGCCCCAGACGTCGACACCGTTGCGGAAGGTCCAGCTGTTCTCGATCACCACCGGCTGGGTGCTGTCGAAGGTGTCGAAGCCATCGTCCGAGTTCTCCCAGGCGCGGCAGCCGAAGAAGCGGTTGCCCGGGCCCTGGGTTTGCTTGGGCGCGAAGCCGTCGGCCATGCCGCCCTTGTTCTTGGGGTCGTAATTCCGATACGCATCGGAGTTGATGACCGTGGTGTACGAACCGCCCTTGTTGATCTCAAGGCCGGTGTTGCGGTTGTCGTAGAACGCGGTGTTCTCGAAGGTGTTGTAGCTGCCGGTGACATAGGTGCCCTGATAGCCGGCGCGGGTGACGTCGATGCCCTTGAAGTACCAGTAGCTGCCGGTCAGGTGGAAGCCGTAGGAATCCTGCACCCAGGTGTTGGCGGGGAACTGGAAGTCGATCACCGCGCGTCCGCAGTTGGCTCCGACCAGATAGATCGGCGAGCCTGCGCTGCCGGACTTGCTCAGCGTGATCGTGTTCTTGGCGCCGGCGGTGTACGGGATGCGGTAGGTGCCGGGCTGCAGAAGCACCATCTGGCCGGCGGTGACGCGGCCCAGCGCGGCGGCCAGGCTCATCGGCGCGCGGAAGCTGGTGCCGGCGCCGTTGGCGGCACCGTCCGGAGTGACGTAGTACACGCGGCTCGCCCGCAGATTGCTGGTCTCGGTACCGCAGCCAGTGACGGTCTGCGCCTGCGCCGGCGCAGCCAGAACCAGAGCGGTCAGGCCGCTCGCGATAAGCATCTTGAACATGGGAATGCACCTGTTGGTCTTGTATGGGATCACACAGGCTGCTGGGCTCAGCCATGTCTGCCGGTGACCACCCCCCTCTGGGTGACCGGCGCGCGAACTGTACGGGCCTGGAATCGCCCGTCCCATGAACTGCGCAGCAGTTTTGGGGAGACGCCGGCGTATCGCTGCACTGCAGCGAAGTCGGATGAAAGGCGGGCAACTCAGGCCAAAGGCAAGGCTCCGAGCGCGCGGCCGGCATCGCGGATCGCCGCTTCGCGCGCGCCCTCGGCTGCGCAGCAGCGCATCGCGCGGCCGCGCGCGCAGCTCCGCGAGGCAGTGTCAGATCCGACAGTTACGCCGCTGCACCAGTGTCTGCCAGCATGCGCAACAGCTTCGGCCGGTCCCAGCGGTGTGCGCGCTCGGGCCGGCGTAGGCAGCTCTGCGTGGTCCCTGCCTGCATGCCCTTGGATTCACGGCCTGAGTTAGGCCGCAAGGCATGTCGCCTGCGACTCCGAGCCTGCACTACACGACGAGGACGCGGAGCGAGGCCGCGTCCTCTTTTGCAGCCGTTGAAGCAGCCTCTTCCCTCTGCATCCGCGCTACGCAAACGGAGTCACTCGCATGCCTGTCGATCCTGTAATCGGCGTCTTCATCGTGGTGAAGGGCCTCTTCAGCACGCCCAAGTTCGTTTCGCTGCCACTCCCCGCGACCGTGCAACAGGTCATGGACCTCACGCCGGGCCTCACCTACACCACCGCCCCAAGCCGAATCGTGCCCTCACGGACGATCGTCTCTTCGATCAGCTACCAAGGCAGAACCATTGCCAACAAGCTCGGCCCCAAGATCGGCCAGCCCGGTGAGCAGGTGCTGCAGTACCTGGTCAACGGCGCCTATCCGCCGGGCCCACGTCCCACTTTCCAGCAGACCCAGGTCAACTGGGGCGATGTGATCACCTGGTTCCTCTACACGGTGCCCGATCACCAGGTGCCGCGCGAAGAGCGAGTCTCGGCCTCGCCTGTGGCCAGCTGAGCAAACATGGGCTTCGGCGCTCTGTCCGAGCGTCGAAGCCTCAGTGCCTTGAGCTTTTGGTGGTGGTGTGAACCGCGGACGTCGCGTCCGCAGCGGCCTCGCTCAGAACCGCCAGCCCGCGCCCAGCGTCACCGCCCAGGGGCGGTAGTCCCCCCGCACAGCGCCGAGCGTGCTGCCTTCGCCTTCCAGCCGCAGGCTCGACGCGCGCAGCTGGCGCAGGCCGAGATCGAGATACCAGCGGTCGCCGAGGTCGTAGCGCACCCCCGCCAGCAGCTGCAGCGCGGTGTCGTCGCCGCTGAACGAGCGCTCGCCCGCCGCGGTTTCGAAGTCGATGTCGACTTCGGTCAGAGCCACCACGCCTGCGCCCACGTAGCTGCGCGCGCGCGGCGAGCCAAACAGGTCGAACTCGTAGAGCGCGTTCAGCGCGAAACCGGTCGAGGCATAGTTGCCCTCGCCCTGCAGGGCCGAATTGCGAAACACCGCGCCGTCGCGGTCGACGCTCTGATAGGTGAACTCCGTCTCCAGTCGCCAGCCGCTCGCGAACCGATAGCCCACCGCGCCGCCGGCCAACAGGCCGCTGGAGAACCCCGCCTTGCCGGTTTCGGGCGCACTGCCTTCGAGCCGCAGGGTCTGGTCCGACTGTCCGGTGAGGCCGGTCAGCACGCCGGCGTACCAGCCGCTTTCCGCCTGGGCGGGCATCGATGTCGCAACGAACAGGCAGGCGGAGAACAGGGCCAGCCGTCCTGCCAGGGGGCTTGTCTTCATGAGGAGGTTGTCCAGGGTCGATCCGGCGAGGCTGCCGGGGCGGCCACAGCATCGGGCGGCGGCGACGTGCGCGGCCGGCAGCGCCCACCAGTGGTAGCTTTCGTGCACCAGCGGCAACGCGCCGCACGCCCGCGTGATGTCCGTGACGTCGACTTTCACCGACCCGCCCCGCTTCTGGCTGCAGATCGCCGCGCTCACCGCGCTGCTGGCCCTGCTGTTCGCCGCCCTGCAGCCGCCGCCGACCGCGCATCTGGGCTTCTTCACCGCGCTGCTGGCCTGGGCGGCGCACATCGGCCTCGGCATACTTTGCGCCCTGTTCGCCACCCGCCTGCTGTTGGGCCTGCGCCCCACGCTGGCACGGCGGCCCTGGACCACCCTGCTGCTGAGCGGCCTGGCCGGCGCCACCGCGTTCACGCCGATCGCCCTCGGCCTGGAAGCCCTGCTGCCGGCGCCCCCGCCTGAACCCGTCGATGACTGGCTCGATGCCTGGGAGCTCGCCGGCGGCACGCGCGCGCTGGCGGCGGAATGGCTGTCCCTGCTGCCCAGCTATCTGCCGGCCTGGCTGCTGATCAATGCGATGCCGATGCTGCAGGTGGCACAGCCGCAGCTGAGCCCTGCCGCGATGCACGCGTACGCCGGGAACGTCGCTCAGCGCGGACAGGCAGGTAGCGATGCCCCGAGCGATCGCAGCGGACCTGCGGAGTCGCGCGCTCGCGCCTCGCACCGCGACGCGGAGCCCCACCCGGAAGCCGGCCCCGACCGCCCGTTCGACGCTGCCACCGATGTCGAACCCGAGCCCGGGAGCTCCGCGGACTCCGCACACTCGACGCTGCAGGTGGATGACGCGGGCAGCGAAGCCGTCGCGCTGGGCGCGACGCCGAGCCCGGCCGGGCGCGCAGATGCGGTCGAAGGTCTGCTCGATCGCCTGCCGCTGGCGATCGGCCGCCAGCTGGTGTCGATCAGCTCGGATCTGCACTACCTGCAGGTGGTCACCCGCCGCGGTCGCGCGACCGTGCTCGGCAGCCTGGCCGAAGCGGAAGCCGAGCTCGGCGCGCGCGGACTGCGCATCCACCGCTCGCACTGGGTGGCGCTGGACGCCGTGCGCCGCCTGCGCCGCAATGCCCAGGGCTGGCGCTGCGAGCTGCACGACGGCCGCGCGCTGCCGGTCAGCCGCCGCCGCGCCGCCGAGATCAAGCAGCGGCTGGGGAAGGACTTCGTCATCGAGTAGCCGAGCCAAGGTGGACGCGCAAGCGCGCTCGCCGCTGGCGCTGCCGCGAGCGCGAAGGCAACTGAGGCGCCGTATCCATGCGAACCCGCTGCACCTCAAGCAAGTGTGGAGTACGGAGCGCTGCTTGCTTGGCCACCTTGGCTCGACGTGCTGCGAACGGCGAGGACACGTCCCGGCATCCGGCAGACTGCGACAGCCCTGAAATGGCCGGGCCACATGATCCCGACCTTGGGTGCCTGCACCGGTTCGCGCTTCCCGGCTCGCGCTTCTTGAGAACGATTCGTGGATGTGATTCGTGGATGTCGAAGTCCATCGGCACGTCCAGACCACGAGTCCAGATCACGAGTCCAGATCGCGAGTTCACCACTGCTGCTCGAACGCGCCCGCATCGCAGGCGCCCACGTTGCGCGGCAGGCCTCGCACGTCCGTAATCGAGCACAGTGATGGCTGACCGAAGTTCACCTGCGGGCGGGTGATGCCGTCGTTGGTCCAGCCGAGAACGCTCTTGTCGCCACCGAAGGTGCCGACGCTGAGGGCGAAGCTGGCCGAGCTGCCGTAGGCATCCAGGCCCGCCTGGAAGTAGCAGCCGCCCGCGTAGCTGCTGAACTGATTGCCGCCGTTGCTCATGATGATTCCATGCTGCCCGTAGCAGTTGTCGGTGCCGCCGATCACGCTGTTGGCGATCGTGAAGCCCGACCCGGGACACGCGGTGTGATGGGTCAGGTGCAGGCTGGCGGGGCCCATGGTGGGTTGGCCGTGCCCATCGGTGCTGACGTGGATAAAGTTCGTGTAGCCCGTACTCGAGATCACTTCGCCATTGCCGATCGAGGTATTGGCATGGAACGAGCTGTCGTAGGCGCTGACAATCTGGCACTGGCTGGATATCGCTCCGCCGCGCTGGGTCGCATGGTTCTGGTTGAAGCTCGCGCGCTGGATGGCCAGCAGGCTCTGACGGGAGCCCGACGTGGCGTAGTCCGCCGCAATCGCGCCGCCGGAGCCGTTCTGCGCACTGTTGCGCGCGAACTCGATGTCGTTCATCACCGCCCTTACGGCACGCAGCATGACGGCCCCGCCGCTGGCGGCCGCGTTGTCGTACAGGCGCGCCTGTTCGAGCGTCATGCCGGCGGTGGTGCCGGCCACGGGACTGGCGAAGGACTGGAGCCGCATGCTGATGGCACCGCCCTCGCCAACCGCGACATTGCGTTCGAACACGATCGGTGCGGCGCCGGAGACGGAGAAGATGTTCGCGTAGCCGGGACCGACCAGGGAGAAGCCGCCGCCATTGCCTCCCGCACTGTTGTCCGCGACCTGGGTGCCGTCGCCTTCGCTGCGCCAGACCATTTGCAAGGCGTAGGAAATCACCGTCGTTTCGGCGGGCACGGCGTCCACGGCCCCGCCATGCTGCAACGCGGTGTTGTCGAGCAGTCGCGCGCCGTCTCCGATGACAGTTCCCGTCTGCCGCAGGAAGAGGGCGCCGCCATACTGCGCCAGGTTGTCGCGCAGCGTGGTGTCTACCAACGACAGCACGTACGCGCCGGCGCCTTCGCTCGTGTACGCGCCCCCGAAGTGGATGGCACCGCCGGTCGTGCCCTCGCAGCTCTCGACCACCACGTCGCGGAGGTTGAGGTCGCCGGCCCAACGGTCGATGCAGCCCCCGGCGGCACCGCGTCCGCCGGAGATGGTCATGGCCTGCAGGTCGATCTGGTAGTCACCGCTCGCCGTCCACACCGGGTGCTTGTGCGGTGTGAACATGTGCGGAGGTGTCACCCCGCTGCGCCAGCGAACGCGTGTGCGGGCCGAGCCCGCGCCTGCGACATCCAGAGTGTCGGTCACCAGCAGAGGACCCGAGCGTCCATCGGGCGTGGTGGCACTGGTCGCGCGCGTGAGTTCGTACACCGCGCGCCCTAGAAGGATGCGGTCGGGTCCTGGACGCTTGTTCGCAGCCAGCACCGCCTCGCGCAGCGAGCAATCTCCGCCGACCCTGCATTGGCTCAACGTCACGCCGTCCGGTGCCGGGTCATCGGTCCGAGTCACCGTGAAATCGGCCGCCCAGAGTGGGGTGGTGAACGCACTGAGGGTAACGACGAGTGACAGCGTTCGCATGGCAGGCTCCTTCGAGGATGAGTACCTCGAGAAACGCGGAATCCACGCCGCGGGGATCACGGTCGTCGACAGCGGGCGCATCGAGGGTTATCCGCCGGCGCCGGATGCGACCGCCCTATCAACGCGGTCCCCGATGCAGGCACCTACACCGAGGCCAAGGCCGACGAACCGCCTGCTGATCCTTGTACAGTGCACGGGAAGACGCGCACCAACGGCGGAAGCCGCGCGACGATCGGCCGGCCACAGCGTCTGTTCCTGGCGCGGACGAGTGCGGAGAGCGAAAACCCGAAGACGAAACGATCCGGCCGCGCCGCAGTGCTGCCTTGGGCCCGCTGATGGGGGGCGATGCGAAATGGCGGCGTTTGCTGGTGTTCACCGCAAGCCACCGAGCGTCAAGCGAACGCGTTGCGGGTAAGGTCGCGGAAGCGCGGATAGCATCGCGCGCATGCGGCGGTCCTCGCCGTGGGTCGCCTGCAGTGCCCAGCGCCCGGCCCGACTGCGCACGATCTTGCGCTACGTGCAGGTGGCTGCGCTTTCGTACACTTCCCGCATGCGCGCATCCGCCGACTTCAGCTATCGCTCCGATCCGCAGGTGCCGGGCTTCGACGATCGCTTTCCCATCGCCTTGATGGACGCCGAGTGCGCGCTGTGCTGTTTCGGCGCGCGCATGATTGATCGGCTCGATCGCAGCGGCGAGATCCGCATCTGCCCGGTGCAGACCGTCTTGGGCCGCGCGCTGTTGAGCCACTACGGCCTGCGTGTCGACAGCCCTGAGACCTGGCTGCTGCTGGAGCGCGGGCAGGTGCTGGGGGATTTCGAGGCGCTGATCCGGGTCGGCGAGCGCAGCGGCGGCTGGGGGCGCGCCTTCTGCCTGCTGCGGATCGTGCCGCGGCCGCTGCGCAAGCGTCTTTATGGATGGATCGCGCGCAATCGCTACCGCTGGTTCGGGCGTGGCGATCTGTGTGCCTTGCCTGCGGCCAGCCTGCACGCGCGCCTGATCCGCGATCCGCCATGAAGGTGCTGGTGCTCGGCGGCTACGGCGTGTTCGGCGAGCGCGTGGCACGCCTGTTGGCGCGCGACGGCCACGCGCTCATCGTCGCCGGGCGCGATATCGCTCGCGCGCAGGCACTCGCGCACGAGCTGGGTGCGCAGGCGCTGCGCTTCGATCGGGATGCCGACACCGGGCTGCTGGCAACTCTGGGTATCGACCTGCTGGTCGATGCGGCGGGCCCGTTCCGGACCGAGGGCCAGCGCCCGTATGCGCTGGTCGACGCCTGTCTGGCGGCGCACATCCACTACCTTGATCTGGCCGACGACGCGGGTTTCTGCGTCGGCATCGCGGCCTTGGACACTCTGGCTCGCACCCACGGCTGCGTGGCCCTGTCTGGCGTGTCCAGCGTGCCGGCGATCTCGGCCGCTGCGGTGCGTACGCTGGCTTGCGGGCTGGAACAGATCGAGTCGATCGACACCGCGATTCTTCCGGGCAATCGGGCGCCGCGTGGGCTGTCGGTGATGAGCAGCATTCTTGAGCAGTGTGGGCGCATGCGGCGCATCTGGCTGGATCGCGGCTGGCGCGACATGCGCGGCTGGAGTGCGCCGAAGCTGTATCGACTGGGTCCATTCGGGCAGCGCCGGGCGTACCGCATCGGCGTGCCGGATCTGGATCTGTTCCCTCCGCACTTCGGCGCCGGCAGCGTCAGCTTTCGGGCCGGCCTTGAGCTCGGCGTCATGAGCCGCAGCCTGGCCGAGTTCTCGCGCCTGCGCAGGCGCTGGCCGCTGCCGATCCGGCCCGGGCTGGTGCGCCTGCTGCGCGTCTTCGCCGATCTGCTCAAGCCCTTTGGCAGCGATCGCGGCGGGATGGTGGTGGAGCTGATCGGGCGTGCGCCGGATCAGCCCGAATTCGAGCGCAGTCTGCGCCGCTGGACGCTGCTGGCCGAGCAAGGCGATGGCCCCTGGGTTCCGGCGATGCCAGTGCGCGCGCTGCTTCGAAAACCGCTGCCGCTGGCCGGGGCGCGGCCCTGCCTCGAAGCGCTTGAGCTGGGTGAGCTTGAGGCTGCGATGAGCGACTGCAGCATCCGCTTCGAACGCCACAGCAGCACGCTGCGCGCGCTGTTCGCCAGCGTGCGCGGACTGGACCTGTCGAGCCTGCCCGCGCCGATCCGCGCCAGCCACACGGTGTTCCACACCCGCGTGCTGCAGGGCAGGGCGCGGGTCGAGCGTGGCGATGGCCGGCTCGCGCGCCTGCTGTGCGCCGTGTTCGGTTTTCCTGCGGCCACCGATGACATCGAGGTCGAGGTCAGCAAGACCCGCGAAGACGAGGGCGAGCGCTGGCAGCGCCGTTTCGGCACGCGCTGCTTTCACTCGCGCCTGCGCGTAGTGGAGGGCTGCCTGCGCGAGCGCTTCGGCCCGTTCGAGTTCGAGTTGGGCCTGAACCTGTCCGGCGAGGCGCTGCACTTCCCGGTGCGTCGCGGCTGGCTGCTCGGTCTGCCGCTGCCGAGTGGGCTGCTACCGCGAAGCGAGGCGCGCGAGTACGTCGAAGCAGGCCGCTTCCACTTCGACGTTGCGCTCGATGCGCCACTCGGCATCGGGCGCTTGGTGCGCTATCGCGGCTGGCTTGCCTGAGCCCGAATTGCGGGCGGCCACACGCAATGGCAGCAAGCTGCCCAGCTCCAGGAAGGCCAGAAACCCCAGCAGATCTGCCACCGTGGATGGGAAGATGCTGCTGGCCCGGGCCGGGTCGAAGCCCAGTTGCCGCAGGGTCAGCGGTACGCCAGCGCCAGCCAGACTCGCCGCCATCCGATTGGACGCGAGGGCCGCTCCGGTTCCCCCGTTCTGCCCTGCCAGCGCGATCCGCCCGCGGGGAACCCTGGCCACGGACTGCAGTCAGGCGATCGCCTTGGTCCTGGAGCGCTCACCGTGACCCAACAGAACTCTCTCCCTGCATTGATGTCCGCGCGCTCCACCTGCTGGGCGATGTGGTCGGCCACCGCCATCGCACTCGCCTTCGCCGCGATGCCGGGAGCGGCGAACGCGATGGACTGCGACACCCTGTACGCGTCGCAGCTGCCGAAGGCGCTCACGCTCGACTACCCGCAGTTCGATCAGACCCCGGGCCAGGGGTTTCGCGTGCTCGCAGAGGCACGCTGCCCGCGTCAGGCGGCCGATCTGATCGAGGTCTGGATCGCCCACACCGGCGACACCCGCAGCAGTCCGCGCTGGCATGTCGCCCAGCTGCGCGGCGAGGCCGGTCAGATCGAGGCGGCCCGCGTCGCCGCGCAGGCCAGTCTGCGTAACGATGAAGCGGCGGATGCGCCGTTCCGCTGGAACGCACACGTGCGCGCTTACATCGCCTTCCTCGACGGCGACCGCAGCGCCTTCGACGCCGCCCTGGCCGAGCTCGATGCAGCCACTGCGATGCACGCGGGAAACGGCATCAATGCCGACTTCTGGCGTCGCCTGCAGCCGCATTTCGCACTGGGCTATGCGGGGGCGTTGACCGCCGAATGAGAGCTGCGGGAACCCTTCGCCCTCTGCCGCCGCCTCTGAAGGCCCTTGGTGGTGGCGCAGTGCGTGAACGGTGTGGACGCTGACTCGGCGTCTACGCCCGGCGGCCCGGCGCAGGCGACCGCGGAGAGACCCGTGGCGCTCGCCTGCTCAGCCTCGCCGTCTGCACTCACCGCAGTCACACTGTGCGCCGGCCGTCTTCCTTGGCGAGCCATCCGGGTGGGGACGCTGATGATTCGAAAATGGAGACCGGCGCACCTGCGGCGCGTGCTGGCGCTGTTTGCGCTGGCGTCCCTGCTGGTCGGCTGCATTCGCGGCGGCAATGAGCCACCGCCCTCCAGCTTCGCGCGTGCCGATCCCGGGTTCCGCGATCCCCAGTTTCCCGAATGCCCGAATCTGGAAGGCAGCTACACCCTCACGCCAGACCCCGACAGCGAATTCGATCCGGCCGCGCACTTCGCCGGCGTGCCTGGCGACCGCACGGGTGCCGCACTGCTGATCGAGCGTGGGCCGATGGGCTGCCGTTTCGATTCCGGCCACCTTCAGCCGGGTGAATCCACCACGATCTGCGGGCTGCAGTTTCGACTGCGGCGCGCGAGCGCGGACGTCGACCGTGATGCGGATGCCCTGCGCCAAAGCGATCCGGAGGCCTACGCGCGCTGGTGGCGGGTGGCGCGCGAAGGCGTTTCCCTGCAGGGCGCGCTGCACCTCAACCTGCACGCCTACGAACAGCGCCTCGCCCAGCATGGGCCGGTGCAGGATCGCGGCGGTGCGCTCAGCCACCACGACTGCGAAGACGGCTGGCTGGAGCTGGAGAGCGGCTTTCGCGACGGCTACCCGCAGGTCGTGGAGATCGCCCGCGACGAGGTGGGCGGACTGATCGCTCGTCAGACCGTCGAGCTTTCGCGCAGCGAGATCACGGTCTGGTGCGGGGATGGCTGCAAGGGCATTCCCTACGCGCTGGAGACCGAAGCGCGCTGGGCCAGGCTGGCGCCGGGCGAGCGACCGCCGATGTGGTCGCTGGACCCGCAGCGCCTGCCGCCGCTGGTGCGGGCAACCGACCCTGCGATGGCCGCGTCGTCGCAGCCCGCGCTGCAGCTGGCGGTCATCGAGCCGGTGGGCGTTCTGCCGCCGCCCGATTCGGTCGAGCCGCTCGCGTCATTCCTGCGCGTATTCGAACTCGAAGACCGGATTCGCGCCCAGCTCGACGATCAGCGCATCGACATCTGGCGTCCGGAAGGCAAGCGTGTGCTGGTCACCGGCACCACCCGCAACTCGGCGGCAACGCACAGCTTCCTGCGCTTGCTCGAAGCCGACACCGAGGTGGCCCGCGCCGAACTGGTCTCGATCTCGGTCGAGGGCTCGCGCATGCGCTTTTCAATCTTTCTGGACCTGCGTCCGCGCTGAGCGGTGGCGCCCACGGGCAGCGCTGCGCTCGCCGACAGTGCACTGCGAACGGGAGCCGCCGCAGCCAGCGTCCACAGCGAGCCGCAGGCACCGATAGTCAAGCGGCTTGGCTCGCCCGTCGCGTTGATCAGGTCCGCGGGCGTAAGGCGCGGGCACGCATGGCAGTCTCGCGGCTCGTTCTTTCGACTGCGGTGCGCACATGAAGAAGGGCAGGCGAGGTCAGGGCTCCCAGGGCGATACGGCCGGCGTAGATGCGCAGCGGCGTGAACTGTTGCGAATGGCGATCGCGGGCTCGGTGGTGGGCGGGCTCGGCCTGCAGGCGGGCGTGGGCCAGGCGCAGTTTCCGCCCGCGGCCACAGGTGGCGACACCGTGTTCGCCGATGGCTTTGAACTGCGCGGTCCGGCGCCCGGCACGCCGCTGACGACCCTGCGTCTGCTCAGCGCGAGCGCGCAGACCGCGCCGTGGACAGCCATGCAGGCGTTCCGCAAGGGCGATGTGCCGGCGGGCTTCAGCGTCATCGTCTCGGGTGCGCAGGCGCAGGCGACGATCAAGAACAGCTGGCCTGACGGCAGCGCCAGGCTGGTGATTCTGGCGGGCACGGCGGTCCTGGGTGTCGGCGAAACGGTGCTCACGCTGGCGGCCGGCGCAGCGGCCACGGGCCCGCTGCTCAGTACCGCCGCACTGATGGCCGTGATGACGCAGCCCGTGGTGTTCAGCGCAGGCGCCTTCGGCACGGCCAGCTTCAGCGGCGCGGACTGGTCGGCGCCGTTCCAGACCTGGGTCAGCGGGCCGCGGATGTCGAGCTGGATCTACCGCAAGCCGATCGGCGCCGACGCGCATCTGGTTGCGTGGCTGGAGGTGCGGCTGTATGCGGACGGTGCGGTCGAGGTGCTGCCGTGGATCGAGAACGGCTACCTGCTGGTGCCCGGGCCGACCAACAAGAACGCGGTCTACACCTTCACGATGGGCGGCACCCAGCGCTTCAGCGGCGCGATCGATCTGAAGCACCACCAGCGCACGCCGCTGATCAACGGCACGGCGCTTTCGTATTGGCTGGGCGCGGATCCGGGCGTGATTCCGCTGGCGGACCCGACCTACCTGCAGCGCACGGAGCTGGTGCCGACCTATCGCGCCCGCGTGGCGGAAACGGCGGCCGTGATGCAGGCGCAGACCGCCAGCTTCGCGCCCCTGCAGCAGGGCCGCTTCGTCTATGGCAACGACGACATGCAAAGCGGCGGCTATCAGGAGCCCATCGGCCTGCTGCCCGAGCATGACGTGCTCTATCTCACCGCCGAGTCGGCGGCACGCCCGCGGGCCTACGGCAGCGTGGTGCGCAACGGCTACAGCGCGGGCCGCTACGGCATTCACTACCGCGACGAGGCCACCCACCGGATGCTGCGCTTCAGCCAGCAGGCCCGCCGCAACATCGGCGACAGCCAGGGCTTCAGGGACAACGGCAGTGGCGGCGGCATCCCGCTGGCCACCGGCGGCAACCCGCCGATCTGGGACACCGCCCACAGCCCTTCGGTGGGCTACCTGGCCTATCTGCTGACGGGCCGTTTCTACTTCATGGAAGAGGCCCAGTTCGCGGCCTGCACCAACTTCCTGGGGCACTCCAGCGACAGCTGGGGACGCAACGGCACGCAGGGCCTGGTGCAGACCGCCGTTGGCGCCTGGCAGACCCGTGCGATGGCGTGGCAGTGGCGCACCCTGGCCCAGGCCCTGGCGGTCACGCCCGACGACGACGCGACCCAGCGCAGCGAGTTTCTCGCGAGCGTCGAGAACAGCATCAATGCGCTACACGCCACCTATGTGGCGCAAGCCAACAACCCCTATGGCTTCATCCTGCCGGGCGAGACCGGGGACAACGGCACGCTCAACGACATCAAGGTCTGGCAGCAGGACTTCGTCACCGCCGCGTTCGGCTACTCAATGACGCTGGGCCTGCCGCTCTCCGCTGCAGTCCGCACCCGGCTGACGGAGTTCTTCGAGTGGAAGGCGCGGAGCATCGTGTTCCGGTTCGGCACCGCAGCGCAGTTCTGGTACGTCAACGCCAACCGCTACTCGGTGAAACTTGGCGGTGCGCCCTACAGCGCCAGCGCCTTCCTCAGCGGAACAGGCCCGTGGCCTGCGAGTGCGGCCGCCCTCTATGCCAACACCCTGGCTGCAGTGGATGGGGGCAACGAGCCCAGCACCACCGAAGGCGTGCTGGCGATCGAGTACGCCACCGCGGCGTCCACCGCACGCGGCAACTGGGGCACGCTGCAGATGGCGATCGCCTACGCCGTGCGGCACGCGGTGCCGGGCGCGCTCGAGGGCTACAAGCGCATGCTGCGCGCCAGCAACTGGAACAGCATGCTGGTCACCCAATGGAGCGCAGCGACGCCGGTGATGAGCGTGGCGCCGGCCAGCGGCACCGAGCCCGCCTGGCTGGCCGCCGCCGCGCCTGCCGTGCTAGAGGCCGTGCCGGTGCCTGGCACGGTGTGGCGCTTTGGTGCGGGCATCATCGACGCGTGGGGTCTGCTCGTGCAGGTCGATGGCACGGGGCTGCTGTACTCGTCGGCGAACGGCGGGCACAGCGACTCGGCCGACAACGGCGTCTACAGCGTCGATGTGGAAGACCACGCGCCCGCCTGGAGCCAGCGCATCGCCGCCACGCCGCCCGGAAGTCTCATCGCCAACGCCGCCTACATGGCCGACGGCAAGCCGGTGAGCCGACACGGTTACCAGCATGGTTTCTACATCGCTCAGCGCCAGCGCGTGATGCTGTTCGGCGCGCGCGGGCGCTGGTCGGACGGCAACGACCGCTATGCCGTCGATGGCCACAGCACCGGGCCCGCGCACGCGTGGGATGGCGTAGTGCCCGGCGCACCCGGCGCCAGCGGCAGCGGCTATCCCGACGTGCGCCCGGGCTTCTTCGGCATCGCCCACGACCCGCTGACCGGCAACGTGTGGACTGCCGGTGGCGACCTCTGGGTGCAGGCGACCAACACCTTCATCGACCCGCCCGGCTACAGCGGCACGCTGCGTTGGGGTTGGCAGTTCGACAGTCTCCGCGGGCGCTTCGCCGGCTTCCAGGTCAACGACGGGCAGGGCTTCGGCAGCGATCCTTTCCGTGGCCAGATCATGGATCGCAGCACCGGCGTCGCCACCCCCATCACGTGGGCGACAGACAGCGAGACCACGGCTGCGATCGCCGAGATCAACGCCGCCAACCCAGGCGTGGGAAACCCCGCGGCGATCTCCAACTACTGCTGCAGCTGCTACGACTCCGGAAACGACTGCTTCTGGCTGTACTTCGGCCACACCAGCAGCGGCTCTGCGCTGACCCGGCGCTTCTACCGGATCACCCCACGGACGGGCGCGACCGGCTGGGCCATGCAGCGTGTGACAACCACGGGCGTCCTGCCGGGCACCCCGGGCTCGGGCTCGGGCATCAACGGTCGCCTGCGCTATGTGGCATCGCTGGGCGGGCTCGTGCTGATGCCCACCGAAGCGAGCGGCCTGTACTTCGTCAGAACGCTCTGACAGCGGCAAGCGTTGCGGCGATTGCTGGAGCGATGGCCGAACAGAGCGCACCGGACTGCCGTCTGCTGCGCGCCAAGGACGGCGCGCTCGCGGATAGAACATCCACGTGCTTGATCCGCGTTGTCGTGGGTGAACCCGACTCACTTCGGCGGGCCGCGGATGCGCGTCGCCACCCGGCCGAGCGAAGCCGCAGATCAGTCCATTGCGCGGCGCGCGTGCAGACAGGTGCGCAGCCTGTTGCCGGCGGGCTTACTCGAAGCTGTTGGCGAACACGTGATCGAGATCGGCCGTGGGCAGAAACCACAGCTCGGCCGCCGCACGCGCCAGCAGCACGAAGCCGCGAAGTGCGGGCACGTACAGGAACCTGCGCTGGATGCCCGAACCGCTGGGTGGGCCCGCCGCAGGCGTGCCCGAGGTGGGCAGCAGATCCATCCGCCAGGCGGCGCCCGTGCCTGGGGCTGCCGTGTACACCCGACCGGCCTCGCCGTGGTGGTAGAAGCAGAAGCGGTCCAGCGTCGGATCGAAATCCATGCCCGCATAGGTCGGCGCGGCCGCGATGAACGCGGCGAGCGCGGCGTTGTTCTCGAAGCTGACGGCACCGCCGTTGCCGGTGCCGGCATCAATGACGCGCGCGACCACGCCGAGCTGCGGGTCGTAGCCCTGACCATCGCCGAACTGCAGGGAGAACAGCTGATTGCGGCGCGGGTCGAGCGCCGCGGGGAAGCGCCCCAGCGTGCCGTTGCCCGGTCGAGACCAGGTGTTCGCAAGGACGTCGAAGCGTCGACCGCTGGTGGTCCAGACGTTGCCGGCGGCATCCAGCACCACACCAAAACCGTCGAAGGGCGAGATGTCTGCGAAGGTGAAGCGCGGCAGCCAGCTGTCGCTTCCCAGGTGAAACAGATCCATGCCCGGGCCGCTGGGCGTGCCGCCGCCATAGCCGAAGCGGCAGCCGGACAGCAGCACGGCATCCCGGCTCTGCACGTAGTGGATGTGCGAATAGGTGTGCCGCGACGTGGGCAGGCCGTCGGCGTAGTACAGAACATTGGGCTGGACCTGCGTGCTGCCGGCGCGGCGCGTGCGCCAGCGCGGTGCATCGTCGAACAGGCTCAAGCTGTAGACGCCGTTGTCGGCGCTGTCGCTATGGCCGCCCGCCGCCGCGATGATCAGCTCGCCGGTCGAAGGCTTGAGCGCCATGCCGCAGTAGGCATCGATGGCGGAGCCGCCGGCGCCCGCGGTGCCGGCAATGGGGAACCACTGCAGCAGCGGCCGCTGCAGGCGCCAGGCCGGTGCCGCACCCAGCAGCGACGCCGTCGCGGACGCACTCCACAGCGAGGAAGCGCCGGCCAGAGCACTCCCGCCGATCGCTGCGCCCAGCATGCGACGGCGGACGGGATTACACGGGGTGGACATGTGCGGGCCTCGGGCGAGTGAGTGCTGCGAGCCTACGCATCAGGCGACAATCGAGAGCCCCTGCACCGACAGTCGGGCTGTCGGGCCGACCGCGGGTGTGATCCCAGATCGGCCCCGCGCTGCGTTTGGCAGAACCGGGGCCTGACAGCTCCGCGGAGGACCGTCGCGCCCGCGCGCGCGATGGTGCCAGCGGACGTTGGCGGTGAGACCGTGCGCCGCGTGTGCCGAAGACGCGCCCTCCATGGCGCGCGGCAACGCTGAATTCTTCAGCGTTGCCTTGGCTGCGCTCAGTCCCAGCCGTTGATGTATTCGGCCGTCGCGCTCAAGGTGCGCTGCTCGCCCGTGGCGACGTTGCGGACAGTCACCTGCGCGGTTTTGACGTGGTCCCAGCGCGCATTGATGCTGGTGAAGCAGCTGAGCGAGCTGTCGCAAGCGAAGTTCCAGCTGTAGGTGTAGTTGCCCGGGGGCAGCCCGACCACTTCGAACACGGCAACCGATTCCAGGTCCGCGCCGCCGGGGGTCCACACCGAGACGCAGAAGTCGGTGGCCAGCTGGTCGAAGGCGTAGGTGTCGACATAGCAGGCGAGCTGGGCCTGGTCGAGACTGCCCGCCTTGGCGGGCGCAGGCATCAGACACGCGGCGGCTGCGCTCGCCAGAAGAACGGCCAGCAGTGAGGGCTTCAGAGTCATGGGATGCTCCTGATGGAAGTGAAGGAGCGGCTGGCGCCCTTGCGTGCGTCAACCGCGCGGCGATGCTAGGAGTGAACAGTCGGCCGGTTCAACGGACTGCAGGGGCCGTGCCCGGCGCGCAGCCCAGCGGGCAAGCCCGCGGCGGCATCCGCGATACAGGGCGCAGCCCTTGCTGCGCGCGGCGTGCGGCGTGTTTCTCGCGTTGCCCTGGGCGGGCTCGCCACCCTGCCAGTTCTGACAGGGTGGGCCGCGTCGTCCGGCGCATCGCCGGCCATGCCTTGCGTGTGCGGATGCGCTGCATCGCAGCTGACGGAGCGGGCGACTTCCCGCCGCCGGCGGGTCTTGCCGCCGCAGGCGCCTGTTCAGCGCTGCTGGCGCCGCAGGAACAGCCACAGCCCGCTCGCGCTGATCCAGCACAGCGCCATGGCAATCAGCAGCAGGACTGCGCGATGGCCCGTCCAGCCGGTCTTACCCGCGTGCAGGGGATACAGGCTGTTGAGCACGCTCGGCCCCAGGCCGGTGCGGGTGGCGTCGATCGCCTGCAGCACGCTGCCCGTGGCGGGATCGATCGCGAGGTAGGAACGACCGTTGGGATGCAGCTCGGCGGCGCGCTTGAGCCGCAGCACCAGCGGTGCGTCCACGCTGCGCGGCAGGGTGAGCATGCGCAGCTGCGCATCGGGGAAGTGTTCGCCGGCGCGAGCGAGCACGCGCTGCCAGTCGGCTTTGGCGAGCGGAATCGCCGCAGGCACGGTCTGCGGCGTCGGGCTGAGCGGTCCGTGCGCGCCCAACAGACCGTTGAAGAGCGCTGCGGCCTGGGTATGGAAGACCAGCGAGGCGCCTGAGACGGCCATGAAGCCCAAGCCCAGACTGAGCCACACGCCCTGTGCGCTGTGCGAGCGCAGCAGCTCGCGGCTGTGCGCGCTGCGCGGCCGCCAGTGGCGCAGCGGCAGGCCGCGGCGCAGGCGCCACCACAGCAGCAGGCCGCTCAGCAGCATCGCCATCAGCAGCAGGGCGATCGCGCCGACCATGAGGTGACCGGTTTCGCCGGCGAGCAGATGCGCGTGCAGCTCGAACAGCGCGCCGGGCACGGTCTCCAGGGGCCCCCACTCGGCGATCAGGCGGCCATCGAGTGGATGGTGCAGACGCTGGCCGCCGCCGGGCAGGTAGTGGACGTAGGCCGGCAGCGCGTTCTTCGGGAAGGCCACGGTGCCGCCGATGGCCTGCGCCTGGGCGATGACGTTCGCCAGCGCCTGCGGCGTGGGCGCGGGCGCGGCAGACAACTCCGCCAGCACCGGCAGACGCCAGCGCAGGTAGTCATCGGCGAACAGAAGCAGGGCGCCGCTTCCCGCGATCGCCAGCAGGGCCAGCGCGAGCAGGGCGCCGATCCAGCGGTGCAGCAGCACCAGCGCACGCATCGGATTCAGAACGTCCGCTGCCAGGACAGCGCCAGGCTGCGACCGGCGCCAGCGAAGAAGGTGTTGTTGGCCTGGCTGGTTTCCGCCTGCGAGAAGTAGGTGATGTAGCTGCGGTTGAACAGATTCTCGATGCCGAACTGGAAGCGGCCGACCTCGCTGTCGTAGCCGAACATGAGGTCGGCGATGGCGTAGCCGCTGAAGTTGGCGTTGCCGCGATTGGCGGGGCCTTCGAAGCGGCGACTCTCCAGCAGCGAGCCCTGCAGGCGTGCGCTGAAGCGCTCGGCGAACTCGCCCTGCACGTAGAGGTTCAGGCGATCCGGGCCGAGGTTCAGCCCATCGAGGTCGCTGTCGATCGCGCCGTCGCGATTCGAGTCGTAGCGCCCTTCGGTGCGCGCGTAGTTGCCGCCGAACAGCCAGCCCAAGTCGGTGAGGTAGTCGAGCGACAGCTCGATGCCTTCGATCTCGGTGCGCTGGCGTTCGACCTCGAAGATGCCGGCGCTGTTCAAGCGAAGAAGGGCGCCGTTGTCCGAGCGCGAGTCGAAGGCGGTGAGGCGCGCGCGCAGGCTGCCGCTGTCCCACTCGATGCCGATCTCGCGGTTGTCGCTGACGATGGGCTCGACGGACAGCAGGCTGTCGACGTCCACGCCGGGCGTGCTGACGGCGCGCAGCACGCGGCCCACGTCCGGCATGGTGAAGCCCTCGGCGTAGCCGGCGTAGAGCGCCCAGTCCGGCGCGAAACGCCAGACCGCACCTAGGTTGCCGAGGGTTTCGGCGAAGTCGGGCGAGCCGCCGCGCACGGCGACCGCGTTGGACGAGGCGATGGTCGTGTAGTCGTCGACGCGCACTTCGGCGTCCTCGTAGCGCAGGCCGCCGGAAAGGTTCAGCGTGTCGCCCAGCGCGAGGTTGCCCTGCACGAAGGGCGCGAGGCTTTCGAAGCGCGTGTCCGGCACCCAGGCCCGGCCGCTCCGTGCCAGCACCTGCGACGAGTCGTCCTGGAACCAGTCCATGCCGAGGGTGAGCAGGTGCGCCTCGATGGCGCGGTTCCAGGTGAGCTTCAGCCCGCGCTTGTCGGAGAGCTCGGCGGATTGATCCAGGAAGGCCGGGCCGTTCGGCGTCAGCCGGAAGAAGCCGGCAAAGGTGCCGCCCTCGAACAGCGCCTCGTAGGACTGGTCGAACAGCTGCGCGGTGAGCGCGCCGCCGAGCAGCGAATCCTCTCTGTATGTCAGCGAGGCGGTGGTGACATCGTTGCGCGCCGGATCGCCGACCTCGGCCGACGGGTCGCCGCGCCGGGTGCCGGTCAGCACGCCCTGCGCGCGGTTGCCGTCGACGCTGCGGAAGTCGCCGTTCCGCTCCAGCAGGTAGTCGCTCAGCATCAGCTCCAGGCTGCGCCTATCGCCCAGCCGCCACAGCGACTTGAAGAACAGCCCGCGCGAGCTGGAGTCCATGATGTCGCCCTGGGTCGGGTACAGGCCCACGGGATCGCCCTCGGCATCGATGAACAAGCCGCGCTCCTGCAGCGCCACGCCGAAGGCGATATCGACCGCGTTGAAGCGTCGACCGGTGAGCGCCGACGCCTTGTACGACAGCGCATCGCCGTCGAAGCCGTCGTCGCTGTTGAGGCGCGTGTTCAGCGTGGTTTCCCAGGCGTCCGTGGTGCCCGGCTGGCGGGTCACCATCTGCACCACGCCGCCGGTGGCGCCCACGCCCTGGATCGCGTTGGAGCCGTTGATCACTTCGATGCGCTCGATGAAGTCGAGGTCGATGGTGTAACCGTCGCGCTGGCCGTCGCGCAGCGCGTTGTGCTGCGGCACGCCGTCGATCAGGAACAGCGGATTGCGCCCGCGCAGGCTTTCCCCGCGCCCGGCCAGCTTGCGCGTGCCGGGCGCAAAGCCGGGCACCGTGTACTCCAGCACGCTGGACAGCTCGTCGCGCAGGGTGGCCTGGGTCTCGATCTGCGTGCGGTCGAGCACGGTCACGGTGCCCGGCATCGCGCTCACCGGCGTCGGCGTGCGGGTGGCGGTGACGACGACGGCGTCCAGGGTCTTCTTTTCGGCCTCGGCGGCATCGCCGGCCGCCGGCTGCGCGGCCGCGGAGTGAGCGAGGGAGGTCAGGATCAGCAGGGCGAGCAGGCGAGGGCGGGGCATGGTTCAACGCTTTGCGAAGGCACAGCCCGCAAACACTAAGCGGAATGCGAGTGATTCGCAACCGCGTCACGAGGCCGGACGATGGCGATCCCACTTGCGTGTCCATCCGAACGCGGACGCCCGAAGCAACACCGAGCAGCTCCGCTCAAGCCGGGGCCATCGTCGTAAGCCGGCAGAGCCGCTCAGGGCGCTTGCCCTGCGGCGGGCGGCGCGTTCGACGCGGCGCGCGGGCGAATCGTCGAACGAGTCATCTGCGCGCGGTGGCGGCGCGCCGGCAAAACACGCAGGCTTTCGGCGTCGTCGTCCACGAGCGCACCGGCATGTCCGAGCTTCCGCCTCTCGACTCCGCGCGCAGCGCGCGCATTCTTGCCTGGGCCGGGGACGACCCCGCGCTGCAGCCGCGCTTCCGGGCCCAGCTCGCCGGACGTACCGGCTGGAATGCCGCGCGCTGCGCGCGTGCGATCGACGAGTACCTGCGCTTCTGCGCGGTGGCCGCCCGGCTTGGCGGACGCGCCGTCCCCAGTGCGGCGGTGGATGAGGTCTGGCATCTGCACCTCACCTGGACGCGCGACTACTGGGATGACTTCTGCCCCCGCCGTCTGGGTTTTGCCCTGCATCATCAGCCGGCGCGCGGAATCCCCGGTGAGCGCGCCTGCCTGCGCGAGGCCTATGCAGAGACCCTGCACGCCTATGCCGCCGAATTCGGAACGCCCGCGCTCGAGTGGTGGCCGGCGTGGTCGACGCTGCGCCGCCCAAGCCACCGCCGTCGCTGGGCACGGTTGGCCGCAGCGCTCGGCCTGCTGCCGGCAGCGGCGATCGCCTACCCCGGGCCGCTGGACTGGCGGGGGCCTGACTTTCTCTGGCTGTATCTGCTCCTGCTCGCGGCCTGCCTGCTGCTGAGCACTGGCCTGCGTCTGTGGCATCGCAGGCAGCGCGATGCCACGCGCAGCTTCGCGCCGGGCGAACCCTCGCCGTGGCAGCTCGCCTACCTGCGCGGCGGTCCGAAAGCGGTGGTCGATGCGGCCGCGGCGCAGCTGCACGAAGAGGGCTTTCTCGGCTGGGATGACGCCGGCAGACGATTTCTTCTGCTGCGCCGTGAGGATCCCGAGGACCCGCTGCTGCGCGGCGTGCTGCCGACGCTGTGCGGCAGATCCTCACGCTGGGGTCGCGCAGAACAGGCGGGCGCAGTGCAGCAGCTTCATGACGCGCTGGTTCGGCAAGGCGGCTGGCATGCGCTGCAGGACGCACAGCGGATCGCCGCGCAGAGTGCGCTGCCCCTCTGGCTGCTCGCGGGCTTGGGAGTGGCCAAGACTGCGATCGGTGTGCTGCGCGATCGGCCGGTCGCCTTGCTGGTGTTCTTCGTGGTCGCCACCGTGGTCGCTGCGCTGCTGTTCCAGTTCAGGCGGCCGGGCGTCACCCGCGCCGGACGCCAGCTGCTCAAGGCGCAGAAGGCGCGCCATGCGCTTGCCTTGCGTGCACCGCGCCGCGGCCAGCTGGCGCTGGCCGTTGCGCTGGCGGGCACGGGCGTGTTGGCTGGCACCGAACTGGCTGGCTACCACGCCTTGCGCTATCCGCCCTCCGGCGGTGACAGCGGAGGCTCCAGCAGTTCCGACGGCAGTTCCGACAGCGGCGGGGGTTGCGGGGGCTGCGGTGGCGGTGATTGAGGGCGTCTCCGAGCCCACCGCTCGCGCGGCTTCGCATGGAGGCGCAAGCGCCGCGATCGCCGCGGTCTCGCCATGTCCTTGTGTTCCTCGACGGCGGCGTGGCCGCTGCACTGCCAGCGTCGGTGCAGCCCGTCAGCTCAGCCAAGCGCGGACCCGTTCGAACACGGGCGGATAACTCAGCAGCAGGCCAAGCAGCCAGAACACCGCAAAACAGCGCCCGAGGAAATCCCAGAGGTGCTGGGAATCGGCGAAGCGCTCAAGGTCGCTCCAACGCGAGCCATCGCCCCAGGACCAGCGGTTGCCCGCGTGCATGAACACCAGCGACACCGGCACCGTAGCCCATGGATGCCACCAGCCGAGCAGACAGAACACGAGCAAGCTGAGCAGAAAACCATTGCGCAGCAGCCAGAGCGGGGTGAACACCAGCGCCCCCCAGTTGCTCCGCGTGGTCCACTGCATCGCGTCGGACATCTGGCCGCTATCTTGGGGTCGGCTGAGCATGCTCAAGAATCTCTGTGCGGAGCGAAGCCTCGACGTATAGCCGGCTTGCCACGGTCTGTCGACGCGCTGCGCTTGGCCCCGTCGCCTCTGCCCCGGGGTTCGTCTTCGTCGGGTTGTCGTCCGGCGAGGTGTGCGACTTCGCCCCTGCTCGCCGGGCGCAGCGCCTGCACTGGCATGAGCGGCGCTGACCTCCAGCGTCGGGCGCGAGTTCTGTCGGTGGGACAGACAGCCTCGCACGCCTCTTCGAGAGCCCTGCTCTCGGTCGCCGCCCGAGGAAAAGCGGCGGTCGCTGTCAGCGGCACGCAGGCCTCGATCATCGACCGCCCCGTCTGCAACCGGATGCCGGGTGCGCGTCTCCAACGCATCCGAAGCGCGGCACGCACGCGGCGCACGGAGGAGCGACCAGTGAACGCACGGAAGAACCCAGGACGAAGCCAGCTGAACCTTGCTACGGAGTGCATCGCCCGGAATGCTTCGCCCATTCGGCGGGTTTGCCGAATATCCGCGCGCCTCTGCGCCGCGGTGATAGCGCTCGGCCTGCAGGCCAGCATGGCTGTTGCCCAGCCCGGGCCGCCGCCGGATCCGGCGGCAGTCGCCCTGAGCGCCAACGAGAGCCGCGAGGTGGTGCTCGCATTGGCAGAGGTGCTGCGCGAGCGCTTCGCTTTTCGCGAGCGCGCCAGCGAAGCCGCAGGCAAGATCGAGGCGCTCGAACAGCAGGGTGCGTTTCGCGAGGCCCGCACCGCGGCCGAGCTGCTGGCGCTGATCGAGCAGCAGATCACGCCCATCGTGGCTGACGGCCATTTCCGCGCCCGCTACTTCGGGCCCGAGGCGGTCGCTGGCTTCAGCGAGGCGCCGCCGTCGGCGGAAGAAGTCGCGGCCTTCCATGAGGAGGTGCGCCTGCGCGGCGGCGAAGTGCCCGAAGTGCGCTGGCTGCCGGGCAACGTCGGCTACCTGCGCATCCACATGTTTCTCGATGCGGCCCCCAGCGCCGAGCAGCTGGCCCTGGCGATGGGCATGCTCGCGCATACCGGCGCCCTCATCGTCGACGTGCGCGGCTCACCGGGCGGCGAGCCCGCCGGCGTGGCCAACGTGATCGGCCATTTCGTCAGCGTCCGCACGCCGACCGTGCGCGTGCAGAGCAGTGACGAGGCCGCGCCCGACCGCACCTTCCACGCGGAGCCGCGAACGCCTGCCTACACCGACAAGCCCGTGTACGTGCTCGTCGATGGAGACACCGGTTCCGGCGCCGAAGAGTTCGCCTACGACCTGCAGGCGTTGCAGCGCGCGACCCTGGTCGGTGAGACCACTGCGGGCGCGGCCACCCCCGGTGGCTACCGCCCGCTGGCGCATGGCTTCGTCGCTTTCATCCCCATGCAGATCGTCGCCAACACGATCACCGGCACGAACTGGGAAGGCGTCGGCGTGATCCCGGACGTCAGGGTGCCCGCCGCCGATGCACTGGCACATGCGCACCGGCTGGCGCTGGAGACGATCCTGAAAGACGCAGAGGGCCCGCGCCGCGCGATCGCCGAAGAAGGGCTGGCATCGCTTGAGTCAGCGAAGGCGCGCCCGAACGAAGGCCGCGCACGAGAGCCCCAGTAATCCTGCAGGTGTGCTGTGTCCCCAGCCGAAGCGGAAAGCAGGCACCATAGGGTGGGCCCCGGCCCACCATGAGCTGAACCCCGCCTCAGCCATCGCTACCCCGGCCCCGGTCATCGCTGGCGACGTTCTGCGCGCACCTGTACAGATCTCCACGCGCGATGCACCGGCGCGCGACCCGACGCCTTGGTGGGCCAAGGCCCACCCTATGTCCCGATACACCGGCGTGCGACCCGTCTGGTCCTCGCGCCGCCAGCGCCGCCGGGAGACCGCGATAGTCACGAAACCGAAACGATTCAAGCCTTGCGCCCAGTGCCTCTTTCCAATCCAATCTCGCTGCAGCTGCGCGGATCAACCCGTCGGAAACATGGCAAATGAGCAACAACAGAAGAACGGAAGAAAAGCACACGTCGGCTTGGGCGCGGTTGTTGCTGGCTTTGCAACTCGCGGCGATCCCAGCACTTGCCTCGGCACAGGACGAGCGCGGCAGCTTCTATCTGTCCGACGCGCTGGTGCACTACATCAAGCCCGATACGGCGCTGTCGCGCACGCCCATCATCATGATTCCGGGGCTGAACCTGTCCTCCTACATCTATCTGACAACCCCGGACGGACGTGAGGGCTGGGCGCAGTTCTTTGCTGCCGCCGGTCATGACGTGTACGCCATCAACAGCCCGGACTACGACTTCGCCCGCGGCGGATTCAGCGTTGCTCCCTTCACCGTTCCCGCGGGCGGGCCCGCCGCCGTGGGCAGCTCGACACCTGCCTGGAGCCAGGACATCTGGCGGCGCTGGGGCTTCGGCTCATCCCAGGGAAATCCTTACCCGGATACGCGCTTTCCGACCGCGTCATTCAGTGCGTTTGCGGCCAACTATCCCTATGTGGACAGTGCGGTCTCCCCCATCAGCTTTCCCGAGGCAGTCATCGATTTGATCGACCAGGTCGGCCCGGTGTACCTGATGGCGCACTCGGCCGGTGGGCCAAGCGCGTTCGCCGCAGCCAAGGCCCGGCCGGGACTGGTGCGCGGGCTGCTTATGGTGGAGCCCACCGGCGCACCGGTTGCGAGCGACTTTCCGGCGCTTGCGGGACAGTCGATGTTCGGCGTGTACGGGGATTACCTCGACTCGCGCAACCAGACCACCCGCAAGCTCGCGCTGGAAGAAGCTGCAGCCCTGTTCATCCAGAACGGGGGCATGGCACAAGTGGATTCCCTGCCCGACGACTACGCGATCGACGGCAACACGCACCTGATGATGCAGGACAACAACAGCGTGTTCGTGGCCGGCCTGTTTCTTGCCTGGCTGCAGCAGCTGGAGCAGGAAGGGGCCCTGTTCGTCGATGGCTTCGAAGCGGCGCCTGTGCGGTAACCGACTTGCGCGGAATCGTGAGCGGGCGGCGAGCAGGTGAGGGCGCGTCGTGTATCCGCCGCTCCGGTGCCCACGTTGCGGTCAAGGCCGTTGCATGCAGTCGCAGCGCAGCCTGTGTGTCGATACACGTGTGATGCTCGCGCCCATCGTCCATCGCGACACACATCCTTCGGACAGGCCGTTCTACCCGTCCGGCTGGACGAACGCAAGGCGCGCCACGCAGACTCGGTACGCCGCATCCCCTTCCTTCCAGTGAGCTCAGCCATGCTTCGCTCTGCCGCCGCGTTGCTTCTCGCCCTGGCCGCGTTCGCGGCGCATGCGCAGGAGGGGCCCAGCGATCTCGCGCCACCTGCCGCGAATGAAGCCACCACGGAGCCTGCGCCAGCCGGTCTTGAACCCTGGTCGCATGGCAACGATTGGGAATGGCTGCGCCATGCAGAGCCCGACACGATCTTGTGCCCGTTTCGCGGCCGCATCGACTACGAACACGGCGAGATCGAATGCGGGCTGATCCGCGTGCCCGAGAACCGCGAGGTGGCCGGCAGCCGGACCATCGAGCTGCACTACGTCCGGATCAAGGCCACGGGCAAGGACCACGAAGACAACACCGTCGAGACCCGGCCCGACCCGGTGATCTACCTGACCGGCGGCCCGGGCGTGGCCGTCGAGGTCTATGTCGACCGACTCAAGGAGCACCGTCTGCTTGCGCAGCGCGACCTCTACATCCTCGAGCAGCGCGGCATCGGCAGTTCCGGCGATTTCTGTCCGTTCTTCAGCAGTCGCAACCGCGCCGAGCAGATTCACGCCGACCGTGAGGCCAGCGAACGCGCGAACCTGGAGCAGGCCGCGGTCTGCATCGAGGGCGCCCGTTCGAAGGGCGTGGATGTGACCGGCTACAACACCTTCGAGAACGCCCGCGACGTGAAGGCACTGCGCCTGGCGCTCGGTCTCGACCAATGGAACGTCTGGGGAATCTCCTACGGTTCGGTGCTCGGCCAGGCCTACATGAAGGTCGATCCGGAGGGGATTCGCGCGGCGGTGATCGACGCCATCGTGCCGCTGGATATCGGCGAGCTGATGCGCCTGCCCTACTGGCATGACGCCAACCTGAGCCGACTGTTCGAGGCCTGCGCGGCGCAACCGGACTGCGCCCGCGCCTATGCCGGCCTGGCCGAGCGCCACCTGGCCGCCATCCAGGCCGTGAACGACGCGCCGATTGCGGTCGAGGTCGAGCCCAGCGAGATGTACCCGCAAGGGAAGGCGTACTTCTTCGCCGACGTGATCGCCGGGCTGCCCTTCAGCCTGATGTACGAGCAGAAAACCCATCCGGCCCTGCCGGCCATCATCGACGGGCTGACCCGGGCCGTGGAGTCCGGCGACGACACCCTGTTTCGCGCGCTGGCGGTCGTCACCAGCGAAGATGCCGGAACGGAAGTCGAGGCCTCGAGGGGCATGTCGTCCGCTGTGCGCTGCATGGACGGCTATGTCGACGGCCTTGCCCGGGTCTCGCCCGAAGACTTCCGACGGTTTCCCGAGCTGGCCCACGCCTTCGGTCATCCGGCGGTGATCCAGTCGATGCCCGAGCGCTGCCGTGCGATCGGTCTGGCCCCCCGCGATCCGGCCCAATTCGCGCCGGTTCAGACCGATCTGCCGGTGGTCGTGGCCAACGGTCGCTGGGACCCGATTACCCCGGTGGCCCTGGCGGAGCACATCATGCCCGGCTTCAAGAATGGGCAACTGGTGATCTTTCCGCACGCCGGACACGGGCCGACGCGCTCGATCGAGTGCGGCGGTGACTGGCTCAACACCTGGTTTGACGACCCGAGCGCGCCGGTGACGCGTGAGTGCGTGGACAATGGCGAGCAAGCCGCCGAGTTCATCGCACCCTACTTCCGAAGCTCGGTCGTCATCGACGCGCTGGCACTCAGGGGCGAAGACGAATCCCGGCTCAAGGCGCATGGTGCATGGGTGGGCGTATCGGCCGGAATCACCCTGATTGCCGCGCTGTTCCTGCCCCTGGCTTGGCTTGGCCGGCGCCTCAACGGCCATGCACTCAAAGGTTCCGGCGGCAGCCGGCTGACGGTGTTCCTGGCTGCACTGCTGGCCACGGCCTGGCTGACGGGCCTCGGCCTGGCCGCCTGGCAGACCAGCGAAGTGACCGAGGCCATGCTGCTGTTCGGATTGGTTCCCTGGGCAGCCTGGGTGGCCTGGCTGGGGCCGCTGAGTGTGCTGGTCGCGGTCCTGGCCCTGTTCCGCGTGTGGCGATCGCGGCGCGATATCGGGCTGGCCAGCCGGATCGGCCTGCTGCTGGCTCCCTTGGCCGTGATCAGTCTGGGCGTGGCGGGACAGGTCTGGTCGCTGTGGCCGTTCTGAGCGATGGCTGGCCCAGTGCGCTCGCCGCGACTGAGGCCCGACCGGGACTGGCGCGCGGTCTGCTCTGGGTGGAGCCCACCGGTGCGCCGGTGGCGAGACGCACCTGATCCTGCAGGACAACAACAGCGAGTTCGTGGCCGGTCTGTGTCTCGCCTGGCTGCAGCAGCTGGAGCATGAATCAGCCCTGCTCGTCGATGGCTTCGAAGCGGCGACCTTCCGCTAACGGGCTTGCGCGGAATCGCGAGCATGCGGCTGCTGGTCAACCCGCCTTGATGTCCGCCGCGCTGGCTCGCAGCGTGCCGTCGATACCGTTGCGCCCGGGGGCACAGCGGTGGGCTCGCTCCTGATCGGGCGTAAGCGTGGACAAGCACCCGACCGGAGCTGCGCGCCTGTCCGGGAAAACAATGCGCCTCTTGTCAACTTCTGTCGCAAGCGCTTACCCTCGCGCCGCCTCCGGGCACCCGCCTGAGCCGTGCAATCCACCGCCAGCCCAGGGTTGGCTGGACCTTCTGCGTCGCCCCGCGCTTCGAACGCCTCTCCGGCATCGAGGCCGATCGAGAACTGATGTTCCTTTTTTGAACTTTTGGAGTTTGTTTGATGAATATGCGATCTCTGACCACGGCCGTGGCCGTGGGCATCGTGGGTGCTGCGGCTCAGGTGGGCGTGTCCCATGCCGTCCACATCGATCCGGCCGGTCTGGGCCAGGTTCTGATCTACCCCTACTACACCGTCAACAAGGGCAACAGCACCCTGGTGTCGGTAGTGAACAGCACCGATCAGACCAAGGCCGTCAAAGTCCGCTTCCTGGAAGGCCGGAACTCGGAAGACGTCCTCGACTTCAACCTGTACCTGTCGCCGTTCGACGTGTGGACCGGCGCCATCGTTTCTGACGGCCCGGAAGGCGCCACTCCCTCCAGTGCCCCGGCTGCTCGCCTCTTCACCAGCGACAGCTCGTGCACGGTGCCGGCCATCCCGGCCGCCGGTGTGAGCTTCAAGAACTTCCAGTACGCCGTTGGCGACGTGAAGGCAACGGGTCCGTGGGTGCTGAGCCGCACGCGCGAAGGCCACCTCGAAATCATCGAGATGGGCGTGCTGACTGCGGGCGGCAGCTTTGCCAACGCCGCTGCGCACAGCGCGCAGGGCGTGCCTGCGAACTGCGCGCTGCTGGGCAGCGCCTGGTCGACGACGGGGACTGGCACCTGGCTGACCAACGCCAGCGCCCAGATCGAGCCGCCGTCCGGCGGCCTGTCCGGGGGCGCCGAGATCGTCAACCCGGGCAATGGCACCAACATCAGCTACAACGCCGATGCCATTGACGGCTTCTTCGTCTCAAGCCGCGCCAACCTGCACACCGAGCCCGGCTCGGTGCTGCCCAGCCTGGCGCAGGCGCAGAGCAACGATGCCGGTGACGCCACCGCGATCGTCTTCAACGACGGCGTTCTGACCCCGTTTCCGTTCACGGGCACCGGCGCCGGCCTGCGCGCGGTCTCGGCTCTGTTCATGCAACAGCACATCTACAACGAGTTCGCCAGCCGCAGCTCGGCCAGCCTGTCGGCGCAGTCGGAATGGGTTGTCACCTTCCCGACCAAACGTCTGCACCTCCGCCAGACTCAGCCGGCGCGTCTGCCGTTCCGCGCCCCGTACAACCTCTCCAGTGGCGGTGCGTGTGAGATTGTGCAGACTGTTTCCTGGAACCGCGAAGAGAGCGTCGTGGCTCCGAACGGCACTCACTTCCCTTCGCCCCCGCCGGGCCAGGGCTGGGTCCAGCCGGAGCTGTGCTTCGCCGCTCAGGTGGTGACCTTCAACCAGACCAACGTCGGTGACTACCTGCGCTTGGGCAACCGTTCGGGTGTGCTCGGCGCGTACTATGCGCGCAACTTCGCGGCGGGCAACTCTCTGGAAGGCTTCGCTCGCATCCGTTTGGGCGAGCAGGATCCCTTCTCCTTCAGGCAGAACTTTCTGCCGCTCGCCACCCCGACCGAGAACGCTCAGAACACCACTGCTCTGGTGGGGCTGCCGGTTACCGGATTCTGGGTGGCCAACTACGCGGGCACCGGTAGTCCGGGCGTGCTGGCGAACTACTCCGTCGTGCACAAGCACCGCGCCGATCGCTTGATCGAAAACGTCTCGACCCAGATCGTTCCGTTTCCGGGCTCGACCACCATCCCGCCAGCCACCACCCCCGTCTGGCGCCGCCCGATCACCGCGCTCTAAAGCGATGGCCGAGGCCTGGGCCACAAGGACAAGAAGGGCAGGTCCGCACGCGTGACCTTCCGCCGGCGCGGACTCGCCGCAGAGTTCGACGCCTCTGCCGAGCGCCGGGCGCCCACGCGCACTGAGGGTGCGTCCGTTCGGCGGCGCTGGGTTTGCCGGGTGCAGCCCGGCAGGAGACCGGTGGGGCGTGGGTGGGTCTGGCCTTGGGTATGGCCGCGGTCGCACGATGAAGCGCCGCGGCACGCTTGTTCTGCAGAGACACGGTTGGCATGCTGCGCGCGCCTGTCCACGGAGCCGCCGCATGTCCGCACTCAGTGCGTCTGAATTGGCCTGGTATGCCACCGGGCGCTTCTATCGCGCCGCCGATGGCAGCCTGGCGGACTACGGCTACTTCCTGCACCTGCCGTTTGCCGACTGCGCCATGTTCAGCGGTGCGCCCGGTGAGACCACGGCGCACTTCACCTTTGCCGCGCAGCCCTTCAGAGACCGCACCGCGACCAACGGCAGCCTGTCCCTGGCCTTGGATGCGGTGGGCGAATTCTCGCTGTACCTGCAGCGCGTGCCCTGCGGCAACTTCGACAGCCCGGACTCGTTTGCGCAGGGCGAGCGCATTGCCCTGTTTCGCCGCAGCACCCTGGTGGTCGATACCACCCTCAGCGCTGCCGTCGGGTCGGCGACGACGACGCCTCTGCTGATCGCGAATCTGTTCACGGCCTGGCTGATTGAGAGCGCACCGTTCGAGCGGGATGGCAGGCGCTACGATCTTGGCGCTGCGATCGGGCGCGGGGTGACCCAGATCGGGTTCGCGGCCACCACACCGGCCTTGCCGGCGCCGAGCGGCTACAGCGTCGTGGTGCCATTTACCGGCTCGGCCATGGCCTTGGGCCGATAGGCGCCGAGTGGTACTGGCCTGCCGCTTGGACTGGCGCTCGGCCTCAGCAAAACCTCTGGCCGAAAGGCTCAGGCGCGACCTTCAGTCCGTCATGCGGTGCGGATCTCTAGCAGGCCGTTTTCCAACAGCCTGCCAGGCCCGATGGCTGCAGCCTGGGAGGCGATCGGTGGCGTGTCGGTGGGTCGGTTGACGTCTAGACACGCACGCCTTCGTGGACGCTCGCGCGCTTGGTGAACCGCAGGCGCAGCGCGTGCTTGGGCTTCAGCGCCAGATCGATCACCGGCTCGGGCAGAGCGTCCCCCTCAGCCAACGCAAGCTCGAAGCGCTCGATCACGTGCGCCGCCACCAAGGCCATCTCCACCATCGCGAAGTGCTGGCCGAGACAGAAGTGCGGGCCGGCGCCGAAGGGCAGGTAGGCGCCACGCGGCAGCGGCGGCGCCTCGGGCAGAAAGCGTTTGGGCAGAAAGCGTTCGGGTTCCGGGAACGAGCGCGGGTCGCGGTGCAGGTGCCAGATCGGCACGACGGCCAGCGTGCCCTTGCGGACCGGCGTGCCGTCGATGACCACGTCGCGCAGCGCGACGCGGTTGAACAGCGAGGTCGAGGGCGGGTATAGCCGCATCGCTTCCTTGAGCGTGGCGTTGAGCCATGGCAGGCGCGCGAGGACGTCGAGCCCGGCACCCTGCGCCCGCGCGCCCGCCACCTCGTCGCGCACGCGCTGCGCGATGTCCGCATGCGTCGCCATCAGGCCGAGCCACCAGGTCAGCGCCGACGATGCCGTGTCGAAGCCGGCGGCGAACAGCAGCACGCAGTTGTCGTGGACCTCCTGCGCGCTCAGGGCCGCCCCGCTGCCGCTCGAAGCCTCGTCGCGCGCGGCCAGCAGGCGATCCAGCACGTCGCCGCCATCCGCCGGCTGCTCGCGCTTGGCCCGGGCAGCGATGTGATCGGCGATCAAGCCGTGCAGCACGCGCAGGCTGGCGCGCTTCGCCGCGCGCCCCGGATGCGGCAGCCAGGCCGGCGGCACCCACGGCCAGAACACCTCGCGCATGCTCTGGCGGGTCAGTGCGCGGATCGCAACCGACACCCGCATTGCCTCCGCGTGGCAGGTCGCATGCGAGAACAGGGTGCGCAGGATAACGTCCATGGTGATGCGCGTGGTCAGGAAGTCGACATCCACCACCGCCTGCGCGCCCTGAGCGGTGGGCAGTTCGTCGGCAAGGCTCGCCTCGATGGCGTCGCGCATCAGGCCCATGTAGCCCGCCATCCGCTTGGGCGAGAACGCCGGCGTCAGCAGGCGTCGCTGGCGCTCCCAGTCCGGGCCCTCGGTGGTGAGGACATTGCGGCCCTGGAAGGACGCGAAGATGTCCAGCAAGCGCGCTTCGCGTTCGAAGCTGTCGCCGTGGTCGACCAGGATCTGGCGCACGGCGTCCGGGCGGAAGAAGTACACGATGCGCCGGAACAGCACATCGACCTTGGCGACATCCCCCAGTCGCCGCTGCAGCGCGTGACCCACGCCGAGCGGATCGCGGCGGATCGCCGCCAGCAGGGGCAGGCCGAAAGGGCGGCCCGGCAAGGGCAGGGTGTCGTGGACCGGGGAGGTGCGCATCAGGGGGCTCCAGAGACGTTCGAAGTCGGGCGCGCCGCCATCCCGTGCAGGGCCAGGTCGAAGGCGGCGAGGAAGCGCGTGGTCAGATCGATGGACGGGTCTTCGAGCCAGCCCGCCACGGCACCGAACAGCAGGTACTCGACGCTGGCCGCGAGCATCGCGACATCGAGCCGCGGGTCGATCTCACCGCTCTGCTGCGCGGCGGCGAACATCGCGGCGAGGATGCCGCGGGTGCCGTTGTCGATCGGGGCGGCCTTCGCATTCGCCGGCGATGCACCGCCCTCGCCGTAGCGTGCCTGGCGGGTGAGGTAGCGCAGGTAGGCCGGCAGGTAGGCGCGGCGCGCGCTGTTCCACTGCGCCGACTCCGTGAGCAGGTAGCGCATGCGCGACTCGAAGGTCGGATGGGCCGCGAGCGCGGCCGCGCGCTCCTGCATGCCCGCGGCGATGTCTTCGCGCATCCGGTGCGCGAGCAGCGCCTCCTTGACCGGGAAATGGTCGTACAGCGTGGCCTTGGCGACCCCGGCTTCGGCGGCGATCTGCTCCATCGTCACGGCATCGAAGCCCTGCGCCTCGAACAGGCGGAAAGCCGTGGCGGACAGGTGCGCAGCGGTTCGCTCGCGCTTTCCGGGGCGCCGGGGATTGGCGGGAGCAGCGGATGGGCGCATGTCAAAAGCGTACGTCGTCTGATTTCAGACATCGTATGGATATCCCGCTGCGGCAGCAAGTGCCGGCAGCGGTTTCGTCCAGCGCGGGGTCTGGACGCTCGACGGAGGCCCTCCCGCAACCCCCGCGTTCTTTGCGTCGCGCACGCGTCGGCTGGCGTCGCGGATGCTGTCGAGACAGGTCTGGAACGTCCGGATCCCCGGCAGAGCTGCGCTTGGGGTGAATAAGGACCGCAGCCGTTCCGGATCTTCCGCCGCCAGACTTGCCCTTCAAGTCATATCGACCATGCTGGCCGTACCGACTTCGGGAAGCCCGCCGTGATCACTGAAACCAGCGTCGTCGCCTTTCGCCAGAACCTCGGCGAGATGCTGGACCAGGTGCAGTACCGACACGACAGCATCGTCATCAACAAGGACGGCAAGCCCGTTGCCGCCCTCGTCGACGCGCGGCTGTTCGCATGTATCCGCCGCCTGCAGGCGCGCTTCGAAGCACTGTGGGCGCGCATCGAAGCAGGCCTCGCGGCAACTCCGCAAGCCGATGGCATGGCGGAAATCGATGCCGCCGTTCGCGAGGCCCGCCGCCCCGGCGCCGAAGGCTGAGACGCATGGCGACGCTGCGCGTGGTGCTGGACACCCATGTCCTGCTGTCCGGCATCGCCTACACGGCCAGCGTGCCCGGCAAGATCCCCGCGGCCTGGCGGCACGGTTCGGTCGAAGTGCTGCTGTCCGACTACATCCTGGGCGAACTCCGTCGTGTGCTGCCCAGGCTCGCGCATCGGCACGGGCTGAGCGCCAGTGAGATCGATGACCCGGTGGATGCGCTGTCGATCCAGGCGGAAGTGATCGAACCCGCAACCGCCAGCGCGCCGGACCTGCGCGACCCGAAGGACCACGACGTGCTCGGCACCCTGATCGCGGCGCTGCAAAACCAGTGCTGCGGACTACTTGGTCACCGGTGGCAAAGACCTGCTCGCGCTGGGCGAACGGCACCCGATCCTGTCGCCCGCGGACTTCTGGGCGAAGCATGCGGGGCTGTGAGACGGCTCCTGACAGCGGACCGGCTCGGGATCGCTGACAAGTGCGAGATCCGTGAACCGGGGCGAGGATGCTACGAAGCTAGGCTTGAAGACTCATCGCGCCGCCCCCGACTGCTGACAGGACAGTCCAAGGTGCGGAACCTAGCTGGCTCATGTCCAGCAGCAGTGGGAGGCGGCGACGACACTGTACGCAGCGATCGATCTTCATTCCAACAACGGGGTGCTGTCCGTCATCGACGAGCAGGACCATGTGGTGTTCGAGCGGCGTTTACCCAACAGCTTGGAGCAGGTGCGCCCTTCCTCAAGACGCTGAAGGCGCTCGCCGTTGAGTCGGCCTACAACTGGTACTGGCTGGTCGACGGCCTGATGGATGCCGGCGTGGATGTTCGGCTCGTGAACACGGCGGCGGTTCCGCAGTACGCAGGCCTGAAGCACGACAACGACCACACGGATGCGCGGCATCTTGCCCATCTGCTGCGCCTGAACCTGCTGCCCGAGGGCTACATCTACCCGCGTGAGCAACGCGGCGTGCGCGATCTGCTGCGACGACGCTTTTTGCTGGTGCGCCAGAGCGCGAGGCTGACCAACTCGCTGCAATGCGCGTGGTCGCGGCGCAGCGGATACGGCATTCGCACCAACGTCCACACACAAGTCGACCCGATGGAACGCTGGGTGCTGGAGTCGATTCGTTGCACGCCCGAACCGCAAGCTCTGCGCAGCGTGCCGGGCCAGTCGCGCAGCGGCGTCGTGAAGGCGTAGCGCGCAGCGCGTTGTCGCGAAGCAACCGGGTGACACAGGCGTCGTCGAACCCGATTCAATGGCAGGGGCCGCCTGCCCGGCGAGCCAACGAAGGGTTGGACGCGCAACGCGCGAACCACGCTACCTGTGCAGCCGAAACCGGCCACATGGACGCCACGGCAGAACCGTTCGGGCGCTACGCGCCTAGGCTTTCACTCGCTACGCTCGCATGGTGAGTGTTTGGGGCGGCGATGCCGAGGGCGGGAGACCGCTCGAACCAGAATGTGGCGAAGCAAGCTTCGACGCTGGTGCGGCCAGGGGCCGCAGCCACATCGAAACAGAGGCGGGACGGTCAAGCCACGAGAGGGTCAGCAGGAAAAGAGAAGCCCGGAAAAGGGGAGGAGTTCTGTCGGCCCTGTTGACACGGGCGGCCCACTGGTGACCCCGCGTCTCGCTCGCCCTCGCTGATGGGTGATGGCTTCACTTGGGTGGATCGGGATCTGCGCTGATCTCGCGCGTCCTACCTCGGAATATTTTGGATCTGAGCAGAGTTACAAACCTCGCGTTACCGATTAAGATCAGAACTGTTGGGCAGGCCGTCTGTCCCGACCTCCGGAATTTTCGGAGAATGACCCAGCCCGCGAGCTACTTGCGGCTCGCGCGTCTTTGAACAGGAGATTGACCCATGCGGACCAAGATTCTGACCGGCTTTGCGGCGCTCACTTTGGGCGCGACAATTGGTTTCACCAAGGTCCAGGCTGTCGAGGTCGAGGATTGCCCCTTGTACTGCATCCAGCAGTACCAGGCCTGTCTTGCATCCAGGCCCGACACTCCCTTCCATCGCAACCTTTGCGAACGGCACTACCGTGACGTGTGCATGACCGACTGCGGCGGCTATCTCTAGCTGATCGGCTCCTGCGGGTCGTTGCCTCGGCCCGCAGGACTTGGCGGCCTCAACCTGTAAGTGCGAAAGGCTGGGTGAAGGCCCCAGTCTCTTCGGCGAGTTCCTTGTTCAGGGTTTTCCAGGAGCCTGCGCAGCTGACGAGGCGGCGCAGCGGCGGTAGGTGTTGAAGAGGCCGCCGTTGTTTCCGACTGCCCGATGCACGGGCTGGTCTGAAGTGCATGGCGCTGTGAATCTCGTTGGAGGGTGCGGCGCTGACTGCAGACCCTGGGCCTGCGTTTGGCTCATGCCCGAGCCGCCATCCGTCGCAGATTCATCGCTAGGCGCACCAGTTTCCATTCAGCCCGTACCTTCTCGACAACAACCCGATCGAAAACGCTATCCGCCCGATCACGCTCGGTCGCAAGAACTGGCTGTTCCTCGGCGGCACGAAATCGGGCCCACGCGCCGCCGCGATCATGAGCCTCGTCACCACCGCAATGGCCAATGGCCTGTCCCCGCAGGCCTGGCTGACCGATGTGCTCACCCGTCTACCGACCACGCGCAACCGCGATATCGACAGCGTGCTGCCAATCGAGGGCTGGGCGGCGGTCAGCGGCTGAGGCCCAGCACAGCGCAAAGCGCTGCGGTAGGTGTGGTGGGTGGACCCATACGGTAGGCCAAGAAATGGCCACCCCTCGTCCGCGCCCTACGCGCATCCCTGCGCTCCGGGTACGCGTGAGTCGGTCGGGGTTTTCGGACAGGCCGTCCCTGGCCTGTCCAAAACCTTGGCCGCATCCGTGCGGCCAACCCGCGGGCTGATCGACCGCCTCCCGCCGCCCCCCAGGGGCCTCGGGCAAAGCGCGGGCTCCTGCCCGCAGGAGCCGAAGCCGAAGCCGAAGCCGAAGCCGAAGCCGAAGCCGAAGCCGAAGCCGAAGCCGAAGCCGAAGCCGAAGCGTGGCGATCCCATAGGGTGGGTCTTGACCCACCGGACCTCGACACTCGCCTCCGTCGCGTCAACGCGCGTCGGCTGCGCGTGTCGCGCATCCCCCGCGACCTCAAGGAACCCCCGGCGCGCGCTCTCAACCGGGCACGTGGAAGAGCGATGCATGCGCGGTGCGCACGTAGCCACGAACGCCCGCGTCGCCGCGAGCTTCGACTTAGGACAAGCGTCTATCGAAGGTGTCCGTGCGCGACACGCGCGCCCTAGGCGGGTTGTTTCTTCATCACCCGCGCCAAGCCCCCCTGCAGCGCCCGCACGTCGTAGCCCAGCCGGGTGAGGATGAAACAGGCCGCCGCGCTGCGTTCGCCGGTATTGCAGTAGACGAGCACGGGACGGCGGCGATCGAGCTGCTCCACGGCGCCTTCGCGCAGGGTGGCCAAGGGCAGGTTGATGGCGTCGCGCAGGGCGCGCTGGCGGAACTCGCTGGGCAGGCGCACATCGACCACGCGGGCTCCGGCGCGGGTCAGCGCGGCGGCCTCCTCGACCGTGGCCCAGTCCACCGCCGGCGGCTTCAGCACGGTTTCGAATTCCTGCCGCGACAGCCGCATCAACCGGCAGTCCTCCAGCGTGCGCACCGTGGCGTTGCGCGCGCTGTTGGACAGCAGAGCGTCCTCGCCGAAGCAGTCGCCGCGGACCAGATAGGCCACGATCACCGGTTGGCCGTCGAGCGTCTTCGCCACCGACAGGCTGCCCTGCTTGATCACGTAGAAGTAGTCCGGCTGTGCGCCCTCCTCGATCACGCGCTCGCCGGCCGGCACGCGGATCTCGCGGAAGGCCGCGAACATCCGTTCGATGTTGCCGGTGGGCAGCTTCTGGAAGGCGCGGCTGCCCAGCAGGCGGTAGACCCAGGCGTTGTCTTCCGCGCTGTCGGCCTGTTCGTTGCGGTGCCGGCACAGCTGGTCCCAGGCCAGCAGCTTCTCGGTAGCACGACGCTCAAGGCGCACCACATCGGCGCCCTCCGGCCCGGCGATGGCGGAGAAGCGCCGCGGCTGCGCCTCGCCCACCGGGTAGCGGCCCTGCAGGCTGTCCGACTCGATGCGCTTGCCGCGCCCGTCCGGGTACTGGCCGTCGATCTCGCCGCTCAAGAGGTAGACGAGATCCTCGTCGATCTCGCCGGCGCGGAACAGCGGCTCGCCGGGTCCGTAGTGCAGCAGGCTGGCGTCGCCCGCCAGGTGTTCGAGCGTATCGCGACGCAGGCTGTCCAGCGGATAGAGCGAAGCGAGACGCTGCGGATCGATGGCCATGGCGTAACTCCGGCGAAGGGCAGGGGGCTCAGGCGAGCAGCCTATGCCAGAGCGGCAAGGAAAGCAGCGAGAGTACGATCCCGTAGCCGACAAAGGCCGCTGCCAGCCGCGGCGCCAGACCGTGCGAGATGGCCAGCGCACCGGCGGTGATCATCGGCGGCATCGCGGTCTCCAGCACCGCCGCCCGCGCCATGTCGCCGGACAGCCCCAACAGCGGCAGCAGCAGCCAGACCAGCAGGGGCATCAGCGCCAGCTTGTAGCCGATGCCCACCGCCAGCGGCACGGCTTCGCGCGCGGGCAGGGTCAGCCGCACCTGCAGGCCCACCGCCATCGCCACCACCGGCAGCAGCGCGTCGGCGAGGCGCTCAAGAATCGCGTCGATCGCCTGCGGCGGCTGCGCGGGCATCAGGGTGAGCGCCAGCACCAGGGCGATGAAGGGCGGGAACTTCAGCACCCGCAGGCCGATGTCGCGCGGACGCGGTCGGGTGTCGCCGCCGTAGCGCGCCAGCACCCACAGGCCCCAGGTGGAGAGAATCAGAAAGCTGCCGAACTGGTCGTAGACCACGGCGTAGCGCAGCGCGTACTCGCCCAGCATGGCCTCGATCAGCGGATAGCCGAGGTAGCTGGTGTTGCCGAGCGGCACGCACAGCAGCAGCACCGCGCGCTCGGCTTCGCCAAAGCGCAGCAGGCGTGCGGCCAGCAGCACCAGCGCGATGCTCAGCAGCAGCACGATCCAGGGCACCGCCACCAGACCGATCAGCGCGGTGCTGAACTCAAGCTTGGGCGCCGCCCGCAGGATCGCCGCCGGCAGACAGACATAGAGCACGAAGCGATTCAGCACTTCGGCGGCGTTGTCGGCGAACAGGCCGCTGCGGGCGGCGAGCATGCCGACCACCAGCATCACCACGATCAGCAGGAAGGCATCGAAGGCCATGGTTCAGCGTGCAAGCGAGGGCCGCACAGCATAGCGGTGCGCGCCGGCGGCACCGATCCGACCCGATCCGACCCAGGCCGCGGCAGCCCCTGCCTCAGCCGCCGGCCGCCAGCCGCAGTCGGGCCGTGGCCTGATCGAACTCGGCCAAGCGCAGCTGCAGACGCGCCAGCGCGAGCTCCAGCGCGTCGGCCTCCAGCTCGGCGGCCTGCGTCTCGATGAACTCGGCGGCCGCCGACAGCGCCATCGCGCCGACCAGGGCCGCGGCGGCTTTGATCCGATGGGCTTCGCGCGCCAGCGCTGCACGCTGGTCGCGCAGGCGTGCGGCTTCGGCGGCCTCGACGTCCGCGCGCGCGGCGTCGAGGAACTCCTCCAGCACCTGACGCAGGGCCAGTGCATCCTCGCCCAGCGCTTCGCGCAGCGGAGCCGGGTCGAAGTCGGGCAGACCCGCATCGGCTGCGGGCGCTGTGCTCGCCATCGACACCGTCTCGGCGTTCCTGCCCTCGGTCGCCTGATCGATCGCGTCCAGATGCGGCAGCCAGTGGCGCAGGCGGCGCAGCAGCGTATCGATGCTGGCCGGCTTGGCGATGTAGTCGTCCATGCCGGCGGCAAGGCAGCGTTCGGCCTCGCCCTTCAGCACGGCGGCAGTCAGCGCGATCACCGGCGTACGCGCCAGCCCGCGGGCCGACTCCTCGCTGCGCAGTGCGCCGGTCAGCTGGTAGCCGTCCATCACCGGCATGTGCAAATCGGTCAACACCAAAGCGAAGCGTCCACTTTGCCAGGCGGCCAGGCCCTGGGCGCCGTCGTTGGCGGTCTCGCAGCGGAACCCGGCCAGCGCGAGCTGACGGCTGACCACCAGGCGGTTGGTCGGATGGTCGTCGACCAGCAGCACCAGACTGCGTTCGCGCTCGGCTTCGGCGGGGCTCGGAAGAACACGACGTCCCGCCAGTGCGGGCGCCGCGTTCTCGGGCTCCGCTTCGATCTGCGAGGGGTTGGCGAGCGGCAGTTCCAGGTCGAGCTGCAGCACGGTGCCTTCGCCGACGCGGCTGCGCAGGCCGATGCGCGCGCCCATGCGCTCCGCCAGCAGCGCGCAGATCGCCAGCCCCAGGCCGCTGCCGCCGAAGCGACGGGTGGTGCTCTGCTCGGCCTGGGCGAAGGGCTCGAACAGCTGCGCCTGGGCGTCTTCCGGGATGCCGATGCCGGTGTCGCTGACGCTCAGCCTGAGGCCTTCGCCGCGCGCGCCAGTCGCGGTCCGATCCAGGCTGACGTGGACGCCGCCGCGCTCGGTGAACTTGATGGCGTTTGACAGGAAGTTGCCGAGGATCTGCCGCAGTCGAAGCGGGTCGGCAAGGTAGGCCGGGCCGACTGCGGGGTCGATCCGGCAGTCGAGGCTCAGGCCCTTGCTGGAGGCCGCGGCGACGAAGTTCAGCACGCAGCCTTCGACCAGGCGGCGCAGATCCACCGGCGCCGGCGTCAGCTCCAGCTTGCCGGCCTCGATCTTCGAGAAATCGAGGATGTCGCCGATGATCTGCAGCAGGGTGTCGGCCGAATGGCGAACCAGCGCAAGCGCGCGCCGCTGGTCCTCGTCGAGCCGGGTGTGCGAGAGCACTTCCACCATGCCGGTGACGCCGATCATCGGCGTGCGCAGCTCGTGGCTCATGGTGGCGAGGAAGGCGCTTTTGGCGCGATTCGCGGAGTTCGCGCGCAGCTCGGATTGACGCAGCTCGGCGCCGTAGCGCCGGAGCTCGCGGCGCATGTCCTCGAAGGCGTCGACGACTGCGCCCAGCTCACCGCCCGGTCGGACCACGGTGCGTTCGCTGAAATCGCGTTCGCGCAGTCGCTGCGCGAGATCCTGCAGACCTTCAATGCCGCGGACGAGGTTGCGCGAGAGCCGCCAGCCGAACGCCACCACGATGCTCAGCGTGAACAGGCTGAGCCCAAGCCGCCAGGCGCTGGCGCGACGCACATCCGCGCGTTCGCTTTCGAAGCGCTGGTCAGCGGCGCTGATCGCGAGATCGGCCAACAGGCGCAGGCGCAGCGTCACCGGATCGAAGGCGGCATCGAAGCCGCTGCTGCACAGCGCGTCGAGGCTGCCGCGATCATCCGCGCGCAGGGCCTCGATCGCCGCTTGCGCGGTGCGATCGGCCACCGATTGGGCTTCGCCGATCTGCGCGATCAACGCGCGGCCGGCGGTGTCGCTGGGCGCGCGCCGCAGGCCCTGCCAATGGGTCGCGATGCGCTCCCGCGCCGCTTCTGCCAGCGCCGATGCCTGTACTGCCGACATCCGCCCGTAGTGGGCGCTGCACGCGGCGCCCGCGATGTCCTGCCCATACGCCTCGGCGATTGCGCGCGTGCCGGCGAGCTGGGCCATGGGGCCTTCAATCATCCACTGCAGGCTGGCCGCCTGCCGCCGACCGCCGATCTCATCGATCAGCAGGACGGTCGCGGCGGTGCCGACCAGCAGCAGCATCAGGGCCAGCAGCTGGGCGCGGATGCCCGGACGGCGCAGGCGCAGGTTCATCCCGGCGGCCTCGCCGCCGGGCCGCCGCGGTGCGGCGGCGCTCGGCGACTCATCCCTCGGGTCGCCGCCAGGCACCGACCACCCCCGGCAGCTCCTCGCCGGGCACCGGACGACCGATCAGGTAGCCCTGGGCATAGGTGCAGTCGAGTTCCGCCAGCATCTGCCACTCGGCCGCGGTTTCCACGCCTTCGCCGACCACCGACAGCCCGAGTTTGCGAGCAAGCTCGAGGCTGGCCTCAACCACCGCGCGCCGGCGCGGGTTGCGCTGCGCGCCGGTGACGAAGGTCTGGTCGATCTTGAGTTCGGTGAAGGGGATCTGCGAAAGCTGCGACAGCGAGGAGTACCCGGTGCCGAAGTCGTCGATCGACAGCCCGAAGCCCTTGAGCCGCAGCCGGGCCAGGGCCTGCAGCGCGGTGGCGGCCTCCTGCATCACGGCGCTTTCGGTCAACTCCAGCACGATCTGCGAGGGCGCCACGCCGTGCCGCTCGGCGACCTGCTGGAAGCGGTCGGCAGCACCGGCCTCGATGAGGCCGAGCATGGACACGTTCACTGCCACCCGCAGCGACAGCCCTTCGGCCGCCCAGCGCGCCTGCCACTCGCAGGCCTGATCGAGCATGCGCAAAGTCAGCGCTTCGATCAGCCCGGCGTTCTCCAGGGCCGGGATGAACTGGGCGGGCCACACCATTTCGCCGTCGCTGCGGCGCCAGCGCGCCAGCGCTTCCACGGTGACGACCCGGCCGTTGTCGACCGTGACCTGGGGCTGGAAGTAGGCGACGAACTCGTTGTCTCGCAGCGCCTGCTGCAGGCACTCGGCGCTGGGCGCGCCGAGCGGGCTGGCGCCGATCGGTGCGGCTTCCATCGCCAGCGTCGACAGGACGTCGCGCAGCTTGGTGCTGGTCAGCGGCTTCTGCACGCTGCCCAGCACGCGCAGCCCGTAGGCCCGCGCCATGTTCTCGACGGTCTGCTGCAGGGCGGGTTCCAGTGCGCTGGCGACTACCAGCGACTGCGCCAGCCCGGTGCCGGCAATCGCGGCGATGAACTGCACGCCATCCATGCCGGGCATGTCGAGGTCGACCAGCAGCACCTGCACGGGCTGCGTGCGGGCCTGCAGCAGGGCCAGCGCTTCCTCGCCGCTGGCGGCGTCCAGACACTCGCCGCAGCCAAGGTCCTGCAGCAGGCGCAAGGCCATCCGCCGCTGGAAACCATGGTCTTCCACCACCAGCACCGACACGCTCGCGAAATCCACGCCTCGCCCCCTGTGCATGTGCCCGGGAAACCGCGCCGCTTTCCCGGTAGCGATCCTGTCGACGTCGACAGAACCCGAAGCCCACTGTCACCCCGGCGATCCGGCGCTTGCGGACCCCCGGCGATGCGCGCCAACGCCCGATTCGACTCGCCCGCGACGCGCGGACGCCAAGCCTTGCCCAGCCACCCCGCCGAGTAAAGCCTGTCAGCCGGACCCTGCAGACTGCGTCACAGCGCGGAACGTAGGGGCACGGGCGCGCTGCGAGCGCCGGCACGAAAGGCTTGCAAGATGCAGGCCTGGCAGCGCTGGCGTCGCCGGGCCGGCGGGGCGATGCGCAGCGTGGCCGCTTCGTCGCCCTCGCGGCTCCAGCGTGGGTCACGCCGGAGCGGTCGGCAGGCGCGGCCGCTCAGCGCGAGCCGAGCAGTGCCTGCCGCATCGACTGCAGGGCGAAGCGCTCATTGGGGCTCAGGTCGCGGGTGCGGGCCTCGACGGCCTCCGCACTCTGCCACTGCTCGGGCCGCGCCGTCTGCTCGGCCTTGAAATACGCGAGCGCGGTCTCGCGATCGCCCTGATTCCACAGGGCCAGGGCGAAGGCCAACGGCACCCAGTCGGGATGACCGCCATGCTGCTGCCAAGCCTGCGTCCACTGCCCGCGCGCGCCATCGAAATCGCCCATCCGGAACAGGATCCAGCCGGCATTGAAATGCACGCGCCGACGCAGTTCGCTGCCTGCCTCGCTGTAGCGCTCGGCGCTCTCAAGCTCTCGCCCGACTCGGGCGCGCAGGCCGCGATCCACGAGCATCTGCGCGTACTGCAGGCGCGCCAGTGCATTGCGCGGTTCGCGACGCACGAGGTTTTCCAGCGCACTGCGCGCTGCCGTGTCCTCGGCATCGATCGCTTTCACAGAGCGCCCTGCCGGGTCAGCCTCCACGTAGGCGGCATCGGTCGGCGGCAGCGTCTGGGCATGCGCCGCCGGAAACGCGAACACGACGATCAGGCACAGCCCCTGGAGCAGGGTCTTGCAGTGCGTCTTCACAAACATTTGAGCGTGCCCCTGTGCACGGAATGAAGCGAGCGCCGCTGCGTGCCAGAACCCGACGGCGGCGACAACTGGCGTCGAGCATACGAGGCTGACGAGAGGTCGAATGTTAGAATTTGTGGTCTTCCTCGCCCCGGTCACAGCCGATGTCCGCCACTGCCAATGCCATCCCGGCCGTCCTTCTCGACGCGCCGCGCATCGACCTCGACTACAGCCTCGAGCACAAGTACACCCGCGAGTCGGGGCGCATCTATCTGTCCGGCGTGCAGGCCCTGGTGCGCCTGCCGCTGATGCAGCAGATGCGCGATCGCGCGCAGCAGCTCAACACCGCCGGCTTCATCTCCGGCTATCGCGGCAGTCCGCTCGGTGGTTTCGATCTCGAACTGTGGAAGGCCAAGAAGCATCTCGCGACCTCAGCCATCCACTTCACCCCGGGCCTCAACGAAGACCTTGGCGCCACCATGGTCTGGGGCAGCCAGCAGACCAATCTGTTCGAGGGCGCGAAGTACGACGGCGTGTTCTCGATGTGGTACGGCAAGGGTCCGGGCGTGGACCGCTGCGGCGACGTGTTCAAGCACGGCAACGCCGCCGGCACCTCGAAGTTCGGCGGCGTGCTGGCGTTGGCCGCTGACGATCATGCCTGCCGTTCGTCGACCCTGCCGCATGGTTCAGAGCTGGAATTTGTTTCGGCGATGATGCCGGTGCTGAACCCGGCCGGCGTGCAGGACATCCTCGACATGGGCCTGCTGGGCTGGGCGATGTCGCGCTTCACCGGCCGCTGGGTCGGCTTCAAGACGATTGCCGAGACGGTGGAAAGCTCGGCCTCGGTCAACGTCAATCCGCACCAGCTCGACATCGTCATCCCGACCGATTTCGAACTGCCCGTCGGCGGCCTGAACATCCGTTGGCCGGATCCGCCGCTTGATCAGGAAATGCGCCTGCACCGCTATGCGGTGGCGGCGGCGCAGGCCTTCGCCCGCGCCAACCAGATCGACAAGGTCATCATCGATTCGCCCAAGGCGCGCCTGGGCATCGTCACCACCGGCAAGAGCTACCTCGACGTGCTGCAGGCGCTGGAGTACCTCGGCCTCGACCGCCGCACCTGCGAAGACATCGGCATCCGCGTCTACAAGGTCGGCATGACCTGGCCGCTTGAGCCCGAAGGCATCCGCCGCTTCTGCGAGGGGCTGGAAGACGTTCTCGTGGTGGAAGAAAAGCGCGCCTTCGTCGAGTCGCAGATGAAGGAGTACATGTTCAACTGGCAGCACCGCCCCAGCGTGGTCGGCAAGTACGACGAGCAGGGCCAGTGGTGCCTGCCCAGCACCGGCGAGCTCACGCCCGCCACCATCGCCCAGGTGATCGGCAAGCGCCTGAAGCGCTTCTTCAGCTCGGAGGCGATGGAGCAGCGCCTGCGCTGGATGGAAGCCAAGGAGGCCGAGCTGGCCGCGCCGCGTGCGAGTTTCCCGCGCGTGCCGCACTACTGTTCGGGCTGCCCGCACAACACCTCGACCAAGGTGCCCGAGGGCTCGCGCGCGCTGGGCGGCATCGGCTGCCACTACATGGTCACCTGGATGGACCGCCGCACCGACACCTTCACCCAGATGGGCGGCGAAGGTGCGACCTGGTGCGGACAGGCGCCCTTCACCGACACGCCGCACGTGTTCCAGAACCTCGGTGACGGCACCTACTTCCACTCCGGCAGCCTCGCCATCCGCCAGGCGATCGCGGCCAAGGTCAACATCACCTACAAGATCCTCTACAACGACGCCGTCGCCATGACCGGCGGCCAGCCGGTGGACGGCACGCTGACCGTGCCCGACATCGCCCAGCAGATGCGCTCGGAAGGCGTGCAGACGATTGTTGTGGTCTCGGACGATATCGAGAAGTGGTCCAAGCCCGAGATCTTCCCGGCCGGCGTCGAGTTCGAGCATCGCGATCACCTGGAGGCCGTGCAGAAGCGCCTGCGCGAGGTGAAAGGCACCAGCGTGCTGATCTATGACCAGACCTGCGCCACCGAAAAGCGCCGCCGCCGCAAGCGCGGCAAGATGGTCGACCCTCAGCAGCGCACCGTCATCAACAGCCTCGTCTGCGAAGGCTGCGGCGACTGCGGCGTGCAGAGCTTCTGCGTCTCCGTGCTGCCCAAGGAAACCGAATACGGCCGCAAGCGCGAGATCGACCAGTCGAACTGCAACAAGGACTTCAGCTGCGTCAAGGGCTTCTGCCCGAGCTTCGTCACCGTCAAGGGTGGCCAGCTGAAGAAGAGCAAGCGCGTTAGCGTAGAGGAGCGCTTGTCCAGCCTGCCGATGCCGCAGTTCAAGTCCGATCTGGATCAGCCCTGGAACATCCTGATCACCGGTGTCGGCGGCACTGGCGTGGTCACCATCGGCGCCCTGCTGGGCATGGCTGGCCATCTGGAGAACAAGGGCGCCAGCGTGCTTGACCAGACCGGTCTGGCGCAGAAGGGCGGCGCGGTTACCACCCACATCCGTATCGCCAAGACCCCGGCCGACATCCACGCCGTGCGCATCGCCGCCGGTGAGGCGGACCTCGTGCTCGGCTGCGACATGGTGGTGGTCAACGACTACTGGGCGCTGTCGAAAGTGCGCGCCGACCGCAGCGCGGTGGTGCTCAACAGCTACGAGGCCATGCCGGGCCCCTTCACCATGAAGCCCGACATGCAGTTCCCGGCCAAGGACATCATCGAAGCCGTGCGCGTGGCGCTGGGCGGACGCGAACCGATGCTGGTCGATGCCACCCAGCTGGCCACCGCCCTGCTGGGCGACGCCATCGCCACCAACCTGTTCATGCTCGGCTACGCCTGGCAGCAGGGCCTGGTGCCGCTGTCGCTGGAGTCCATCCTGCGCGCCGTGCAGCTGAACGGTGCGGCGGTGGAAATGAATACGCAGGCCTTCAACTGGGGCCGTCTGGCCGCGGTGGACATCGAGGCCGTTACCGAGGCCGCTGGCCTGTCGAAGCCGACGGCCGAGGTGACTGCGATCACTCCGGCGTCGCTGGACGACCTGCGGCTGTCGGCCAACCTCGACCAGATGATCGAGCGCCGCGTCGCCTTCCTCACCGACTACCAGGACGCCGCCTACGCGGCGAAGTACCGCGCCCTGGTCGACAGCGTGCGTGCGGAAGAGGCGAAGCGCGCGCCGGGCTCGACCCAGCTCACCGAGGCCGTCGCCCGCTACTACTTCAAGCTCATGGCCTACAAGGACGAGTACGAAGTGGCGCGCCTCTACACCTCGGGCGACTTCCTGAAGCGCGTGGCCAGCCAGTTCGAGGGCGACTACAAACTGCACTTCAACCTGGCGCCGCCGCTGTTCGCCAAGCGCGACGAGAACGGCAAGCTGATGAAGGCCGAGTACGGCCCCTGGATGCTCAAGGCCTTCGGCGTGCTCAAGCACTTCAAGGGCCTGCGCGGCAGCAAGCTCGACGTCTTCGGCTACACCGAGGAGCGTCGCAGCGAGCGCGCGCTGATCGAGGAGTACCGCAGCACGATCGAGCGTCTGCTGGGCGAACTGAGCGCGGACAAGCTCGGTCTCGCGGTCGAGATCGCCCGCGTGCCCGAGCGCATCCGCGGCTATGGTCACGTCAAGGAAACCCACCTGGAGCAGGCGAAGAAGCTGCGCGAGGAACTGCTCGCCCGCTGGCAGCAGCCGGCGGCGCAGGCCTCACAGGCGGCCTGACCGGCGAAGCGTGTGAACGAATACGGGGCCCTGCGGGGCCCCGTTTCGTTGCTGCCGCGAGCACGCGCGGGAATCGCGCTGCTACAGTCCACGACAGTCACGACGGCGGGCGAGGTGGCGCATGCACTCGGTTCTGGTGGCGAGCAGCAAAGGCGGCTGCGGCAAGTCGACGATCGCGACCCAGCTGGCGGCCTGGGCCGCGGTGCAGGGCCGACGCACGGCACTGGTCGATCTGGACCCGCAGGGTTCGTCCTTGCACTGGTGCGAACGCCGCGCCCAGACCGATGCGCCCGCGGTGCTCGGCCTGCACGGCGAGGATGGCCGCTGGCAGAAGCGCGTGCCCGAGGACACCGAGTGGCTCGTGTTCGACGCACCGGCCGGCTCGCAGCCGGCCACGCTCAAGGCGGTGATCGAGCGCGTTGATGCCCTGCTGGTGCCGGTGCTGCCCTCGGCCTTCGATCTCGAAGCCACGGCGGGCTTTCTGGATGCACTGTCCAGCCATCGTCGGATGGCGGATGGCAGCCTGCAGGTGGGCTTGATCGCCAACCGTCTGCGCCTGAGCACCCAGGCCAGCCAGCGCGCGCTCGCCCAGCTCGCCGAATGGCCCTGGCCCCTGCGCGCGGAGCTGCGCGACTCGCAGAGCTATGTGCTGCTGGCGGCGCTGGGCAAGAGCCTGTTCGACTACGACAATGAGGCCGTGCGCGCCCAGGCCGAGCCCTGGCAGCCGCTGCTGCGCTGGCTGACGCGTAGCGGTCGCCGGCCACGGAGCTGAATGCCAGGCAGCGACGCCCGCATCAACAGTTTCGCTAAGTCGCGATTAAGCCCCTCGGGCCTAGGGTCCGTTCACCGCGCAGTCCGCGCGCCTACTGCGTCACCGGAGCCTTCCATGCGCAAGACCCTCGCCCTCCTGCTCGCCCTCACTGCCGGCAGCGCAAAGGCCTACCAGCCCGAGGCCGGGTTGTGGTGGAACCCGAACGAGAGCGGCTCCGGCTTCACCATCGAGCTGCAGGACAACCTGCTGGTGTTCACCGGCTACCTCGGCGAGGCCAATGGCCAGCCGGTCTGGTACACCTCGGCGGGCTTCCTGAACGGCAATGCCCTGTACGAGGGCGACCTGCTGCGATTCACCAACTCGCAGTGCGCCGGCTGCAGCTACAGCGGCCCGCCGCAGAATCAGCGCGTGGGCTCGCTGCGTCTGGCATTCGACGCCAATGACCCGACCCGCGGCACCTTGACCTGGAACGTGCCGCCGCGGCCGATCCGCAGCATGCCGATCGAGCGCTATTACTACTACTACAAGCGCGGTGGCGACGGCACGGCGCCGATCCAGGTCACCAAGATGCTCGGCGAGTGGAGCCTGAACCTCGACTTCAGCGACTACCCCAACTACAGCGCCTTCCGCTTCAGCGGCGATGTGCTGGTGTTCGACGAGGCCAATCTGAGCCAGGGCACCTGGTACTTCGACGGCTGCCGCAGCGAAACCTCACTCGATGCCGAATGCACCGCCAACGCGGTGCGTTTCAACGGTGCCTCGGGCTTCTACAGCGGCACGCGCCGCCGGCAGTCGATCGTGGTCGACGACAACAGCGTCAACAGCAGCGGACAGCGCCTGTGCATGTACTACGAAGCGCCGGTGCAGGCCGAGTACTTCAGTGCGGGCGCCACCGGCAACAACGATGGCGGCTTCACCATCTTCCCCTGCAGCGCCAACCCGCTGAACTACGTGCTGTATCCGCTGCGCGGCTTCCGCTCGGCCAGCCGCACCTTTGTCGAGACCGGCCGTGGCCCCAGCAAGCGCGAGGCAACTGCGGCCGTCGACCCTGCGCCCGCGCTGCGTGAGGCCGCACCGCTGAAGAGCGTTGATCAGCGCAAACGCGAGCAGGCCGACGCCAGCTACGTCGCCTTCGAGAACGAGGTGCAGGCGCTGGTGCAGCGGGTCGACGCCAAGCGCTGAGGCGACGCTCAACACTTCAGCGTCGTCGCGCGTCATGGAGGGCGCGCCCGCGGATCGAGCAGGTACGTGCTCGATCCGTGCTGCCCAGAAGTGCATCTCCCAAATCGTGGACACTACGCCGCCGCGGCCCGACCGCGGCGGCGTTTTCCTTTCTGCCGGTTGTGCCGCCCGTGTCCGACGCGTTTCCCATCGATCCCCTGCTGCCCGAAATCCTGGCCAGCCTGTCCCGGCAGCCGCGCCTGGTGCTGGAGGCCCCGCCCGGCGCCGGCAAGACCACGCGCGTGCCGTCGGCCCTGCTGGACGCGCCTTGGCTCGAAGGCCGCAAGATCCTGATGCTGGAGCCGCGCCGCATTGCCGCACGCGCGGCCGCGAACTTCATGGCCAGCGCACGCGGTGAACAGCCCGGCGACACCGTCGGCTATCGCATCCGCTTCGAATCCAAGGTCGGCCCGCGCACCCGCATCGAAGTCGTTACCGAGGGCATCCTCACCCGACTGATCCAGGACGACCCGCTGCTCGACGGCATCGGCGCGCTGATTTTCGACGAGTTCCACGAGCGCCATCTCAGCGCCGATCTGGGGCTCGCGCTCGCGATCGAAGTGCAGGCCCAGCTGCGCCCCGACCTGCGCATCGTGGTGATGTCGGCCACGCTCGACGGCGAGCGCCTGGCCAAGACGCTCGACGCCCCACGCCTCACCAGCGCCGGCCGCAGCTATCCGGTGCGCATCGCCTACCCGCCGCGGCAGGGCAATGAGCCGGAAGACGCCCAGTTGAAGCGTGCGGTCGAACTCGCGCTGCGCGAAACCGACGGCGACCTGCTGGTGTTTCTGCCCGGCCTGCGCGAGATCCAGCGCGGCGAGCGCCTGCTGTTCGAATCGGCGCAGGCGGTGAATGCGGAGGTGCTGCCGCTGTACGGCGAGCTGCCGGTGGAGCAGCAGGCCGCCGTGCTGAAGCCCTCCAGCGACGGCCGCCGCCGCATCGTGCTGGCCACCAATGTGGCCGAGAGCAGCGTGACCCTGCCGGGCGTGAAAGCCGTGATCGATTCGGGTTTGGCGCGCGAGCCGCGCTTCGATCCGAACTCCGGCTTCTCGAAGCTGATGACGGTGAACATCTCCCAGGCCTCGGCGGACCAGCGTGCCGGTCGCGCGGGGCGCGTGGCGCCGGGCGTCTGCTACCGCCTGTGGCCGGAGAGCCAGCGCTTGGAGCCTGCACGCCGGCCCGAGCTGATGCAGGTCGAGCTCTCGGGCCTCGTGCTGGAGCTGCGCGCCTGGGGCAGCGACGCGCTGCCCTTCGTCGATGCGCCGCCGCCGGGCGCGCTCGCCCAGGCCGAAGACCTGCTGCGCGCGCTCGGTGCGCTCGATGCCTCTGGCGCGCTCACGCCGCTGGGCCGGCGCATGCTGAAGCTCGGCACGCATCCGCGTCTGGCGGCCATGCTGTGCGCGGCACCCGATGCGCAGGCGCGCGCGCTGGCCTGCGATCTGGTGGCGCTCATCGAAGGCCGCGACGTGCTGCGCGGTGAATCGCGTCGTCGAGAGGACTGGGCCAGCCGCTGGCAGGCCCTGCAGGACTTCCGCGCCCGCCGCGGCGGCCACGACACCGATCGCAGCGCGCTCATGGCCGTGGAGCAGGCCGCGCGCAGCTGGCGGCGACGTCTCGACACCACCGCCGAAGTCGCCAGCGTCTCGCCGCACCGGCTGGGCGAGCTGCTGCTGCACGCCTACCCCGACCGCATCGCGCACGTCCTGCCGAACGACCGCCTGCGCTACGCGCTCAGCAACGGCCGCATGGCCAAGCTGATGTCGGACTCGCCCCTGGTCGGCGAACCCTGGCTCGTCATCAGCGAGCTGCGCGCCGACAGCGGCGATGGCTTGATCCTGCGCGCCACCGGCTTCGACGAAGAGGCGCTTGAACGGGAATTCTCCGAGCGCTTCATCGAGCGCGACGAGGCCGGCTGGGACGAAGCCGCGCGCGCGGTCACTGCCTCGCGCGTGCGCCGCTATGAGCAGATGGTGCTGAGCCGCAAACCGATCGGCAAACCCGACGCCGAACTCTGCGTGCAGGGCCTGATCAGCGGCATCCGTCGTCTGGGCCTGCAGGTGCTGGACTTCAGCGAGGCGCAGCGGCAGTGGCAGCAGCGCGTTGCCCTGCTGCGCGCCCACTGCCCCGAACTGGGCCTGCCCGACCTCAGCGACGAGGCGCTGCTGGCGACACTCGACGCCTGGCTCGGCCCTTACCTCGGCGGCAAGACGCGGCTGTCGCAGATCGACCCCGCCCTGCTCGGCGAAGCGCTGCGCTCGCGCCTCGACCACAGCCAGCGCCAGGCCATCGACCGTCTCGCACCCACGCGCATCACCGTGCCCTCGGGCATGGAGCGCGCCATCGAGTACGTGCCGGAACAGCCTCCGGTGCTGGCGGTGAAACTGCAGGAGCTGTTCGGCCTCGCCGACACGCCTGCAATCGCCGACGGCCGCGTGCGCCTGACCCTGCACCTCTTGAGCCCCGGCGGCCGCCCCATCCAGGTGACCCAGGACCTGCGCGGCTTCTGGGAGCGCACCTATGCCGAGGTCAAGAAAGAGCTGAAGGGCCGCTACCCCAAACACCCTTGGCCCGACGACCCCTGGACCGCACAGGCCACGCATCGGGCGAAGCCAAGGGGGACGTGAGCGGCCCCGCGCGGGATGCGCCCGAAGTGAAGCGCCGCTTTGCGTCCCTCTCCCCTTGTGGAAAGCGTAAACAAGGCGTCGGCTGTCGGTCGTACCCGCCGCACCCTTGAGCCCGAGCGAAGCGAAGTCGGCTTGGGGAGAGGGGGGAGCCTTGCGGCGAGATCCACCGCTCTCCTCCGGCCCCACCTTCGCTTCGCTCGGGCGCATGGGCCTCAAGCTCGCACCCGGGGCCTGAAAGCGAGCCGCCTCGCCCCACACGGGGGAAGGGGAGGATCTGAGCCCGGCGATCTCACCACGCTCAGTCGCGATCGATCGAACTGTGCGTCAGGCGCAGCTCGAATCGGATACGGCCAAAGCGACCGAAGGCGTCATGCTCACGCAGCACCTGCGCCGAACGCCAAGCCGCTGTCGCTCAGGCCAGCGCCTCGATGCTTGCCAATACCTGCGCGTACTCCGCCGCCTTGTCAGGGGCACGCAGCATGCAGGCGATGCAGGCGGCGCGGGCGGCGTTCTTCAGCAGCGCGCTCTGCGATTCCAGGGTGGTCCGGTTGAGTGCGCCTAGCGCGGCCACCGCAGCGCCGGCGCTGACGCGCAGGGCGTGGGCGAAGGCATCGGCATTGTCCAGTGTGGCGGCATTGCTGAAGATCATGGACTGGATGATCTGCTCGTTCAGCCCACTTGCCTCGGCTTGCAGGGTGGCCTGCACCTCGCTGTGCTGGCGTCCGATCGCGGCGACGAGGCTCGGGTCGGACAGCGCGGAGGTGAGCGTGTCCGAGCTGAAGAGGAGCACGACGCCCTGATTGGTGGCGGCCTGGGAAATCGCGTTCATCTGCTGCTGGGCAGACACCGCGTTCTGAAAGGCGATTCCCATGCTGTAGGCCAAGGCTTCGTAGAGCTGGCTGATAGCTGAGGCCGGGGATTCCCCCAAGGTTTTGGTGTTGGCCGGGGTTACGGCATCGGTGACCTGCGGGTTGATGCTGTCCATGAGTGCTCCGTTGGAAGAGGGGGGGCGGCTGAGAAGGGGCCTCGATCAGGTCCAAGGCTGCGCACTTTCGCTCGCTGGATTTCGCAGCACGCGCCTTGCCCTGGCTTGGGTACAGCAGTGCCAAGCCGCGGAGCGCTGTTCGTGCGGCCCGCGCATCACAGCACGCGACAGCAGGAAGGTGAGGCGGCAGGAGATCCGAGCTTGTGGACGAAATGGGACCGACAGCGCGGCGCGGCCGGACGGCTGCGGTCTGCTGGGCGAAGCCCGGCTCACGCGGCCATCTTTGCGCCGGGTCAGGCTTGGCAGTGGAGGCCTGTGTGGGCGGCTCCGCATCCGGAAGGTGGATGCGATGAAGCGCGCGGCCGACCGGCTGGCTGCACCCTCTTGCATGAGGCAGAAGTCTGCGGACGCTCCTCAGCGGCTCGGCGGCTTCCTGAGGTTCGGCAGATGCGATCGCGGAAAGCGGAAATCGCGCCAGCGCGCCCAGGCCAGTGCGCCGAAATACAGCGCGCCGAAGGCGATCACGATGTGCGGGTTCTGAACCCATTCGCCGCCACCTTCGATGCCGAGCTGCGGCTGGATCTCGTGGGTGATGCCAAGCCGCGGCAGCGGCAGGAACAGGGTGGCGAATGCGCCGCTGAGGTAGAGCATGCAGGTCAGGGCCCAGTCGGAATGGCGCTGCCAGCGTGCGTCATCGCTATCGGCCGTGCCGAACAGGCGAACCAGCTTCGCCAGCAACAGCCAGCCGAAGGCGTACACCGGCCACCACTCGCGAAAGGCGAAGGCGAACGCGCCGATGAACAGCGCGTAGAGCAGGCCGAAGCCGAGCAGCACGCGGACCTTGGCCACTCGCCCCGAGCGCGCCTCGACCGTCGCGCCCATCATCGCGGTGGCGTGGATCAGCACGAACTCGACCAGCATCAGCAGCATGGCGTTGCGCACGCCGGCGGCGCCGAAGGCGAAGGGCGAGACCCACAGTGCGAGGAAGACGCCGGCGGTGATCGCGTCGGGCAGGGCGGAGCGCGCGCGCGCCCACTGCGACTTGGGTTCCCTCGACACGGCTTCTCTCAAGCTGCCTTTCGACATCAATCGGTATCTCCGGTCCGTGGCGGGATTCGAGGACGTGCTCTTTCCCATGGATCTGGAGCGCAGGCTGCGCGCGGCTCAGAGCTCACCCACGGCGCCCCTTGAGTGCGGAGCGGCGATCCCAGCCCTACACCGTACCTGCGAATGCATATTCGCCGTACTCGTCCCGCCCGCGCGACATCTTCAATCGCGACCCTCAGGCTTCGCCGCGTTCGCCCTCGGCAACCTCAGCCCGCGCCATTTCGCCCAGGCCAGAAAGCCGAAGTACAGCGCGCCGAACGCGATGCCGGTCTGCGGGGATTCGATCCATTGGCCGCTGCCCGGCAGCCCCAGCGTCGCGACGACATCCGGCTGCAGGCCGAGACGAGGCAGGGGCAGCAGGCTGGTGGCGACCACGCCGCCGAGGTAGGCCATCATGCTGAGCGCCCAGTCGTCCTTGCGCTGCTGACGCGCGGCCTCGCCGCCGTCGGCGCCGAACAGGGTGCGCAGTTTGCCGAGCAGCAGCCAGCCCATCGCCGCCAGCGGCCACCACTGGCCAAAGGCCAGGGCGAAGGCGCCCACCATGCCGAGGTAGAGCGCGCCGAACAGCAGCAGGGCGGGCACCGGGCTGCGGCCGTCGCTGCGGCGCGCTTCCAGCGTGCCGCCCAGCATGGCGCTGGCGTGGATCAGCAGGAACTCGACGATCATCAGCAGCAGGGCGCCGCGCACCGCATCCGGCCCGAGCGCGGTGGGCGCGATCCACAGCAGCAGGAAGCTGGCGCAGGTCACCGCATCGGGGCTGCTGGCCAGCACGCGGGCGGGGAGTGAGGTCGAAGCGCTGGTTCCGGGTTCGATGCGCATGGGGCCGGCCGGGGTGGCGTGTACTGGCGTGTCGCAGAGTGCCAGCCGTGGCGGCGCCCGTCAGCTGCTGGCGACCGCGGGCCGGACCCATGCGCGTGTGGGCCGGCGGATCAGCGCAAGCCTTGGCATGCGATACGGTGCAGCGCGTCGGCAAGCGTCAGGCCCTGGGTTGCGCCGCCTGCGGCGAATGCAGGGCGTGAGCGTGGCGCATCCTTCGCCGCAGGAGGCGGCCGACGGTTGCCTTACATCGTCCGTGCTGGCGATGGGCCCGCCGTGGAGCGTGCGAAGCTCGACCGCGCGCATACGCGTACTTGCGCTTGGGATAGCCGAGTGCGAAGTGGCTTGCGAGCTGGGCATAGGACAGGCAGCGTGCGCGCATGGATGCCGCCACCCGCGCCCGCTACGAGCCGCTCTACCGCGCCACCGACTACTGCGTGGAAGATCCGCGGCTGCGCTGCAGGCTGCGGATCGATGAGCCCTGCGAGGCACTCGCCACCTGGCTGCGCGCACAGGGTCATGGCGGGGCCGTCTTCATCACCGCCTGGAACCCGCACAGCCTGCCGCAGCCTGATCAGCGCAACCGACGCGACATGCGGGCCTTGCAGGGCGCTGTCGAAGCCCTGGGTCTGCCCGCCCTGAAGGCGATCGGTCGAGCGTTCGAGGGGGACTACAGCGAGCCCAGCCTTCTGGTGGCCGGGCTCGGCCTTGATCAGGCGCAGGCCCTGATGCAGCGCTTCGCTCAGAACGCCTGCCTGTGGTTCGACTGTGCCGCGCCGTTGGCGCGCCTGCAGTGGCGCGAGGTGCGCGAACCGGGGCAAGGCTGAAGAAGCCAGCGTTCGCCAGCGGCGTCGGCCAGGCTTCAGCTCGCTGACCAGACCGCCCATTCGTAGCCGTCCGGGTCGAGAAAGTGGAAACGGCGACCGCCGGGAAAGCTGAAAATCGGGTGGCAGATGCGCCCGCCTGCGGCTTCGACCTTTGCCAAGCTGTCCTCAAGCGCCGTCGATGCCAGCACGACCAGCGCGCCGCCCGGCCGAGGCGATGCATGGGCGAAGCCACCGCACAGGCGACCGTCGCGGAATTCGCAGTAGTCGGGCCCGTAGTCCTGGAACGTCCAGCCGAAGGCTTCGCCGAAGAACGCCTTGCACGCGGCGATCGAGGCGACGTTGAACTCGAGATAGTCGATGCGATGGTGGTGTTCGGCAGCGCTCATGGCGGATCTCCGTGGGCAACAGCCTGCAGTCTGAGCCGACCCCCGCAGCCTGTCTTGGCGAAATCGGACATTCAGCGGGACGAGGTCGCCACCAGCAGGGTGGGCGTCAGGCCGGTCAGGCGGCGCGCGTCGCCGGCAAGCTGGGCCGCGTCGTAGTAGCCCGCGTCCAGTGCGGCCTCCAGCAGGGTGGAATGCGTGCGCCGGCGATCGAGAAAGCGCTGCAGCCGCAGGATCCGCGCCAGCAGTTTCGGGCCATAGCCATAGGCTTGCTCGCAGTGCCGCAGCAGCGTGCGTTCGCTGACACCCAAGTCCCGGGCCAACTGCGCAACAGGGGTCGAAGGCGCCGATGACAGTCGCAGGTGGACTGCGCTCAGCCGGTCGGCGCGGTGAGCCGTCTCGGCCAGGATCCGCGCGGCCAGCCAGCCCAGAGCCCCTCGACCGTGCTCGGCCATGCGCTCGGACAGGCGCGCCAGACGAGGAACGTCGAGCTCATGCAGGGCCACACGCTGGTCGGCAAGCGTGTGCAAGGGCACACCCAGCCAGCGCGCTGCCGCGCCGGGCGCAAAGCGCAGGCCTTGCAGGCGCGTGCCCGGTGCCAGCTGCGCGTACTGGGCCTGACGGTCGGGTCCGGCGACCCGAAGCGTGTTGCCATCCCACAGCAGATCGACGCATGCATCCGGCAGCACGAGGACAGGCGTGGCTGAGGTGTCCTGGCGGTAGTCCCAGCGGCACAGCAGCGCCTGCCCCTGCGCGAAGCTCCGCTGCCGGTAGCGTCCGCTCATGCGCGCATCGCTTCAGCGAACGCCGTGCGCCACGCCGCGTCGTACGGCATGGCATCGGTGGTCATCGGGCGTGACCGCAGCGACCTGGGCACGGGCGTCGCCGTTCAGTACCCGGCTGCCTGCCCATCCTTGCGGCTCTCGGACGCGCCGATGTACACGCCCTGTTCGTGATCGCGGGCAATCGCCTGGTAGCCGCCGAAGGGGCCGTTGGCGAACTTGACGCTATGGCCCGCATTCATCAGCGCGCGCACGGTCTCGTAGGGAAAGCCCGTTTCGAGTTCGATCACGCCGCCGTCGGTCATCTGCAGGGCCTGGCCGGTGGGCTCGGTGCTGCCGTCGTGGTGGATGCGCGGCGCGTCGCCGGCCTCCTGCAGGTTCATGCCGAAGTCGACCATGTTGATCACGATCTGCGCATGGCCCTGCGGCTGCATCGCACCGCCCATCAGGCCGAAGCTGACCCAGGGCTTGCCGTCCTTGGTGATGAAGGCCGGGATGATGGTGTGGAAAGGACGCTTGCGTGGCGCGAAGGTATTCGCGTGGCCTTCTTTCAGCACGAACATCTCGCCGCGGTTCTGCAGGATGAAGCCGAGCCCTGGCGGGGTCATGCCCGAGCCCATGCCGCGGTAGTTCGACTGGATCAGCGAGACCATCATGCCGCTCGCATCGGCGGTGGTGAGATAAATGGTGTCGCCCTCGTTGAGCCGCGGATTGCCGGCCTCGACGGTGCGCGCCGCGCGCTGCGGGTTGATCAGGGCGCGGCGTTCGGCGGCGTAGTCCTTGCTGATGAGTTCAGCCACGGGTGCCGGCGCGAACTCGGGGTCGGCGTACCAGCGGGCGCGGTCCTCGAAGGCCAGCTTCTTGGCCTCGGTGAACAGATGCACGTGCTCGAAGCTGCCGAAGCCGAAGGACTTGAGGTCGTAGCCTTCCAGAATGTTCAGGATCTGCAGGGCGGCGATGCCCTGGCCGCTGGGCGGAAGCTCCCACACGTCGTAACCGCGGTAGTTGGTCGACACCGGCTCGACCCATTCGCCGCGGTGCTCGGCAAGATCCTCCACGCTGAGAAAACCGCCCTGGGCCTGCACGTAGTCGGCGATGGTCTTGGCGATATCGCCCTTGTAGAAGCCGTCGCGGCCGCGGCGGGCGATGGTCTCCAGCGTGTTCGCGAGGAAGGGGTTCTTCCACATCTCGCCCTTGCGCGGGGCGCGGCCGTCGAGGGTGAACTGCTCGACGAAGCCCGGGTACTGCGAAAGCGCGGGCACGCTGCGCTCCCAGTAGTAGGCGATGGTCTCGTGCACCGGGTGGCCATTACGCGCGTAGTCGATGGTCGGCTGCAGCAACTCGGGCATGGAGAGCTTACCGAAGCGCTCGTGCAGATCGAACCAGCCGGCGACCGCGCCCGGCACGCTCACCGGCAGCGCCCCGCGCTGCGGGATGTCCTGGTAGCCCTTGTCGATGAACCACTGCAGCGAAAGACTTGCGGGTGAACGACCGTGGCCGTTGTAGCCGTGCAGCTTCTGCGTCTTCGGGTCCCACACGATCGCGAACAGATCGCCGCCGATGCCGTTGCCGGTGGGCTCCATCAGACCGAGTGCGGCATTCGCCGCGATCGCTGCATCCACCGCGGTGCCGCCGGCTTTCATCACGTCCAGCGCGATCTGCGTCGCCAGCGGATGCGAGGTCGCGGCCATGGCGGACGGCGCGATGACCTCCGAGCGCGTGGTGAAGGGCTGGCCGGTGATGCGATCGGCGGCGCTGGCGGGCGTTGCCAGCAGCAGGCTGAGGGACAGGGCGAGCGGGGCGAGCAGCAGACGCATGGCGAGCTCCGGCGGGTGGGCAGGCCCGCGAGTGTGCGCCGCTGTGGTGTGTGCGGCCTGTGGCTTTGGTTGGAGGAGTTGGGAGCGGGGATTGGGGATTGGGGATTCGGAGTCGCGCGGCTCGGCGCTTCGCCCTTCTCCCCACGGGAGAAGGTGGCGCGTAGCGCCGGATGAGGGGCCGTTCGAAGCGCGACGATGCTGGGCGAGTGCCGAGCGCGCGGGTGGAGGCGGAGCGAAGCCACGCTTGAGCCCCTCTCCCCTTGGGAGAGGGGTTGGGGAGCGGGCTGGGTGCCTTGAGCAGTGGGTTTGCTAGAGTTTTTTCTGTGCCTCTAGGCGAGGTTCGCGTCGGCGCTTCGGCCGAACCCTCGCCCCAACCCCACCTCGCTTCGCTCGGGCTCTCGGGGCCATCGGCTGCCACCGGCAGCCGGTCAGCGTCCCCGAACCGCTCCGACGGGAGAGGGGCACGAACCGCGCGACAAACAAGTGCGCGGGCAAGTGGATCGCTGTCGATTGCGTCAGCCGGCAGCACCCGTGCCGGCGGATCGCGCCGCGCCGCGCTCCCCCAATCCCGAATCCCGAATCCCGAATCCCCGCTTCAAGAACACCAGCAGCAGCGAGATCGCGGCCGGCGTCATGCCGGGAATGCGGCTGGCCTGGCCCACGGTTTCGGGTCGCGTCGCGCGCAGCTTCTGCAGCACTTCGGCCGATAGGCCGGAGATGTGTGCGTAATCGAAATCCGCGGGGATCGGCGTGCTCTCGCTGCGGCGCGCGCGTTCGATCTCCTCGCGCTGGCGCTCGACGTAGCCGCTGTAGCGCACCTGCACTTCGATCTGCTCGATGGCTTCGGCGTCGTCGATTCCCGGGCCCAGCGCCCCGACCTGCATCAGCTTCGCGTAGTCGATCTCAGGGCGCTTCAGGAGATCCAGCGCCGGCGTCTCGCGGCTGATCGGCACGTCGAGCTGCTGCGCGATCGCCGCCCCAAGACTGTTGTTCGGCGCGGCCCAGATCGCGGCGAGACGCGCGCTCTCGCGTTCGATCGCCTCGCGCTTGGCGCTGACCCGCGCCCAGCGTGCGTCGTCGACCAGTTTGAGTTCGCGCCCGATTGCCGTGAGCCGCAGGTCGGCATTGTCTTCGCGCAGCTGCAGGCGGTACTCGGCGCGCGAGGTGAACATCCGATAGGGCTCGGGCGCGCCCATGGTGATCAGGTCGTCGATCAGCACGCCGATGTAGGCCTCGTCGCGTCGCGGCGCCCACGGCGCCTCGCCGCGCGCATGGCGGGACGCGTTCAGGCCGGCGATCAGGCCCTGGGCCGCGGCCTCCTCGTAGCCGGTGGTGCCGTTGATCTGGCCGGCGAAGAACAGGCCCTCGATGGCCTTGGTTTCCAGCGAGGCCTTCAGCCCGCGCGGGTCGAAGAAGTCGTACTCGATCGCGTAGCCCGGGCGGGTGATCTCGGCGCGCTCGAAGCCGCGGATCGAGCGCACCAGATCCACCTGCACGTCAAAGGGCAGCGAGGTCGAGATGCCGTTCGGATAGATCTCGTGGGTGTTCAGGCCTTCCGGCTCGACGAAGATCTGGTGCGAGTCGCGCTCGGCGAAGCGCACCACCTTGTCTTCGATCGAAGGGCAGTAGCGCGGGCCGGTGCCTTCGATCTGGCCGGAGTACAGCGGTGAACGATCCAGCGCCCCGCGGATGGTCTCGTGGGTTTGCGGGGTGGTGTGGGTGATCCAGCAGGGCACCTGGCGTGGATGCGAGGCGCGCGAGCCCATGAAGGAGAACACCGGCGCCGGATCGTCGCCGGGCTGGATCTCCATCACCGAGTAGTCGAGCGTGCGGCCGTCGATGCGCGGCGGCGTGCCGGTCTTGAGCCTGCCCACGCCGAGATCCAGCTCGCGCAGCTTCTCGGCCAGGGCAACCGCGGGCGGATCTCCGGCGCGGCCGCCGCTGTACTGCGCGGGGCCGATGTGGATGCGGCCGGCGAGGAAGGTGCCGGCGGTCAGCACCACGGACGGCGCGAAGAAGTCGAGGCCCATCTGCGTGCGCACTCCGATCACGCGCGTGCCTTCGATCAGCAGGTCGTCGACCGCCTGCTGGAACAGGCGCAGGTTCGGCGCGTTCTCCACCGCTTCGCGGATCGCCGCACGATAGAGCATGCGGTCGGCCTGGCAGCGCGTGGCGCGCACTGCCGGGCCCTTGGACGCGTTGAGCGTGCGCCACTGGATGCCGGCGCGATCCGCGGCCCAGGCCATGACGCCGCCGAGCGCATCGACCTCGCGCACCAGATGCCCCTTGCCGATGCCGCCGATCGCTGGATTGCAGCTCATCGCGCCGATGGTCTCGATGCTGTGGCTGAGCAGCAGGGTGCGCGCGCCTGAACGGGCAGAGGCAAGTGCCGCTTCGGTGCCGGCGTGGCCGCCGCCGACGACGATGACATCGAAAGACTTCATGGCGGTGGTCCGGGCGACTCAGCGCATAGCAAAGGAGCGGGGCGTGAATTCTGAGGCCGCGACGACCGTTCTGTCGCGCCGGAACGTGAACGCCCTCGGTCTTGGCACGCAATCTGCTTAGCCCACAGCGCACCCGCGGCGGCTGACCGCAAGGTGGCCGGGTATGGAACAGGGACCGGCCGTGCGCGTTGTGGGGTAGCACGGCGCGCGACCGCGGTCTTTAGGACGCGGTCGCAGCGCCAGCGGCATGGGTCATCCAAGCGCCAGCGGCATAGGTCATCCAGTGGCGAAGCCTCTCCGAGCCCGCGCGACTTCGTCCTGACAGGGCGAAGGCCCAAAACCGTGCGCGAGATCCGGCCTTTCGCGACATCGCGAGTATTCGCCGTGTCGAAACGCAAAGGTAACGCCGAGCAAGAACGCGATGACGCCCGCGTTCCCGCCCGTCAGATCAGAGGAAAGTCGGCGCCCGGCAGTCTTAGGAACAGGGGGAATCCAGGGGACCGTTGGCCCGGGCGCCGATGAGCGTGCAAGAGGGGGAGCGAAGACTTCGCTTCGCGTCAGAACCCGCCCTCAGGCGTCAACGGCTGAGATTCTGCCGCTGCTTCGTCGCGCCGTGCAAGCTTTTTTACAAACCTCTGTGATGCTCATCACCAAAGTTTTTCCAGATGCTCAGAAACACCGCACCAGGAACCGACCCCATGAACGCCATTGAGCACTTCGACATGTCTGAAGACCTGCGCTATCGCCACGACCTGATGGTCGAGCTGTATCGCGTCGAGCAGGCCCAGGAGCAAGCGCGTCAGCGCGCCAGTGCGCCCGAGCTGGAGCGCCTCCAGCGCCAGCAGCGGATGATTCGCGACGCCTTGGCCCGGCTCGCCGCCTGAGCCTCGAATCGCCCCCGGCGCTGACTCCTGCTGGGCGCTGGAGCGCCTGATCCTCATGGCAACGCTCGAGAAATCAGCGTGGACGCCCGAGATGGGCGGGCGCGCTGGCGGATCGAAGGCGCGATGCTGGATCCAGCGGAAGCGAGTCCCCTCACGCGCCTGACGTGAGACCTCGGATCAAGTCCGGGTGAACCTGGTCTGTGTTGTCGCAGGCGACTGCCGCGCCATCGTGTCGGAGCAGGCCGAGCTGTCGGCAGGCTATCTGCCTTGCCTTCCGTGCGTTGAAATCCGCGCCTTCAAGGCAGATCGCCAGGCGCGTGCCTCGCGATCTGCCGTGCCGGGTATCGGATGCTTGCGACGTTTTCTTCTGCAGCGCTAGTCAAACGGCAGCGCTTCCCGCGCGCGCGACTCTTCTCGTTCATCGCGGCCGCCCCCGTCGAACTGCGGCGCCGGCTCGCTGCGCATCTCGCTCGGCTCGCTGCGGAACATCTCCTCGCGTGGGCTTTCGAAGCGCGGCGCCGGTGCATCAAAGCTGCGATCGCCGAAATCCGAGCCGCGGCCGCTGCGCTCCGTGCGGAACTCGCTGCGCGGGGCGGCGGGCTCGAAGCGTTCGGCCGGGGCGTACTCGCGCGGAGGCTCCTGGTACTCGCGGACGGGTAGCGACTCGCGCGGCGCCGGCCGGTACTCCTCAGCCGGCGCGAAGCTGCGTCCGCGAAAGCGGTCGCGCGATTCCGGCATCGCCTGATACACCCGGGCGGGTGCGCTGCGGACCGGGGCCGGGTCGGACTGCGGCCCCGATGGCAGGACGATGCCCTCCACCTCGGCACTCCGGCCTCCGAGCTCACGGCGCCCGCCGCCGAAGGTCCGGGCTGGCGCTGAGCCGATCTCGCGGCGATCCAAGGCGGGCTCAGACCACGACTCGCGGACGGACGCGGCGCGGCCAGGCAGCACGGCCGGCGCTGCGGCGGGCGCCATCCGCGTCGCGCCGCGAGGGCCGTAGTCCGCGCCTCGTGAGGGCGCAGCCCCGGTGCCATACGTGCGCGGCGTCCCACCGCCCAGCCCGGTGGCCATGCCGTCACCGCGCACCGACGCGCGTTCGCGTTCCTCCCAGGCCAGTCGCTCGGCGGCGTTGCGCGCATGGCCAAAGCGCGGCTGGCTGTAGGCCGGCGCGTAGTAGCCGTGGCCGCGGCGGTTGTCGCGATAGTGGAAGCTGTAGCGATCCCAGTCGTAGTAGCTGTCGACCCAGCTGTTGCGGTAAGGCGAGTACCAGTGGCTGTAGCCGAAGGCGATTCGGTAGCCGCTGCTGTAGCCCCAGCGCGGCAGGCTGTGCCCACGCCAGCCGCTGTGGAAGCTGACGCTGAAGTAGTTGCGTGGGAAGTAGGTCACCCCGTAGTGGAAGTCCGGGTACCAGTAGGGGTCGTGGTACCAGCGGTGGAGCGGCCAGAACAGCGAGTAGTAGGCGGAATAGCTGACGTAGTCCGGCGCGTAGTAGCGATAGCCGCCCGAGCCGTAGCGGTAGCCACCGCTGTAGTAGTCGCCGTAGTCGCCGTCGGTCGGGCTGTAGTAGGTGTCGTCGCCGACGTAGTGCGAGTCGCGCACCGGAGTGCCGTCGCGGTAGGTGTAGGTGGGGTAGGTGACGCAGCCGCCAAGCAGCAGCGACAGCGGCAACAGCAGGGCGATCTTCCAGCGGTTCATGGCGCATTCCCCCGAATCAGGACGCACAGGCTGGCGTCCGGCAGCCCGATGCTCGCATGCGGCGCGCATCACGGGCCGAGTCTTGGCGCGGACGGGTGAATTGCCACTGAAGTAAGGCGATGGGACGCGCTGCGGCCGCAGGCCCTAGCGACAAGGCGTGTCTCTGCCACAGCACAGCGTGCGCTTGGGGAGGATGCGGCAGGACCCCGTCGCCTGCGGCGGTCGCCTAGGGTGGGTCTCGACCCACCAGGCGCCCCGCGCTCGCCTCGGCCGTATTCCCGGGCTTCATCGCACGCTTCGCCGCGTGTTCACTCCGCTGCAAGCGTGGCGCGAACGCCGAAGGAGGCCCCGGCGTGGAAGAAGGCAGGATGCCCGGGGTCGAGAAAGGCCGCCCAAAGCAAGGCCTGCACGTCCGCGCCCTGCGCGAGCAACACGCCTCGTGCGCGTCGCCTGCGTCCGGGCGACGCGCAGATGTTTCAAGCGCATGACCGCCCTGTCATAAAAGCGCAATTGCCCGGTCATACCGTATGCGGCTGCCAAGCGCAGCCTGCGCCGCGCTGATCCCGCTGTCCGGAGCCTCCATGACCCGCCCCACCGCGTTTCGTCCGCGCGCACTGGCTGCCTTCGCGGCCCTGTGCCTTGCGGCTGCCGTTCCCGTTTCTGCCCAGGACGAAGCCGATGAGCTGGCCCAAGGCCTGATCCGTCTGCGCGGTGAAGTCGAGCAGCTGAACTCCGAGCTCGAACTGCTGCGCGAAGAGCAGCGGGTGATGCTGGCAGGTCTGAACCAGCAGAAGGCCGAGCTCAGCAACAGCGCCGAGCGTCAGGGCCTGGCGGCACGCGAAGCGCGCGAAAAGCTGGCCGCCAAGCAGGCGGAAATTGAAGCCGCCGGCGCCAGCGGCGACAACCTGCGCCCGGCCCTGCTCAGTGCGATCGAAGCCCTGAAGACACACATCCAATCGGGCCTGCCCTTCAAGATCGAAGAGCGTCTCGGCGAACTCGACCGCTTCCGCGGCGAGCTGGAGAACGGCAGCGTGCCGGCGCAGCGCGGCGTGAACCGCCTCTGGGCGTATTTCGAGGACGAGTTCCGGCTCTCGCGCGACAACAGCCTGCACACGCAGACGATCCAGCTCGGGGACGAGCGCGTGCTGGCCGATGTCGCCAAGCTCGGCTCGATGGCCCTGTACTTCCGCACCCGCGATGGACGCCTGGGCCAGGCCCAGCGCCAGGGCAGCGGCTGGACCTTCGTGGAACTCACCGATGCAGGCCAGCAGGCGCAGGTGCGCAACCTGTTTGATTCGCTGGGCAAACAGATTCGCCAGGGCTGGTTCGAACTGCCGCTGGCCGCCGCCGGAGCCGCCCAATGATTCGTCTCGCCCCTCTTCTTCTTGCCAGCCTGCTGCCCTTCGCCGCCTTCGCCCAGGACAGTGCGCCCGCTCCGCAATCGCCCGCTGCACCTGCACCCGCCGTGACTGCCCCCGCGCCGACGGTGAACGTCGAGCAGGCCTACCGCCGCGAATTCGCCCTGCTGGAAGCGCAGAAGCGCGAGCTCACCGCGCGCGTGAACGAGATCCGCCAGCAGACCGCCGCGCAGAAGTCGCGGCTGGAGGCCGAAGTCGCCGCGCTGGAAAACCGCGTGTTCGCCGAGCGCGCCGAAGCCGAGACCGCGACCGAAGAGCTGACCCGCATCGAGCAGGCTGCCTTCGCCCTGGCCGAGAACGCGGGCTTCGTCGACGCGACCCTTGAGCAGGCGCGCAGTACGCTCGCGGGCTTCGGCAACGATGCGCTGTCGGCCGACGACTTCGCCGCCCGCGATGAACTGGGCAAGCTGCAGGGGCTGTTCGAGCAGGGTATCGCCCAGCTCGGCCAGCTCGCCGAGATCCGCCGCGAGGCGGGCGCGTTCTTTCTGGCTGACGGCACCGAGGTGCAGGGGCAGATCATTCGCTTCGGCAACATCGCCGCCTTTGGCGTCAGCGAGCAGGGCAGCGGTGCGCTGGTGCCGGCGGGTGGTGAGCGCTTCCGTCTGTGGAAGGATCCGGCCGCCGCCAGCGCGCAGGCGCTGGCCCAGGGCCAGCTGCCGGCGACTCTGCAGGCCTACCTGTTCGAGAACACCAACACCGCCGTGCTCGATCCCGAGGACAAGAGCTTCATCAACGAGATGAAGAAGGGCGGCCTGATCGGCTACATCATCCTTGCGCTGGGCGCCCTGGCCCTCGTGTTCGTCGTGCTGCGCGCGCTGTTTCTGCAGCGTGCCGGCGCGAGCATCCAGGCCATCATGGACGGCGTCGGCCCGGCCGTGCGGGCCGGGCGTATCGATGACGCCATCGCCGCCGCCAAGCGCTTCAAAGGCTCGGCCGCGCGCGTGGTCACCGCCGCCCTGCGCAACGTCGATCGCGAGCGAGAGCACCTGGAGGACATCATCTCGGAGTCGATCCTGCACGAGTCGACCCACCTCAACCGCTTCGGCGCCTTCATTCTGATGATCGCGGCGGTCGGCCCGCTGCTCGGCCTGCTCGGCACCGTCACCGGCATGATTCAGACGTTTGATGTCATCACCGAGTTCGGCACCTCCGATCCCAAGATGCTGTCTGGCGGCATCGCGGTGGCGCTTGTGACGACCGAGCAGGGCCTGATCGTGGCGATTCCCTGCCTGCTGTTCGGCAGCCTCTTGAACGGCTGGGCCGAGCGCATCAAGGACGACATGGAAAAGGCCGCGCTGAAGGTCGTCAATCTGGTTCAGGAAGTGCGTCTTGCGCCCTCGCGCAAGGCCGCCTGAGCCTCGACGCGCAGCTCGGAGATCCCCGCATGGCCCTCGGCCTCGACCCCAACGATGGCGCAGTGCAGTCCATCGGCAACTACCTCGTCCTCGGCGGCTTTGTCATGCCGGTGCTGGTGGTCTGCGCCATGCTGCTGTGGTACGCGATCGGCGCGCGTTGGATGCTGCTGCGCCGCGGCAGTCGCAAGAACGTGCGCGTGCTGATCAAGCGCTATGCCGATGGCCGCGCCAAAGCGCCGGACGGCATCGTCGACCAGGCCATCGTGCGCGGCATGGCGGTGTGCGCGCAGCCGCGTCCGCATCTGCGCCGCTACCTGGACGAGTCCTTCGCCGAGTTCGACGGTGAGATCAAGCGACACGCCACCATGATCACCGCCATGGTCGGCATCTCGCCGCTGCTGGGCCTGCTCGGCACCGTGGCCGGCATGATCGAAACCTTCAGCTCGCTCGGCGACATGAGCCTGTTCTCGCAGGGCGGCGGCATTGCCGCCGGAATCGCCACCGCGCTGTTCACCACCCAGATGGGCCTCGTGGTCGCGGTACCGGGTGTCATCGTCAAGTTCCTTCTCGACCGCAGGCAGCAGCAGCTGGAGCTCGATCTCGCCCAGATCAAGGACCTGCTGATCAGCCGCTTCGACCCCGAAGCCGACCATCGCCACGTGCCGGCTGCGCCGGCCACCGCCTAAGGCAATCCGCTCATGCTGCGTCGTCGTCAGAGCAAATCTCCCGAGGCCGCCGTCGATCTCACCCCGATGATCGACATGACCTTCATCCTGCTGATCTTCTTCATGGTCTCGACGACCTTCGTCAAGGACATGAAGCTGGACATCAACCGCCCTGCCTCGCAGTCGCAGGTGGTGGCCTCGACCAAGGCCGTGCGCCTGTACATCGACCGCCAGGGCGAGACCTACCTCGACGGCGAGCCGGTGCGTGAGTGGGTGATCCAGTCGCGCGTGCGCGATCAGCTGAAAGGCATGACCCAGAAATCGGTGCTGGTGATTACCGACGACCAGGTGCCGGCCGAAAAGCTGATCCGCGTAGTCGATGCCGCGCGCCTGGCCGGCGCGGAAGAAGTCGGCGTTGCCACGGTCGCTGAGGCGGGAGAAGGCTGATGCGCCTGCGCGACCCGCGCCTTGTCGGGCTCGGCGTCTCGGCGCTGGGCACCGTGCTTGTGCTTGCTCTTGTGCTGTGGATGAACCAGCCCTTCGAGCCGCCGGAAGGCGAGGATGCCGGCGCCTTCAGCGCGATCGAGGTGGTCAAGAAAGAGAAGCCCCCGGCCGCTGAACCCGTGCGTCGCCCCGCGCCGCCGCGCCGCGCGCCGCAGCGCAGTGCGCCTGCGCCGATCGCTGGTCTCGACGGCGGGCTGTCGGGGCTCGACTTCGGTCTGCCCGGCTTCGACGCCGACGAGCTGGGCCTCGGCAATGACATCCTCGGCGACAGCAGCGATGTGGTGATGACCGACGACACCGTCGACGTCGCGCCGCGACCGATCGTGCAGACGCCTATGACCTACCCGCCGCGTGCGCGCGCCGAGGGCGTCACCGGCTACGTGCTGCTGAGCGTGCTGATCGGCCCGACCGGCCAGGTCGAGCGCGTCAAGGTGCTGGAAGCGCAACCCGCCGGCGTCTTCGACGAGGTCGCCGTGGCGGGCGTGCAGACCTGGAAGTTCGAGCCGGCCACCTACCGCGGCGAGAACGTGCGCGTGTGGGCCACCCAGCGCGTGAGGTTCAACCTGTCATGAGTCGCCTGATTGCACTCGCCCTGCTGCTTGCTCTGTCGCTGCACTCGATCGCGCAGGACAACAGCGACGACGAAGTCGACTACGTTGAGCTGGCCGCACTGCTGATGCGCGATGGCGAAGCCGAGCGCGCCGCCGAAGCGCTGGCGCGCGTCGACCTCAGCGTCGAGGGCATCGATCTCGCCAAGTACCACACCGTGCGCGGCCTGATCGCGCTGGAGCAGCAGCAGCTCGAAACCGCGGCCGAGTCCTTCGACGCCGCCGTCGGCGCCGGCCAGGCCGAACCGATGATCCACCTCTACCGCGCCCAGGCCTACTTCGGTCTGGAGCGTTACGAGCAGGCTGTGCAGGCCTTGGACGAGGCCGGTGAGGCGGTCAACGGCATCAGCGGCGCCTGGCTGCTGCGCGCGCATGCGCAGTGGATGCAGGGCCAGCGCCAGGCCGCGCTGGACACGCTCAGCGAGGCCGGCAACCGCTTCCCGGGCAACCTGAGCTTCCAGCGTCGGCAGGTCTTCTATCTGGTCGAGGCCGGGCTGTACGCCGAAGCCGCCGAGCTGGGCCGCGATTACCTGAATCGCGGCGAGCCCAAGGCCGAGGACTATGCCGCGATTGGCACTGCGCTCCGCCGCAGCAAGTCCTTCGATGAGGCCCTGCGTTTTCTGGAAGCCGCACGGCTGAAGTTCCCCGACAACGGCGCGATCGCCCGCGCTCTGGCGCAGACCTGGTTGGAAAGCGGCAGGCCCCTGGCCGCCGCCGAGGTGATGGCGGCGCAGGCCGAACGCGAGCCCGAGCTGCTGGTCGAAGCCGCCGAGCTGTATCGCCGAGCCGGACAGACCACCCGCGCGCTGAACTTGAATTCGCGCGTCGAAGACGGCGAGCGCAAGCTGAAGCAGCGCGTCGGCCTGCTGATCGCCGCACGCAAGTACGCCGAAGTCACTGCGCTCGAAGGTGCACTGCGTCGGGTTGGCCTGTGGAACGACGAAGACCTGCGCTATGCGCTGGCCTATGCCTGGTACCGCCTTGGGCAGTTCGAACGCGTCGAGCCCCATCTGCAGGTGCTGACCCGGCCCGAGCTGTTCCGCCGCGCCACCGAGCTGCGCCGGCTGATGCAGGAATGCGCCGACACGCCCTGGGCCTGCGCCTGATGCACCCTGCCTGCGCGCGGCGCGGGCACCACGATCCCTGGAACGCCACGCCATGAAGCGCCGCCTGCTTGCTCTTGCCATCTCCGCCCTCGTCGCCACCTCGGCGGGCGCGGCCGAGCCCGCCGAGCTGTCGCTGTACCTCTTTGACGAAGGCCGGCCGGTGGCCGATGCCGAAGTGCAGATCGACGCCGCGCCGCGTGGACGCACCAGCAGCGACGGTGCGTTGAACCTCAAGATCAAGCCGGGCGCGCGCACCTTGCGCGTGCTGCGTGGCGGCGCCGAAGTGCTGAGCCTTGAGCTGAACCTGGTCGAGGACGAAGACGCGCAGATAATCGCCACGCTCTATCCCGATGCCGCACCCAGCGTGTTCATCGAGAGCACCAATGCCGGCGCCGCGGCGGCCGCCGAGGCCAAACCCGAACTGGGTCCGCCCGGGCGCTTGAGCGGCCGCGTCTTCAACAGCGAAGACGGCAAACCGGTGGCCGGCGCGCGGGTGTATGTCTCTGGTACCCCGATCGATCTCGTGAGCGACGCCGAAGGCCGCTTCAGCGCCGAGGTGCCGCCGGGCACCTATGCCATCTCGGTGCTGGCGCCGAGCTTCGCCTCGCGCAGCTTCGAGGGGGTGAGCATCGCCAGCGAGCAGACCACCGAGCAGGCCATCGAGCTGACCCCGGCCGGCGTCGAACTGCCCGAGTTCGTGGTGCTGGAGCCCTTCATCGAAGGCTCGCTGGCCAGCTTCGTCGAGGAGCGCCGCACCAGTTCGGCGGTGACCGACATCCTCGGCGCGGAGCAGATCTCGCGCGCCGGCGACTCCGATGCCGCCGGCGCCTTGAAGCGCGTGACCGGCCTGACCTTGGTCGACGGCAAATTCGTCTATGTGCGTGGTTTGGGTGAGCGCTACTCCAGCACGCTCTTGAATGGCGCCCAGGTGCCCAGCCCGGACCCCACCCGCCGCGTGGTGCCGCTGGACCTGTTCCCTACCGAGGTGCTGCAGGGCATCGTGGTGCAGAAGACCTACTCGGCCGACATGCCCGGCGAGTTCGGCGGCGGAACCATCCAGCTGCGCACACGCGGCGTGCCGGAGGAGTTCTTCTTCCGCAGTTCGCTGACCGTGGGTTACGCCGATGGCACCACCGGTGAGGACGGCCTGCGCTACGACGGTGGACGCCGTGACTGGACGGGTGATGATCGCGGTGCGCGCTTCGCCCCCAGCGTGTTCGGCGTCGATCGTCTGCCCAGCAACCCCACTGAACTGCAGGCGGCCGGCCGCGAGCTGGCGGCCCTGGGCTATGCGACCCGCGAGGACAGCCTGATTCCGAACGGTAGTCTGGGTCTGGGCGTGGGTGACGATTTCCGTTTCGGCGATTCGGATGTGCGACTGGGCTACGTTGCCGCGGTGCGCTATGCCCACGCCTGGAACGACAACACCGAGACCCGGCGCAGCTACAGCCTGTTCCAGGACGAACTGCTTCCCGCGGAGGATTTCGAGCGCCGCAGCACCGAGCGCGCGATCGACGGCAGCGTTTTTGGTGTTCTCGGCCTGAAGGTGGGCGAGCACCATGCGGTCGATCTCACGATGACCCGCCTGCGCCAGACCACCGACGAAGTGCAGATCGACGAGGGCGTGCTCGGCTCGGGCAACATCGATCGCGTGACCACGCTCGAATGGATCGAGAATGGCCTCGACACTCTGCAGCTGGCCGGCGAGCACAGCTTTCCCGCATTTGGCGGCGTTCATCTGAGCTGGCAGGCCACCGATGCCAGCGCCAGTCGCTTCGCGCCGAACGCCCGCACCTTCCGATTCACCTTCGATGAGAACATTGGCGACTTCCTGTTCGAGAGCTTCAATCAGCAGCGCTACGAAGTGCTGAACGACGAAGCCAGCGACTACAGCGTTGACCTCAAGAAGCTGTTCAAGCTTGGTGATTCGATAGAAGTTGGCGTGCAGACGGGCGTGGCGCAGATGCAGCGCGATCGTGTGTCGAGCATCCGCCGATTCCGCTTCTCCGGACGTCGCCCGCAGGGCGACATCTTCAACTACGAGGATTTCCTTCAGCCCGGCAACATCGGGCCCAACGGACTGCGCCTTGAGGAGGGCACGCTGTCCAGCGACGCCTACACCGCCAGCCAGACCCTGGATGCGCGCTACCTGATGCTGGATGCCAGCTGGTGGCAGCTGCGTGCCAACCTGGGTCTGCGCCGCGAGGACATGCTGCAAACGGTGACCACCGTGCGGCCCTTCGATCCCAACGCCACACCGATCGTCGGCGTGCTCGACAGCAGCGACAACCTGCCGGCGGGCTCACTGACCTGGGCCTATTCGGACAAAGCGCAGATCCGTCTGGGCTACAGCACCACCCTGTCGCGACCCGACATCCGCGAGCAGTCGCCGGCCAACTTCGTCGACCCGCTGCTCGACGTGCGTGTACAGGGCAACCCCGAGCTGGTGCAGGCCGAGATCGAGAACCTTGACCTGCGCTGGGAGTACTACTTCAGCACCTTGGAGAGCTTTTCGGTCGCGCTGTTCTCGAAGGAGTTCACCAACCCGATCGAGCTCATCTCCACGCCGGCGTCGGGCGAGCTGCTGGCCATCGACAACGCCGACAGCGCAACCAACATCGGCATCGAGTTCGATGTGTATCGCTCGCTTGAGCGCGTGGGCAAGCTGGGCTTTCTGCCGTCTTTCCTGCAGCGCCTGCCCTGGCAGGATGTGTACGTCGGCGCCAACTACGCGCGCATCGATTCCGAAATCGATCTCGGCGATCCGGGCATCCAGACCAATGCCGTGCGCCCGCTGCAAGGGCAGTCGAAGTTCGTTGCCAACGCCTCGCTGTCCTACCTGCACCCCGAGGGCCGCACCGAGGCCCAGCTGTCCTGGAACGTGTTCGGCGAGCGCATTTCCCGCGTCGGTGTAAACGGCCTGCCCGATGTCTACGAGCAGCCCTTCAACCAGCTCGACTTCACCCTCTCGCAGAAGCTGCCCTGGGAGGGCTTCGGCCTGAAGCTGCGCCTGCGCAATCTGCTCGATCCGGAAGTGCGCTTCGAGCAGGGCGGTGCGCCCACGCGCGCCTTCCGCAAGGGCCGCGAGGCCGCGCTGTCGGTGGAGTGGAAATTCTGAACCCGCGCAGGTGACGCTGTCACCAAACGGTCATGCACGCGCAGGCTCGCTGAAACAAAAGCTTCTTAGTGTGGGGATTCCCGTCGGCACCGTCGGCGCGATCCCCCACTTACGGAGCTTCCCCATGCGTTCCTTCCGCAAGACCCTGCTCGCGACCTCGTGCCTGTTGGCCCTGGCTGGCCCGGCCTCTGCTTCGATCGTCACTGAAGCTTTCGATGGCGCTTGGGTGGACGGTCGCGACATCGGCCGCAACAAGGGCCTGCTGCTCGACTACATCCCCGAAGCGAACGTCACTTTCGGCGCCTTCTTCAGCTACGACAACAGCGGTAACCAGCTGTGGGCGACCTTTGCGATCCCGATGGTGGCTGGCCAGCTCGACTACACCAACGTCAACCTGCTTCGCTACAGCGGCGGTCGCTTCAGTGAGCGCGGCAGCCCGGCCGAGGCCTCGATGGGCAGCGCCAGCGTCTCCTTCACCTGCGAAGGCATCGCGGTGAACGTGAGCCCGAATGCGGCCTCCGGCCTGGCCAACGCCAACTTTGTGTTTGCTCCGAGCAGCAAGATCAGCTCGCTGGAGTGCAACGAGCCGGCTTCGACCTGCCCGGCCGGCACCACCGCCGACGGCAGCGACTGCCGCCTGCCCAACAGCATCACCAGCAACCTGTTCCTGCCGGCCGGCAAGAAGTACATCGTGCGCGGGCAGGTGACCGTCGAGAACAACGCCACCCTGACCATTGCCCCGGGCGTGACCGTGCAGGGCTCGACCGATCGCAGCTCGCCGAACTTCATCGCGGTCAAGCAGGGCGGCCGCCTGTACGCGGAAGGCACGGCCACGCAGCCGATCACCTTCACCGGCCCTGATGCCACCCCGGGTTCCTGGGCGGGCATCGTGCTGAACGGCCGTTCGATCTGCAACGACGCCACGGCCACCACCACCTGCCGCTTCGAGGCGGTGCCGGAGCTGGTCTATGGCGCCGTGCCGGCGATCGAGAACGACAGCTCGGGCGCGCTGCGCTACGTGCGCATCCTGTGGGCCGGCCAGCAGATCGCGCCGAACGAGGAACTCAACGCGCTCACCCTGAATGCGGTCGGCTCGGGCACGGTGCTGGAGTACGTGCAGGTCGATGGCGGCCTCGACGACGGCTTTGAGTTCTTCGGCGGCAGCGTCAACGGCAAGTACCTGGTCTGCTCGAACATGGGCGACGACTGCTTCGACTTCGACCAGGGCTACAACGGCAAGCTACAGTTCGCGCTGGGCTGGCAGGGCGTGAACCCTGACCAGGGTGGCGACAGCAACGGCGTCGAGTCGGACAACGACAACCCCGCCTCGGACAAGACGCCGCGCACCCTGCCGACCGTCTCCAACCTGACCCTGGTCGGCCGCGCTGACGTCGGCAACGAAGGCATGCGCATCCGCCGCGGCTCGGGCGGCAACTACGCGAACGTGCTGGTCACCGGCTTCCGCGACCGCTGCATCAACCTGATCGACGCGCAGACCTATGCGCTGAGTTCGGCGACGCAGACCGGCAGCAGCCTGACCATGACCCGCTCCTGGGTCGGCACCTGCGGCGGTGGCCAGTTCGAGGACAACGCCAGCGCCGCCTACGCGGTCAGCGCCTGGTTCAATGCCGGCACTGGCAACGGCACGGGCGCTCCGCTGCTGGTGGCCAACGGCTTCCTGCCGACGGCGACCTCGCCGCTGCTGGGCGGCGGCCAGGCTCCGAGTGACGCCTTTTTCCGCCCGGTGCAGTACCGCGGCGCCTTCGCCGGCCCGCGTGACAACTGGACCGCTGGCTGGACGGTCAACATTCCGCGCTGATCCTTCGCGATCGCACACGGAGCGTACCGAAGGGGCCGGCATCGCCGGCCCCTTCTGCGTTTGCAGAGACTGCAATCGCCTCGAACCCTCAATGAAAATCCCGCGAGCGCGCATCGAGCGCGCCCAGCAGGTCGCTGACATCGCTCAGCCGTCCGGCGATCAGGTGACGCACGCCGTCCGCGCTTTCGAGGTGGCCTTCCACCAGCAGCAGGCGCGATTCGAGCAGGGCGCGGCGATCGCGGATCGCCACCCGCTGCCAGACCACCAGGTTCACCATGCCGTCCTCGTCTTCGAGGGTGACGAAGGTGACGCCGCTGGCGGTGCTGGGCTGCTGGCGCAGGCTGACCAGGCCGGCGTAGCGCACATGGCTGCGGTTGCGCATCTGCAGCAGATCGCGTGAGCGCCTGCAGCGCAGCGCATTCAACTGCGGCCGCAGCAGGGCCAGCGGATGCGGCCCCAGCGACAGACCCGTACGTGCGTAGTCGGCCAGCAGGTTCTCGGCGGCACTCGGTGGCGGCAGGCTGACCCGGGCCTCGGGTGTCGGCAGGTGCTCGAACAGGGGCAGGGTGGTTTCGACCCCGGCCACCGCCCAGCGCGCGCGATGTCTGTGTCCGGCCAGGCCGCGCAGGGCGCCGGCCTCGGCCAGGAGGCCGAGATCACCGCGGTCGAGCTGGGCGCGATGGGCGAGATCTTCGACATCGCGGAAGTCCTTCTGCGCACGCGCCTGAACAATGTGCTGCGCGGCCTCGGACTTCAGCCCGCGCACCTCGCGCAGGCCCAGGCGGATCGGCCCGCGCGCGGTTTCGCCGCCGGCTTCAAGGTGTGAGTCGAAGTCGCTGTAGCGCACGTCCACCGGATGCACGCGCACGCCGTGGCGGCGGGCGTCGGCGATGAGTTGGGCGGTCGAGTAGAAGCCCAGCGGCTGGGCGTTGAGCAGGGCGCAGGCGAAGGCATCCGGGTGGTGGCATTTGAGCCAGCAGCTGACGTAGGTGATCAGGGCGAAGCTGGCGGCGTGCGATTCCGGAAAGCCGTAGCTGCCGAAGCCCTTGATCTGCTCGAACACCTGCTCGGCGAATTCGGGCGGATAGCCGCGCGCGGCCATGCCTTCGAGGATGCGCGCGCGGTGGTGCTCCAGCCCGCCGCGGCGCTTCCAGGCGGCCATCGAGCGGCGCAGTTCGTCGGCCTCGCCGGGCGTGTAGCCGGCGGCGACGATGGCCAGCTGCATCACCTGCTCCTGGAACAGCGGCACGCCCAGCGTGCGCTCGAACACTTGGCGAAGATCCGCGGACGGATAGGTGACCGGCTCCAGGCCCTGCCGACGCCGCAGGTAGGGATGCACCATGCGGCCCTGGATCGGCCCGGGCCGCACGATCGCGACTTCGATCACCAGGTCGTAGAAGGTGCGCGGTTTCAGCCGCGGCAGCATGGCCATCTGCGCGCGCGATTCGATCTGGAACACGCCGACGGTGTCGGCACGCTGGATCATCGTGTAGGTGGCGGCATCCTCCGCCGGAATGGTGGCCGGCGTGAGCTCGATGCCGCGCGCCTCGCGCAGCAGGTCGAGGCAGCGCCGCACGCAGCTCAGCATGCCGAGCGCCAGGCAGTCGACCTTGAGCAGGCCGAGCGTGTCGAGGTCGTCCTTGTCCCACTGGATGATGGTGCGATCGGGCATGGCGGCGTTCTCGACCGGCACCAGGGTCGACAGCGGCGCGTCCGAGATCACGAAGCCGCCGACGTGCTGCGAGAGATGGCGCGGAAACCCCTTCAGCTCACTCGCGATCTGCAGCAGCCGGCGCACCACCGGGCTGTCCAGAGCGAAGCCGCGCTCAGCCAGGCGGTCCTCGATCGGCACCGCGCTCTGCCCGCGCGCCGAGGCCGCGCTGAGCTGCTCCAGCTGGTCGGCTGACAGGCCCAGCGCGCGCGCGGCATCGCGCAGGGCGCTGCGGCTGCGGTAGCAGATCACGGTGGCGGCCAGCGCCGCACGCTCGCGGCCGTAGCGTGAATAGAGGTACTGGAGGACCTCCTCGCGGCGCTGGTGTTCGAAGTCGATGTCGATGTCGGGCGGCTCGTTGCGCTCCTTCGACAGAAAGCGCTCGAACAGCAGCTGGCTGTGTGCGGGGTCGACCTCGGTCACACCCAGCGCGAAGCAGACCGCCGAGTTCGCCGCCGAGCCGCGGCCCTGGCAGAGGATGCCGCGCTCACGCGCGAAGCGGACGATGTCGTGCACGGTCAGGAAGTAGGCCGCGTAGTCGAGCTCGGCGATGATCGCGAGCTCCTTCTCGATCTGTGCCTGCACCTTGTCCGGCACGCCCTGCGGCCAGCGCCAGCGCGCGCCCTGTTCGGTCAGCGCGCGCAGCCAGCTGTCCGGGGTGTGGGCGTCCGGCACCACCTCGCGTGGATAGCGGTAGCGGATCTCCGTCAGTTGGAAGCGACAGCGATCGGCGATGCGCAGGCTTTCCGCCATCAGCGCATCGCCGTAGATCGCGAGCAGGGCGCGCCGCGTGCGCAGATGGCGTTCGCCGTTGGGGAACAGCAGACCGCGCGCCTGGACCACGCTCAGCCGGTGGCGCAGCGCGGTCAGGCAGTCCTGCAGCGGTCGTCGCGCACGGATGTGCATGTGCGCGTCGCCACAGGCCACGGCCGGCAAGTCGCAGCGTGCAGCGAGGTCGAGCAGTTCCGCCTTGCGCGCTTCGTCGTCCGGGCCGCGGTGCAGCTCGACCGCCAGCCAGCAGCGATCGTGCCACTGCTGGGCCAGCGCTTGGCCTTGGGCTTCGAGGCCGTCATTGTCCAGCGCCTGCGGTATCCACAGCAGCAGCAGGCCGGGCGGTGCGGGATCGATGTCGGCAAGCTCGAAGCGGTATTCGCCTTTCTCCGAGCGCCGGCGCGCGCGGGTGATGATTTCGCACAGAGCGGTGTAGCCGGTGCTGTCCTCGACCAGCAGCACGCACTTGAAGTGCTGGTCGGCTGTGCTGAATTCGGCGCCGACGATGAGGGTGAGATCGGTGGCTTTCGCCGTCTCGTACGCACGCACGATGCCGGCCAGCGAGCACTCGTCGGTGATCGCCAGCGCGCTGTAGCCCTGCGCCCGCGCGCGCTCGAACAGCTCCATCGCACTGGAGGCACCGCGGCCGAAGCTGAAGTTGGAGAGGCAGTGCAGTTCGGCGTAGGGCGGGGTGGTGCTGCGGGGGCGTTTGGGTGTTGGGCGCGAGGGCGCGCCCCCGCGAGTTGGTTTTATCGGCAGGGAGAAGAGGTTGGTCTTGGCGGTCATCGGGGATCAGGTGCTCGTTGTTGCCGATGACGACTGATGAGGTCGAGGGGCTAGGCGCTGCTGCTTCGGGCCCCATTCCCTTTGGGGGAGGGGCTGGGGTGAGGACCGGGCGGAGCAGGCGCCCCGAGGCTGTCCAAGCGGAAGGCCTCGGCTTTTGCTGTTGCGGTCTTCACCGCTCACCGCTCACCGCTCACCGCTGAAAGCGAATAGCAACAGCAGCAGAAGTGAGAGGCGTGGCTCTCATAGGGTGGGTCTTGACCCACCGATGCCTCAGGCTCGCCGCATTGACCGCCTTCGCGCTGCCTGCACTCCCGATGCGACTTTTTACGAACATTCCGTACCACGCATCAACGCGGCGATCTTCAAGGTCGGGCGGTGCGATGCCGGCATGTGCCGGCTATTGCTGACCGAGGCAAGCGTCCAGCTCCGGTGGGTCAAGACCCACCCTATGACCTTTCGCTCCGGTGGGTCACGCCCTGTGTGGCCATCGATCTCCAGCCCGCCGGCTTCAAGCCAATCCCGAATTCCTCCCCGGCCCTCGCGCATAGCGCTCGGGCGTTCGTCGGCTCGCGCGGCAGTGCCGCGCAAGCGAGCCGCCTCACTCCCGCTCTTCAAGCAAACCACCCCTGCAGCATCCACCCCTGCAAGCTCACCGCATCGCCGGCCGGCCGGAAGGCCCAGGCGCGTTGGCCGCTGCGGGTTTCGATGAGGTAGTAGTCGCGGCGTTGGTCGGCCTCGTCCCACCAGCCGGCTTCGATGCGTTCGGGCCCGGCCAGCACGGCGGCGACCGCCTCGCGCAGCGGACGTGGTTCGGGCAGCAGCCAGGGTGGGCGCGGCACCGGGCGCTGGGCCGGGTCGCGCTGCTTGCGCGTGGCCACCCACTGCTGGGCGCGCTCGGGCCGCGGGTCGCCGGTCAGGACCAGCTGCTGCAGGGCTTCTTCGCCCAGCCGGGCGCGCAGGCGTTCGCGCAGGCCTTCCCAGGGTTCGGTCTGGCCCGGCGCGGTGTCGAACAGATCGCTGCGCGCCGGAATGAAGGGCGGCAGCTCGTTGGCCTCCAGCCGCAGTGCGAGTGCGGCCTTGGGCAGGGGCAGGCGCTCCAGCCGGCCGCGGGCGAGTTCGAACAGGCGCGCGGCTTCGCGCTCGGGTGCGAGCAGGCCGATCTCCAGCGTGCTGGCCGGCTGGCCCTCGTGCTCCAACGCCAGCACGAAGCGCTGCACGCCGCCGTCGCGGGCGGTGAGGAATTCGGCGAGGTCGCTGCACAGCCGGCGCAGCGGGAACAGCAGCGGCGTGAAGTGCTCGATCTCGTAGCTGAATTCGACGCGGGCAGCGAAGCGTTCGGGCGGGCGGTACAGGTCCTGCGGGTCGGGTGCATGGCCGAGCAGGCAGTCGATCTGCCCCAGCAACTCGGGGCCGAAGCGCCGCGCCAGCCCTGCGCGCGGCAGGGCGAACACCTGCCGCAATGTGCGCAGGCCCATGCCGCGCAGGCTGTCGGCTTCGCGCTCGGACAGCGGCAGGGCTTCGACCGGCAGTGGATCCAGCGCGTGCTTCAGCGGGTCGGGCCGGTCCACGGCGAGGCCGTCGCGATGCGCGGCCAGCAGGCAGGCGCCGCTGATCGTGGGTGCTGCGGCGATGCGGTGCTGCACGCCGAGTGCGGTGAGATCGGCGCGCAGGCGGCGCTCGAAGGCCGGCCACTGGCCGAACAGGCCGAAGCTGCGGCCGACTTCCAGCACCACGGTATCGGTCTGCGGCAGGCAGACCATCGAGCTGTAGCGGTAGGCCCAGGCGGCCAGCAGCTCCAGCAGGCGCTGGGCGTCCTGCGGGCGGTGTTCGAGCGCGCGCAGCTCGGCGCAGCGCGCGCGCGCCGCCGCCAGTGCTTGACCGCGCTGCACGCCGCTGCTGCGTGCGACGCGGTTGGCATCGAGCACGCGGCGTCGCTGCGCCGGGCCTTCGATCAGGGCCAGCGGCGCCTCAGGCTCGGACTGCTGGCGCAGCACCGCGTCCAGCGCCAGCTGCGGCAGATGCACGGCGGCCCACAGGGGCGGTGGCGTGGAGGACGACATCGCGCGTCGGCATCAGTGCAGGGGCAGGATGGACTGCAGGCCGGGCCGCGGCGCGCAGGAGTCATCGCGATGGCCGATGCCATGGCCCAAACGCAGCGCCGGGTTGGAGGCATTGCTCGGCCCGATCGCATCGTGCGGCAGCGTGCGCAGGCTCGCCGACGGCAAAGGTGGATGCGCAGCCACCGGCACGCGCTGCCGCCAGCGCAGGCTGCGCGTAGGCGGATGGGCGCCGCGCACCTTCAGCACGCGCAGTTCGCCTTCCATGTCGAGGGTCAGACGCAGCGCCGCCGGCGAGGTCTGCGCGGCCGCGCGCAGCGGCCGGAAGGCGATGCCCAGGCTGTGCCCGGCTTCGGCCGCCAGCTGCAGCCGGCGCAGGCTGCGCTCGTCGGCGTCGCGGCCTGCATCCGGCCAGCACAGCACGGCCGCGCAGCAGCCGGCGCGCAGACACTGCTCGGCCGCCCACAGGGCCTGCTTCGGCGGCGCTTGCACCACCACCAGGGCATCCAGCTCGATACCGCACTGGACCAAGGCCGGCGCGTAGGGCCGGTAGGGCGGCGCCACCAGCACCAGACGGCCGCGCCCGCTGCTCAGGCGCGCCAGCAGCGGCAGCACCAGGCTGAGTTCGCCCTGGCCGTCGGCGGCGAACAGCACTTCGCTCAGGCTGGACTGCGGCCAGCCGGCGGTGGGCAGGAAGGCGTCGAGCTCGGCTACGCCGGTGGATTCGGATGCGCGCTGGCTGCGCGCGCTGCCGGCGCGCCACAGGCGCGGATCGGTCAGCAGCTGGCCCAGCGGCGTGGCGGTATCGGCGCTCACGGCATGTTCCCGGTGCCCAGCCGCAGCACGCCGACGAACAGGCCCTCGATGGCGAAGCTGTCGCCGGAGCTGGAATCGACCTCGATCGGCGCATAGGCCGGGTTCTCCGACAGCAGCTGCAGGCGGCCCTCGCGCTGGTGCAGGCGTTTGACGGTGATCTCGTCCTCGATACGCGCCACCACGATCTGGCCGTCGCGGGCCTCGGGCGTGCGGTGCACGGCGATCAGGTCGCCATCCAGGATCGCCGCATCGACCATCGAATCGCCCTGCACGCGCAGCAGAAAGTGCGCGCGCGGGCGGAACAGGCCGGGGTCGACCGCGACATGCCGCTCGATGTGCGCATCGGCCAGGATCGGCCGCCCCGCCGCCACCCGCCCGACTAGCGGCAGCCCGGCCTCGGGCGTCGGCATCAGCAGGCGGATACCGCGCGCCTTGCCGGGCTTCAGCTCGATCAGGCCCTTGGCCTCCAGCGCGCGCAGGTGGTCCTGGGCCGAACGCGCCTGCCTGAAGCCGAAGGCCTCGGCGATCTCGGCCAGGCTCGGCGGCGAGCCGTCCTGGGCGAGGCGGGCGCTCAGGAAATCGAGGATGGCTTGCTGGCGGTCGGTGAGCGGCATGGGCACAAATTTATGTGGTGTTTGGCGGCGCGGCAAGCGCGGAGGTGTGAAGAGCGGGAATTAGGGATTCGGGATTGGGGATTCGCAGCTGGTGGGCGAGGCAGCCGTCGTGCGTGGCACCGCTGCGCGCGCTGCTGAATGCCCGAGCGCTGCGCGCGAGGGCCGGGATTCGTGCAGGCTCCATGAGGCTTGCCCTCTTCCACCCGGGCCCACGGCAGCCGCACCCGCGCAAGCACAGCGCGCTGTCGTCTCGCGGGCTGAGACGGCCGGATCGCGGGTGCCACGGAGTGCGGCAGACTGCAGCGCCCTTCCACGAGCACGCCCATGTCCACGCCCCCACAGCTCTTCCAGTTCGCCCTGCTGGTGCGCGACTACGACGAGGCCATCGCCTGGTACACGCGGGCGCTCGGCTGGCGCCTCATCGAAGACACGTCGCTGACGCCCGAGAAGCGCTGGGTGGTGATCGGCGTGCCGGGTGCGATGCAGGTGCTGCTGGCGCGGGCGGCCACCGAGGCGCAGGCGGCGCACATCGGCCGACAGGGCGGCGGGCGGGTCTGGCTGTTCCTGCGCAGTACGGATTTCGACGCCGATTGCGCGCGGCTGGCCGCCGCCGGCGCGCGCTTCGACGGCGCGCCGCGCAGCGAGACCTATGGGCAGGTGGTGGTATTCGAGGATCTGTACGGCAACCGCTGGGATCTGATCGGGCCGACGCGCGGCAGCTAACAGGCTGTTGAAAGAAAGCCTGCTCGCCTGGCCAGGGATGGCTGGGACGACGAAGCAAGCGCGTCAGCGATGGATGTGTCGTGAGGCGGTACCGACCTGCGCCGGACCGCCGACTTGAAAAACTCCCCGGAAGGGAGCTTTTCAACAAGCGGCTAAGGAATCTCTGATTTGTCGGAGCTTCCGGCGCGCCATCGAGGGCGCGCTCGCGGATCGAGCGCGCGATGCGTGATCGAGCGAAGCGAGCGCGCCTTCGTGTCGCGGCCGAACGCGTTGGAACAGGCCGCGGATGCGCGACCACGGCTCACCTCAGGCGGGGCCGCGTCGTGTCGCCCAAGGGCGCGCCAGGGATGGCCTCGACAGCGCCAGTCGGGCTTTGCTCAGAGGTCGCCGATCAAGCGACCGCAGGCACTCACCCTGCCGCGCGCCCACGCAGTTTCTGCACGCCCATCCACAGCGCCACCAGCACCGCCCCGGCGGCGATCCCCACGCCGGCATTGATGCCCATCTCGGCGGGCAGGGCGAAGCCACCGAGGGTGGGCAGGGTTGCCTGCACCCAGTGATGCAGGGGGCCGATGCCGTGCACCAGGATGCCGCCGCCGACCAGGAACATCGCGGCGGTGCCGGCCACCGACAGGAACTTCATCAGCCAGGGCGCCGCCGTGAGGATGCCGCGGCCGATCGCCTGCTTGGCCGCCGACGCGCGCCGGGTCAGGTACAGACCGAGGTCGTCGAGCTTGACGATGCCGGCGACCAGGCCATAGACGCCGACCGTCATCACCAGCGAAATGCCAACCAGGGTGCCGAGCTGGCGGCTGAAGCTCGCCGTGGCCACGGTGCCGAGCGCGATCACGATGATCTCGGCCGAGAGCACGAAGTCGGTGCGGATCGCGCCCTTGATCTTGTCGCGTTCGAAGGCCACCAGATCGACGTCGGGGTTTGCCACCGCGTCCACCCGGGCCTTGTGCTCGGCCTCGACCTCGGCGCGGTGCAGCCACTTGTGCACCAGCTTCTCGACGCCCTCGAAGCACAGAAAGGCGCCGCCGAGCATCAGCAGCGGCACGATCGCCCAGGGCAGGAAGGCGCTGATGGCGAGCGCTGCCGGCACCAGGATGGCCTTGTTCACCACCGAGCCCTTGGTCACTGCCCACACCACCGGCAGCTCGCGCTCGGCGCGCACGCCGGTGACCTGCTGGGCGTTGAGCGCCAAGTCATCGCCGAGTACGCCGGCGGTCTTCTTGGTAGCGAGCTTGGTCATCGCGGCGACGTCGTCGAGCAGGCTGGCGATGTCGTCGATCAGGGCGAACAGGCTGGATCCGGCCATGGCTCTCACGCGCGTCAAGGAAGGCGCGGAGTGTAAGGCGCCGCTTCATCCGGGTGTGTGTCACGCGCGGTCGATGGCAGAAACCCGCCGCAGTTTGCGTGCCCTCTGTGCCGGCACTTCAGCTCGGCTGACCGGGAGAGCGCGGATGTGGCAGACAGGCAGGGCGGATGGGGCGGGCCGCGGCAGCCAGGGTGCGGGACGCGTCCTCGCGCAGGCGCGGAGGTGGAGCGATGCGGTGCTGTGGCTGGCGCTGCTTCTGGGCGCCTGCGGCGTCGCCGCCGCGCAGGGGGGCGCGTCGGTGGTCGCCTTGCCCGATCAGTTCACCGGATTGAACGACGCCCAGGGCGGCGGCCTCGGTGAGTCGGCGAGCTTTGACGGCCGCCAGTTCTTCACTACCGCCAGCTTCGAGGAGGGCAGTGAGCTGTGGGTCACCGATGGCACCCCGGCCGGCACCCGCCTGTTCGCCGATCTCTGCCCCGGCCAGTGCAGCGGCACGCCGATGAATCTCAGCGTGGTCGGCAGCCGTCTGTTCTTCAGTGCGCAGGATCTGCTGACCGGCCGCGAGCTGTGGGTGCTCGAGGCCGGCGCCAGCGCGCCGAGGTTGTTCGCGGACATCAACCCGGGCGTGGAGGGCTCCAGCCCCGGCCCGGTGCGCCGGGTCACGGTGGCGATCGGCGGGGTGTCGCGGACGCTCGACTTCGTGGTGGCGCGCAGCATCACCCGAGGATCCGAGCTGTGGCGCGTGCTGCCCAACGAGCTGCGTCTGGAACACGACTTCCGCGCCGGTCGCGAGGACGGCCGCCCGACCCTGCCGGTCAACTTCGGCCCCAACCGCCTGCTGACCACCGCGCTCGACAGCGCCGGCGCGCGTCGGCCGCTGCAGCTGATCTACAGCGGCGTCGACACGCTCGACCTGGTGTCGGCGGTGAGTGGTTTCCCCGCCGACACCGCCACCCAGCGTCTGTCCGAACAGGCTGCGCTCAAGCTCGGCGACCGCGCCTACCTGCAGCGCTCGGGCCTTGCCGCCAATCCCTCGCAGCTTTGGGTGCTGCGCGACGGCGGGGCGGCCGCCGACATCCAGCAACTGCACGAGTCGAGCTCGATCCGCGAGCTGGTGGCCGTGGTCGGTCTGAACCGGGTGTTCTTCACCAGCAGCAACCTGCTGCACGTCAGTGACGGCACGCCCGCCGGCACGCTGTCCCTGGGCCTGTCATCGGCGCAGCGTCTGCTTGCGCTGCCGACCCAGCTGCTGCTGCTTGGTCGCAGTGGCGCGGCCAGCAACATCGAGCTGTTCCGCAGCACCGGCACCGTGGCCGGCACCGCGCTGGTGCGCGAGATCGTCCCGGGCGATGCCGGCTTCAATTCCTTCAGCCCGCTGGTGGCCAGCCGCGACGGCACCCGCATCTACCTGGGCGCGAACGACGCCCTGTGGAGCAGCGACGGCAGCAGCACCGGCACCGTGCTGCTCGACGTGCTGGCCGACGGCGCGATCGATGTGCTGCTGGCGGGCAGCGGACGCACCGTGTTCGCTTCGCGCGCAGGCGGCGAGCCGCATTTCAGCAGCGGCCAGGTCGGTGACCTGCGGCGCCTGGCCGAAGTGCGTTCGGACGTCGGCCATGCGTTTCCGTTTCCGGTGGATCTGGTCGGCGAACGCCTGCTGTTTAACGCGCGCGTCGATGGTGCCTCCCTCAGTGCGCTGCAGGCGGCGGACCCGGCCGATCTCGACAATCGCCTGACCCTGCTTGCGCAGAACGTGCGCCAGCGCCGCGGGGTGTCGCTGGGCAGCCGCCTGCTGCTGCAGCGCGCCGGCACGCGCAGTTTCGCGACCGATGGCTTGAGCCCCGTGCTGGAGGAGGCGACGCATCCGTTCATGAGCATCGGCCAGGGCTGCGGCGGACTGTTCGACGGCGGCCTGATCCTCGCCGATGACGATGATGGCACCCGCATCCTGCGGCTCGACGGCAGTATCGCCGGCAGCCTGCCTCTGTTGACGCTCAGCGCGGGCGCGTTCGAGTACTGCAGCCCGCGCGATGTCAGCGACATCCTCACCTTCGCCGCCTTCGCCGACGGCTTCCTGGTGGCGGGAAATCCCGGCACGCCGAACATCGGCAGTGAGCTGCTGCGCTACCTGCCGCCGGCCGGCCTCAGCGCGGTGGCCGACATCAATCCCGGCCCTGCCAGCTCAAGCCCGAGCGGCTTGGAGCGCCTCGGCCCGCAGATGCTGTTCAGCGCTGACGACGGCATCCACGGCCGCGAACTGTGGATCAGCGACGGCACCGCCCAGGGCACGCGCCTGCTGCTGGACATCGAGCCCGGCGCCGCGGGCAGTTCCCCGCACGGTCTGCGTCGGGTCGGCAGCCGGGTGGTGTTCGCCGCGCGCACCACGCTGCACGGCTTCGAGCTGTGGAGCAGCGACGGCACCACCGCCGGCACCGTGCTGCTGCGCGATCTGTACCCGGGGCCTGGCTCGGGCATCGCCTTCGTGAGCTCCACCGGCGGCATCCGCTCGCCGCTGCTGGATGCGAACGCCAGCCGCGCCCTGTTCGCCGGCAGCCCGGATCCGCTGAGCCTTGAGGCCGGCTGCCCCGTGTTCATCACCGACGGCAGCCCGGCCGGCACCCGCTGCGCGCAGAACCGCGATCTGCCGGTGCCCACGGTCGGCTTCAGCCCGGCCAGCGTGGCGCGCCTGCTGGACAACGGCGCGATCGCCTTCATCGCGCACGCGCCGCAGCTCGGCGAAGAAGTGTTCGCGCTGAGCAATCGCAGTCTGCTGCCGATCACCGGTGGCGATGTCCGCCCCGGAGCGCGCGGCAGTGCACCCAACACCCTGCTGGTGCGCGCCAACCAGGCCTGGTTCGGCGCGGACGACGGCAGCCGCGGCTTCGAGCTGTACCGGCTGGATCTGTCCGACATCGATCGCCTGTTCGCCAACGGCTTCGAATAGCGCCGCCCGCCATCGCCCCCGCTGCCGGGGCCGCTGCAGCCGATGGCAAAACGCGATGCCAATCGCCGTGTACCCGCAGCAGGGGCCTGCGCCCCGCTGCGTCCACTTGGAGGAATCGACCATGCAATGCGTGCTCCCCATCGCTCCGCTGCGCGCGCCGCCGCGCCCGTTCAATCGCGCCGCGCTGGCCGTGCTGATGTGCCTGATCGGGGCGCTCGGGCTGGCCGTCGGCAGCGCGCGTGCGCAGGGGACGGTCAGTCTGGTGGCCGATCTCCACACCGGGCCGAACGCCGCCAGCGACGGCGGCCTCGACCGCTTCAAGGCGGCGGTGTTCTTCGGTGGCCGCACGGTGTTCAGCATGCGCACGCCCGAGCACGGCGTCGAGCTGTGGGAAACCGACGGCACCGCGCTGGGCACCCGGCTTCTGGCGGATCTCTGCCCGGGCCAGTGCAGCAGCCTGGAAAACGCGCCCAACTTCCATGTCGAAGGCGGCAGCCTGTACTTCGCCGCCAACGATGGCCAGCACGGCCGCGAGCTGTGGCGACTCGATGTGGCCAGCGGGGCGCGCCCGGTGATGGCGCTGGATCTGAACCCCGGCGCCGACGGCTCCAACCCGGTCAACTTCACCCGCCTCAGTTTCAGCGTCAACGGCAGCGCCGTGACCCGCACCTTCTTCAGCGCGGCACGCGCCGATGTGGGCCAGGAACTGTGGCGCCTGACCGGGCCGTCCTCGGCGTCGCTGGAGATCGATCTGCTGGCCGGCCCAGCGTCGGGCTCGCCGAGCGATATCCAGCTCTGCTCGACCGGCCAGGTCTGCCTTCTCGCCCGCACCGTCGATGGCGTCAACGACGTGCGCCTGCTGACCTACAGCTCGACCACCCAGGCGCCGATCGGCGCCACCGGTGTCGGCGGGCTCAACATCAGCGGCTTCGCGCGCAGCGTGTCCGATCTGCAGTCGCTGGGCCCCAACACCTTCATGCTGATTCGCGACAGCGCGGCGCCGGATGAGCTGCGCGCTTTCGGCAGCAGTGCCGCCAGCAGCACCCTGCTGCGCAGCTTCGCCACGGCCAGCGGTCTGCTGACGCCGAACGTCAGCCTGTTCCGCATGTTCTTCGTGGCCGACAGCCAGCTGTTCGTCAGCGACGGCACGCTCGCAGGCACGCAGTCGATCTCCTCCGCCAGCCCGGCCAATCTGGTCAGCCTCGGCAATCGCGTGCTGTTGACCGCCAACACGCCGGCCAGCGGCCGCGAGCTGTTCAGCAGTGATGGCACGGCAGCAGGCACGGTCCTGCTGAAAGAGCTGGTGCCCGGCGCCCAGGGCCTGGCGAACTCCAGCATCAGCTTCTTTCTGACCCGCAGCGCCAACAACCTGCGGGTGTTTCTCGGATTCATCAATCCCGCGCTCAGCAGCGGCGGCGAAATGCAGCTGTGGATCAGCGACGGCAGCGCCGCCGGTACGGTCGAGATCAGCGGCAATGCGATCGACGATCCCGGCCTGATGGTGCTGTTCCCGACCGCCGGCAGCGCTGCCCTGATTGGATACGGCGCGACCGATTCCGGCAGCGGCGAGCCTTTCATGACCCAGGGCAGCGCCCTCTCCACGGTGCCGCTGGGCAACTTCGTCGGCGATGTCGGCGACAGCTTTGCCACCCCGCTCGCGGTGTTCAACCAGCGGCTGTTCGTGAACGCATTCCGCGGCGGCGCCAGCACCGAGACCCTGCTGTTTCCGCTGGTCGCAGGCGACCCCGGCGCGCCCTCACCCTTTCTGCGCATCTTCCAGGCCATTGGCGCGTTCTTCGGTCGGCTGTGGGTCGACAGCGGCGACGGGCTGCAGGCGATCGACGGGACCCCGACGGGCACCATTGACCTCGGCAGCATCCGCGCACGCAATGCCGACGGCAGCTGCTACGCCGAGCGCAACGGTCGGGTCTACTTCTACGCGGACGAAGGCGGCTTCGACGACGTCGAGATTTTCAAGAGCGACGGCACAGTGGCGGGCACCGTCGCAGTGACCAACCTCTCGACGCCGGAAGAACGCCGCCTGGAGAGCTTCTGCTTCGATGACGGTTTCACCCAGCTGGCGACGGTCGCCGACAAGCTGCTGTTCGTCGCCAGCAACGGCAACTCCGGCCTGGAGCTGTTCGCGCTGGACGCCAACGACAGCGCGGCCCTGGTGCTGGACATCCAGAGCGGCAGCAGCGGCAGCCAGGTGCGCGAGCTGGTGACCCTGCGCGGGCGCCCGGGTCTGCCCGAAGTGGCGGTGTTCCGCGCCGACGACGGCATCTTCGGCATCGAACCCTGGGTCACCGGCGGAACGGCGCAGACCACCCAGCGCCTGCTCGACATCCACCCCGGCGCTGGCGACAGCGAGCCGCGCGAGTTCGTGCTGGCCGGCCCGCGGATGTTCTTCACAGCGTTCAGCCCCAGCACCGGCCGCGAGCTCTACGTCACCGACGGCAGCCCGGCCGGCACCCGACTGGTGGTGGATCTGTTCGCCGGCAGCGGCAGCGGCATGGCGGCGCAACAGCAGCAGCGCCCCTACCTGTTCGCCAACGGGCGGCTGTACTTCAGCGGCATCAGCAGCAGCCGGCCCAACTGCGCGCTGTTCGAAACGGATGGCAGCGCCGCTGGCACGCGCTGCGCGTACGACGACAGCAGCACCACCCTGCGCGCGATCGGCCGCGAGCCGGTGGTGACCGCGAACGGTGCGCTGGTGTTCAGCGCGCACCGTTCGGCGCCGGTCAACGACGGCGAGGAGCTGCGCGTGCTGTTCAACCGCCAGTTGCTCAACTTCAGTGGCGCCGACATCGCCCCCGGCCCGGCCGGCAGCCGGCCCAGCGAACTGCTGGTCGCAGGCGATGACGTGTACTTCCGCGCTGACGACGGCGTGCTCGGCGCCGAGCTGTACCGGCTGCAGCTGGACGACCTGAACCGGGTGTTCGCCGACGGTTTTGAGCCCTAGCCACCTCATGCGATAGGACTGTCCGCGCTGCGCTTGGCCCTACGTTCGCGACTTCGCATGACCTGCGCCGCGCGCCGGCTGCGCCGCGCATAGGGTGGGTCTCGACCCACCGGCTCTCCGCGCCGGTCCGCACGGATGACTGACGCGGTGATCTCGAAGGTTGCGACGCGGGGCCGCGTTGCGCTTGGCCCAACCTGTTCGGCTTCGCTGTGCTGCGATTGGGACGACCTGCGCTGCGCCGCTCTGCATAGGGTGGGTCTCGACCCACCGGCTCTCCGTCATCCCGGTTAGGCTGCGCACCTGCATCAGGCAGGGGGCCGCGCATGCCGATCCGACCCGAAGACTTCGCCACCGGCGGCGCCCTGTTGGGTGCCGCAGCGGCTTCGTTGCTGCGCGAGCGCGAGCGCGCGCGGCTGCCGCAGCCGGGCGAGCGCATCGGCCCCTTCGCCATCGTCGAGGAGCTGGGCCGCGGCGGCATGGCGGTGGTCTACCGCGCCGAGCGTGCCGATGGCGAGTACGTGCAGACGGTGGCGCTGAAGTGGATCGGCGGCGGCAGCAACGACGAAGGCGCACGCGCCCTGTTCCGCCGCGAGCGCCAGGCCTTGGCCGATCTCAACCACCCGCATATCGCACGGCTGCTGGACGGCGGCCACAGCGCCGAGGGTCAGCCCTGGCTGGCGATGGAGTACATCGAAGGCCAGCGTATTGACGTCCACGCGCGCGCCGCCGGGCTGGATCTGCACGCGCGGCTGCGGCTGTTCCTGCAGGTCTGCGAAGCGGTGGCCTATGCGCATGCGCGCGGGCTGCTGCATCGGGACATCAAGCCTTCCAACGTGCTGGTCGATGGCAGCGGCCAGGCCAAGCTGCTCGACTTCGGCATCGTCCAGCTGATCGGCGAGGAGGACGCGCTCTCCCGCCATGCCCACACGCCCGGCTACGCCAGCCCCGAACAGGTGCGCGGCGAGCGCCTCACCGTGGCCGCCGACATCTACCAGCTTGGGCGTCTGCTGCAGCGCCTGCTGGCCCGCAGCGAAGCCGAGGCGGACGCCTTGACCCGCGCCACCACCGTGCTGCACGCGGAGGCCTTGCCGCGCGACTTCGACAGCTCGACGCTGCCCTACGAGTTGCGGGCTTTGATCGACTGCGCCTGTGCGGCCGAGTCGGCCCACCGCTACGCCACGGTCGAAGCGCTGATGATCGATCTGCGCGCTTACCTCGCGCAGCGTCCGCTGCGGGCGGTGTCACGCAGTGCCCGCTACCGCTCGCGCAAGTACCTGCAGCGTCACCGCTGGTCGGCGCTGGCCGCTGCGCTGTCGCTCGCCGTGCTGCTGGGCCTCGCCGCCTACTCGGCGCTGCGCGTGCGCGCCGAGCGCGACCTGGCGGCCTACCAGGCACGGGTGGCGACCACGGCGCTGCAGTTCCTCACCGAAGACCTGCTGGCGGCCGCCTCGCCCGAGGTGGCGCAGAGCCGCGAACTCACCGTGCGCGAAGCCCTGGACCGCGCCGCCGACAGCGTGGGCGCACGCTTTGCCGACGCTCCGCTGGAGCAGCTCACGGTGCGCAGCGCGCTGTCCGCGCTCTATCAGCGCTTGGGCCGGCTGGAGGAATCCGGGCGCGAACTCGGCCTTGCCGAAGCGCTGGTTCCGCGCCTGCCCGCGGCGCGTCGGATCGAGGTGCAGGCGGAACTTGCCCGGCAGCGCGCCTGGCTCGACCTGGATCGCGGTGATCTCGATGCGCTGGCCGGCTATGTGGCGGGCCTGGGCGCCGCCGATCTTGCCGCCCTCGACAGTGCAGCGCTGCCCGCGGCGCTTGAGCAGCGCCGGCTGCAGGCGCTGCTGGCCTGGCACCAGGGCGACTACGCCCGCGCCGAGGGCCTGCAGTCCAAACTGCTGCGGCTGAGCGCGGACCGGCTTGGCGAAGACGCTCTGAGCACGGCGCGCATTCGCCACGAGCACACCGACTCATTGCGCATGCTCGGCCGCGACGCCGAAGTGGTGGCGACCCTGCGTGCCCTGCGGGCGAGCTTTGCCAGTGCGCTGGGCGCGCTGCATCCGGACACGATTCTGGCGCAGCTCGATCTGGGCGTAGCGCTGCGCCATGCCGGTGACTTCGACGCTGCCCTGCAGCAGCTCGACGAGGGCCTGCGCAGCGCCCGCGCGGTGCTCGGAGCCGAGCACGCCATCAGCCTGCGGTTCGCCAGCGAGAAGGCGACCGTGCTGCAGGAGCTGAAGCGCTACGACGAGGCCGAGCCGCTGTTCCAGCAAGCGCTGGCCGGTCGCCTCGCGCTGTTCGGTGAAGCCAGTGCGCTGACCCGCAACGCCATGGCCAATCTCGGTCTGCTGCATGTGCTGCAAGGGCAGCTCGACAAGGCCGCGCCGCTGTACGAACGGGTGCTCGCGCTCGAACTGCAGCAGCTGGAGGCGGATCACCCCGACACGCTGAGCCTGATGCACAACCTGGGCGGCCTGTATCGGCGCCAGGGGCGATTCGACGAGGCGCTGCGGATGCATGCGCGCGCGATCGAGGGCGCGACGCGCAAGCTCGGCGCGCGCGCCTGGCAGACCGGCATGTTCGAGATCGGGCGCGCGCTGACGCTGGAGGCTGCGGCGCGGCCGACGGAGTCTGACGCGGCCTTTGAGCTGGCGATCGCCATTCTCAGCGAGAGTCTGGGCCCCGAGCACGCGCGCACCCTGCGCGCGGCCGAGATGCACAGCAGCGCGCGCGCTGCGCGGCCTTGAGTGATGCCCTGGGAAAGCTCCGAACCGCCGCGTCTACGGGGATCCACTCGGACGCTGCCCGAGCAGGGGAATGCCTCGCCTTCGGTACGTGCAGACAGCCTGCGCGCCGCGTGGGCTGGCGGTCAGAAGCGTTCGATGGCGGGCGTCTCTGCCCCGGGGGGCGAGGCGGGTGGGGCTGAGTCCGCCTGCACGCCCGCTCATCGGCGCGGGCTCTCGAGTGGGCCGAGGTAGCTCGGTGGTTCTTTCGCGCGCCACAGCGCGATGCGCTGGAACACCAGGCCGGAATCGACCCGCCACAGCTTCAGCACCTGGGGCCCTGCGCTGGCCTGGTGTCGGCTGCGGCCGATGTAGACGTTGTCGGCGACGGCCCGCTCCCAGGCCAGAGCGTGTGGATGCCCCGGGCTCGGTTCGAGCTGCATCTGCACGATCTGCGGCGGCTCATCGCCGATCGACACCGCGTAGCGCAAGCCGCCGCTGCCGTGCAGGTCGAGGGTCGGCGACAGATGCACCTGCAGTTCGACCTCACCGCCGGTGTGCAGGTGCATGGCGTACTCAAGCCGCGCGCCCTCGCCGCCGGGTTGCGAAGCGTGTGGGGCCGGTGGCCAGAGCGTGACACCGGCAGCGGTGCGACCGAGGTTCGGGATCACTTCCCAGGCCATTCCGGCAGGTGCCGTCGCGCGATCGAAGTGGGCGGCCTCGATGACCACATGGCCGTCGCCCTCGATGAAGCCGCGCGCGTTGTCGCCCCCGCTGGGCACCTGCACCGGCACCTCGATCGTCACCTGGGTCAGCTCGTCCCCGCGCACGACCACCCGGCCGCGGTGCTCACCGGGTGGCAGCTGGGCGAAATCGACGTCGATGCTCAGTTCGACAGCATCCTCAATCGTGCCCGCCTCAGGCTGGATCCGCAGCCACGGGTCTGAACTCGACGTGGTGTAGCGCAGCGGCTGCGCGCCGCGGTTGAAGGCTTCGACTCGGCGCGTGCGCGCGGTATGCGGGTCGATCGTCGGTAGCACGGCCTGGCGCGCCGGCTGCGGCCAGCCACGCGGATCGCCTTCGATCTGCACGCCGAGCGTTCCCGGCTCGCGCACATCCACCGTCGCCAGCGAGGGCAGCACGTTGCGATCGGGCTGCTGCCAGTGGGTATAGCCGATCCGCGTCTGCGACATCATGCCGATCCATTTGCCCTCGGCGATCTCCTGCTCGTAGACCCGCGCCAGCTCGGCGTCGCGCGCGAACAGGCGCCGCGCTTCGTCCGCCCAGTCCTTGGCCGAAGCGCGGCCCTGCGCGGCATACAGCCGGTTGCGCGCCACTGCGGCGTACAGCCGATGCAGGTTGTCGACGGCCAGCACGGGGTATTCGACCAGCTGATACCAGGCAGCCCGCTGCGAGCTCGGCAGCTCCGCTGCGATGCGCTGGGTCCGGCTCACCAGATCCGCCCATTCTGCAAGCACCCGTTCGAGCTCGCCGAAGTGGAGCAGGCTGTAGGTGTCGGCATCCAGCAGCTCGGGTTTGCGGCGCGCGGTGTACTGCGCGTAGCGGGTGAGGATCGCGCCGATTTCCTGTGCGTGCTGCGGGCCGAACTGCTCGGCGGCCCAGTGCGCCGGGTAGTCCTGCAGTGCCTGCAGGTCCGTTCGCCCGGGTGCCCAGGCCTGATCCAGAAAGAAGCTGATCGGCAGCTCCATCGGCTTGATGTCGCCGACATTGACGATCCACAGGCGATCGACGCCGTGCGCCCAGGCTAGCCGCATCTGCTCCCAGACGCGCTCGATCTGCTGGGTGTTGAGCCACTTGTAGCTGCGCGGGTCGCCGACGTAGTCGAAGTGGTAGTAGACGCCGTAGCCGCCGGCGCGGGTCGACCCTGGCGGCGGCAGTCGCCGGAGGTTGCCCCAGTTGTCGTCGGCGAACAGCAGGGTGACGTCGTCTGGTACCCGCATGCCGGCGTCGTAGTAGTCCTGCACTTCCTTGTACAGCGCCCACACCTGCGGCGTCTGCTGCGGTGTGCGGCCGCTCACGTCGGCGATGATTTTCCGCTGGTCTGTGACGATGCGTTCCAGCAGGTCCGTAGCGGTGTGATCGCTCATCGCTTCGTCGCCGTCGCCGCGCATGCCCAGCGTGACCACCGCCTCCCGGCCCTGCAGCCGCTCGACGCCCTCACGCCAGAAGGCGCGCAGGCGCTCGCCGTTGCGCGCGTAGTCCCAAGGGCCCTGGCCGTGGCGTGCCCACTCGACATGCGCCCGCATCATCGGCTCATGGTGCGAGGTGCCGATGACCACGCCCATGGCGTCGGCAAGCGCGGCGTTCTGCGGGTCGTCCGCGTAGAAGGCGCGGCCCCACATCGCCGGCCACAGGTAGTTACCCTTCAGGCGCAGGATCAGCTCGAACACGCGCTCGTAGAAGCGATGGTTGCTGCCGCCGAAGGTGGCTCGCGTCCACGCGCCGAGCGCGGGCTCCTCGTCGTTGATGAAAATGCCGCGATAGCGCACGGCCGGTGCGTCGAGCAGGCGGCCGGGGCTCACCCAGGCCTTCGCACGTCGCGGAATCGGAACATCGGCCCAGTACGTCCAAGGCGACACACCGAGCCTGCGCACCAGCTCGTACAGCCCGAACACGGTGCCGCGTCGATCCGCGCCCACAATCACCAGGGCACGCTCGATGCCCTCCTCGGGTTGGTGGACGACCTGCATGGAATACGCTTCCCAGCGCCCGGCAAGGTCGGCCACCTCAAGTTTTCCTGCGGCGACCATCCGCTCGATGCGCGGGCTGTGGCCAAGGGTGCCGGCGATGATCGCGTGGGGCGAGTCGTCGGCCGGCTCCGCGCCGGCCAGGGCGACAAGATCCCGGCGGACCGCAGTCGCGGCGCGTTGGGCGGCCTCCGGATCTTGCGGGTCGATCAGCAGCGGTAGCGGTCGACCGCTATCGATCACCGCCAGGGCGCCGGTGATCTCGCCATCGAGCACGCTGGCCGGGCCTGGGCAGGGTTCGGGTGCGGCCACGGCGTCACCGGCGACATAGTCGCGCAGCCAGCGCAGGGCAGGGCGTTCCTGCCCGCGTTCATCGATCAGGTAGGCCCGCTGTTCGTGCCGCCACAGGCCGGGCCGAAAGCCCCACAGCGTGATGCCGGCCACCGCCGGGTGCTCCCAGAACAGCGGAAATACCCGCTGGTAGTGGGCCAGCTGCTCCTCGTCGGTCGGGCCGTCGATGTCGAGTTCGGTCACGTACAGGGGCAGGCCGGTGGCGCCCAGCAGATCGAGGGCGGCGCGGTGCACCGCCAGCGGCGTTTCGCAACTGGTCGAGAAGGCGTGGCCCTGAACGCCGATCGCATCGATCAGCCCGCGCGCCTGCAAGAGGTCGACGATTCCGCGATAGCGTCGGGTGTTGTCGGGCGTGTTGGTGATGCTGTAATCGTTGAGCAGCAGCTGCGCTCGCGGAAAGTGCTGCCGCGCCAGCCGGAAGCTCTCGATGATCCAGTCCCAGCCGGTCTGCCCAGCGCCGCCCAGTGCCTCGCAGTAATGGCCGCCATCGGCGTCATTGCTGCAGGGCGGGTCATGCAGGGGTTCGTTCACGACTTCGACAATCGCGATATCGGAATAGCGCGCGGCGACCGCAGCGAACCATTCCTCGATCTCTGCGCGTTGCTCGTCGGCGGGAAGCTCGCGGATCCACTCCGGCTGCTGGTTGCCCCAGACCAGCACGTGGAACTGGAAGGGCATGCCGTGGGCCCGGGCGTAGGCATACGCCTCGTCGAGGGCCTGCCAGTCCATGACGTCGCGCACGGCTTCCACCTCGCCCCACTTGCCGGCGTTCTCGGGGCTCAGCTTGTTCCAGTAGTGGGCGAAGTCCTCGCGCTGCGGCGCGCTGTAGGCCGCGCCCAGAAACTTGGGCTGACCACTCGCGAGTGGCTCCGCACTGGCGCTTGCGAACAGCACAGCCGCCATCAGCAGAAGCAGCGCGCCGCAGATCAGGGATCGGTGGATCCTCCATCGGGTGACCATCACGTCTCTCCCTGCGTCGACCGGTCATCGGCGTGTCGGGGCGGGACACGGGGCGGGAGGCCTCTCCTGCCGGTGCTCCGCTGCCGCTGAGGCGAAAAAATGAGAGCGCTACCATTAGCACGGATGCGCCGAAAGACCATGTTGCTGCGCAGCGTGCGTTGGATGAATGGTAGCGCTACCGTTAGGTCGTCATGGTGCGAAAGCCGTGTTGGTGCGAGCGCCCCTCCGCTCCCCGTTCCGCGGGTGGGCCCGAACAGTCGGATCGTGCGGGCCACACCCGCGGCTTTTTCGGCCGAGGGAGCCGGTCTGCGTGGGGTGGCTGACGGCCGCTGCGAACAGAAGCGCGGCGCCTGCCGTGGCTTGGGCGACACCCGATTCAGGCGACACGCGAACGCGCACAGGTCACGCCAGCGAGCCGGTCGGATCGCGGCGCTCGCCAAGGTCGAAGCAGTCAAGGGAGAGAGGCAGGCGCACATGCAGAACCACCCGGCGACCGAAACGCTGCGTGTCCGCGAAAAGCTGGGTTACAGCCTGGGTGATCTGGCGGCCAATCTGATCTTCCAGACGCTCATCACCTTTCTCGCGTTCTTCTACACCGACGTCTACCGCATACCGGCTTCGGCCGCGGCCAGCATCATCTTCTTCGTCGGTCTGCTCGGGGCATTCGTGTTCACCCCGATGGTCGGCCTGCTCGCCGATCGCACGCACACGCGCTGGGGCAAATTCCGGCCCTGGATCCTGTGGACGGCGCTGCCCTTCGGTGCCTTGTCCTTGCTGGCGTTCAGCACCCCTGACTTCGACGAGACCGGCAAGATCGTCTATGCCGTCAGCACCTACACCCTGCTGGTGCTGGTGTACGCGGCCAACAACCTGCCGTACTCGGCGCTTTCCGGCGTGCTGACGGGCAGCATGAGCGAACGCAACAGTCTGTCGTCCTACCGCTTCGTCGCGGTGATGATCGCCCAGTTCGTGATCCAGGTGCTGCTGCTGCCGCTGGTGCTGATCCTCGGCGATGGCGACCGGGTGCGCGGCTTCCACAACACGATGGCCGTGTTCGCCGTGGTGGGCACCGTGTTCTTCCTGCTGACCTTCCTCAGCACCCGTGAGCGCGTGGTGCTGCCGCCCGAGCAGACCTCCAGCGTGCGCGAAGACCTCGGCGATCTGATGCGCAACCGGCCGTGGATGATCATGCTGCTGATGACGGTGCTGGTGTTCGTGACGCTGGCGCTGAAGGGCGGCACCTACGTCTACTACTTCCAGTACTACCTGGACGTAAGCGCCCAGGCCGAGTTTCTCGATGCGGTCGGGTTCAACCGGTTCATTGCGGGCTTGAACAGTGCGCTGGGCTCGCTCGGCCTGGTCGAGTTCCAGTGGCCGAAGGACGCCGCCACCTCCGCCTTCAGCCTGTTCAATGCCGGCGGCATCCTCTGCATGATCGTCGGCATCGGCTTCTCGCGCCGCTTGGCGGACCGCTTCGGCAAACGCGACGTGTTTGGCGCAGCGCTGTTCGCCTCGACCCTGTTCCTGCTGGTGTTCGTCGCGTTTCCGCCGGATGCCATCGCCCTGGTGTTCGTCTCGCACATCCTGCACGGCTTCTTCTACGGCATCACCATTCCCCTGCTATGGGCGATGATCGCTGACGTCGCCGACTACTCGGAATGGCGCAACGGCCGACGCGCCACCGGAATCATCTTCTCGGCGATGCTCTGCGGTCTCAAGGTGGGCCTCAGTGTCGGCGGTGCCCTGGTCGCTGCGATCCTGGCCGCCTACGGCTATGAAGCAGGCGCGGCCGTACAGACCGACGAGACCGTCAACGGCATCCGTCTCGCGGTCAGTGTGCTGGCCTCGACGCCGTTCCTGATCTGCGTCGGCCTGCTCTACTTCTACACGATCGACAAGTCGCTGGAGGTGCGCATCGAGCAAGAGCTGATCGCCCAGCGCGCGGGGCGTGATGCGCTCGCGGGGAGGGCCGCATGAGCACGAATCCCACGGGACGGCCCGCGCAAGAGCTGATCGCCTGCGCGATATCGAGCCCACTGGTGCGCCATGTGTACACGGCCGACCCTTCCGCGCATGTGTTCGAAGGGCGTGTGTACGTCTACCCCTCGCACGACATCGACTCCGGCGTCGAAGCGAATGATCTGGGCGACCAGTACGCGATGGAGGACTACCGCGTCTTCCGCCAGGACTCGCCCGATGCCGAGGCGGTGGACTGCGGCTGCGTGCTGCACGTTCGCGACGTGCCCTGGGCCAATCGTCAGATGTGGGCGCCCGATGCCGCCGAGCGCGACGGTCGCTACTACCTCTACTTCCCGGCCAAGCGTGCCGACGGTGTGTTCCAGATCGGCGTCGCCTGTGCGGATCGCCCGGACGGCCCCTTCATCGCCGAGCCCGAGCCGATCCACGGCAGCTATTCGATCGACCCGGCCGTGTTTCGAGACGTCGACGGCGCGCACCACATGGTGTTCGGCGGCCTCTGGGGCGGCCAGTTGCAGCAGTACCGCGACAACCGCCACTCACCCCTGCACGGGGAACCCGAAGGCGAGGCACCGGCGCTGGGGCCACGGATCGCCCGCTTGACCGAGGACATGCTGCAGTTCGCGGAAGCCCCGCGCGAGCTGCAGATCCTCGACGCAGAAGGCCGGCCTCTGCGCGCCGACGACCACGCGCGCCGCTACTTCGAGGGGCCGTGGATGCATCGGTACGGCGGTCGCTACTACCTGTCCTACTCGACCGGCAACACCCATACCCTGTGCTACGCGATCGCCGATTCACCCTGCGGACCTTTCGTCTGGCAGGGGGTGCTGATGACGCCGGTGCTGGGCTGGACGACGCACCACTCGATCGTCGAATTCGAAGGGCGCTGGTGGCTCTACTACCACGACGCGAGCCTGTCTAAGGGCGTAGACCATCTGCGGTGCATCAAATGCACCGAGCTTGAACATCTGCCTGACGGCCGGATACGCACGGTGCACCCGTATGGCCCGGCTTGAGCCTGCATCGATGGCTTCATGCGATCCGGTCGATCGGCTCGACGCGCGCGCGCCGATGCCGCCGGGTGAACTGATCGAGATCGGCGATGCACAGCTGCGCGTCGAGATCGCGCCCGCAGCCGGCGGGCGCATCGCAAGCGTGCGCTGGCGCGGTCGCGAATGGCTGTACGGGCACAGCCCTGACAACGACAGCATGATCGGCTGGGGCTGCTATCCGATGCTGCCCTGGGCAGGCCGTCTGCGCGGCGGCGCCTTCCGCTTCGAGGACCGGCGCATCGAGCTTGCGCGCAACTTCGATGCGCATGCGATCCATGGCCTTGGATTCGCCCTGCCTTGGCGACTGTTGGCCCTGCAGACGGGGGCGGTGAGCCTCGGCCTGCAGCTGCCGCGCGACGCGCGCTGGCCCTTCGGCGGGCATGCGCGTCAGCACCTGAGGGTCGAGGGCGACAGCCTGCGCTTCGAGCTCGAACTGCAGGCCGAAGAGCGCGCCATGCCGGCCGTGCTCGGTTGGCATCCGTGGTTCCACAAGCCGGAGCGTCTGCGCTTCGCTGCGGGGCGCTACTACCCGCGCGATGCCGAGGGCATCGCCACTGCGCCTTTGCAGCCGGCGCCACCGCCACCCTGGGACGACTGCTTCGTCCATCGCGGTCCGATCCGTGTCGAGCGCCAGGCGCAGTGGCTGCAGATCGACTCCGACTGCGATCACTGGGTGATCTACGACGGCCATCCGCAGGCCACCTGTGTCGAGCCTCAGACCGGGCCGCCGGACGCCTTCAACCTGCGGCCGGAGACGTGTCACCTGCCTGCCGGCGGGCGCCTGTGCGCCTGGATGCGCTGGTCATGGTCGCCGGCATGAGTCGCATCCAGGCCGCCACGCGCGTGGTGTTGATTGCCGCTCGCCAGGATCGCGTTTGGGCTACGCGCAGGAGCATGCATCGATGACGGTACCGAAGGGCGAGCTCTACGTGGGGCTGGATGTCGGCAGTCAGAGCGTCAAGCTGCTGGTCTTCGAGCCGCAGGCGAAGCGCATCGTCGCCCTGCACGGCCAGCCCTTGCAGATGAGCGCGGGCGAGGACGGCAGCCGCGAGCAGCGCGCCGAATGGTGGATCGACGCGATCCGCGCCTGCTTCTCGCGGCTGTCGGCATCGGTGCGCGGACGCGTGGTGGCAATTGGCGTGTCCGGGCAGCAGCACGGTCTGGTCGCGCTCGACGCGGCGGGCAAGGTGCTGGCGCCGGTCAAGCTGTGGTGCGACACCAGCACGCAGCAGGAGTGCGCCGAGATCATGCAGGCGGTGGGCGGTGCCCGCGCCTGCGTGGCGCTCGCCGGCAACCCGATTCTTGCCGGCTACACCGCGTCCAAAGTGCCCTGGACGCGCAAGCACCGACCCGAAGCCTATGCGCGGCTCGACACGATCCTGCTGCCGCATGACTACGTGAACTTCTGGCTGACGGGCGAACGCTGGATGGAGTTCGGCGACGCCTCGGGTACCGGTTGGCTGGACGTGCGTACGCGCACCTGGTCGCAGGCGCTGCTGCAGGCGACCGCGCCCGAGCGCGACCTGTCGCGCTGTCTGCCACCGCTGCTGCCGCCTGAAGCCGGCTTTCCGCTGGCGCCGACCAGTGCCGAAGAGCTCGGTCTGCCGAGGAACGTTCGGGTCAGCGTCGGCGGTGGCGACAACATGATGGCGGCAATCGGTACGGGCAACGTGGCGCCCGGCGTGCTGAGCATGAGCCTGGGCAGCTCCGGCACCTTGTTCACCTGCGCCGACCGCCCGGTGGTGGACGACGCGGCGGGCTGGGCGGCGTTCTGCTCATCCACCGGCGGCTGGCTGCCGCTGGTGTGCACCATGAACTGCACGCTCGCCACCGAGTCGATCGCGCGCGCCTTCGGCTTCTCCTCGCGCGATGGCGATGCCCTGCTGGCAGGCACCCGAGCCGGCGCGAGTGGCCTGAGCCTGCTGCCCTTCTTCAACGGCGAACGCACGCCCGACCTGCCGCAGGCGCGCGCCGCCCTGTTCGGCATGGACGCCAGCAATCTGGATGCGGCAAACGCCTATCGGGCCGCCATGGAAGGCGCGACCTTCGCCCTGCGCTTCGGCTTCGATGCGCTGCACGCGGCGGGGCTCTCCTTCGATTCGATCCGGCTCACCGGCGGCGGCAGCAACAGCCCGGTCTGGCGACAGATGGTGGCCGACGTTTTCGACCTGCCGGTGGACGTGCCCGAACAGACCGAAGGCGCGGCCTTCGGCGCGGCGCTGCAGGCGCTGTGGTCGTACCGACGCTCGCAGGACGCAGACGCGCCCGATCTGGCGGCGACCGTCCGGGCCCATGTCCGCCTCGATCCGCAGCGCTCGGCGCGCCCGCAGGCGGACCTCTGCGAGGCCTACCGCGCGCACTACCGCCGCTACCTCGAACTGCTGGACTGCATGCGCCGCCTGCATGCCGTCGGCCTTGCCGATGCCTCCGCCTGACGCACGCCTCTCATCATCGCATCCCCAGGACGCCCACCATGACCAGCCCCTACATCGGCGCACGCGAGTTCTTTCCCGGCATCGGCCGCATTCCATACGAGGGACGGCAGTCGGACAACCCGCTGGCATTCAAGCACTACGACGCACAGCGCCTGATCGGAGGCCGCAGCATGGCCGAACACCTGCGCTTCGCGGTCTGCTACTGGCACTCCTTCTGCAATGCCGGCCACGATCCCTTCGGACCCGGCACGCGGCGCTATCCCTGGGATCAGGCCGAGCCCGCGCTGGCGCGTGCCGAAGCGCGCATGGATGCGGCCTTCGAGTTCGTGACCAAACTCGGCGTGCCCTACTACTGCTTCCACGACATCGACATGGCGCCGGACGCCGATGACATCGGCGAGTACCAGGCGAATCTGCAGCGCATGGTGCAGTTGGCCAAGCAGCGACAGCAGGCGAGCGGCGTCAAGCTGCTGTGGGGCACCGCGAATCTGTTCTCGCATCCGCGCTACATGAATGGGGCCGCGACCAATCCCGATTTCGCGGTGGTCGCGCGCGCGGCGGTGCAGGTCAAGGCGGCGCTGGACGCCACCGTCGAACTGGGCGGCGAGAACTACGTGTTCTGGGGCGGTCGGGAAGGCTACGCGACCCTGCACAACACCCAGATGAAGCGCGAGCTTGAGCACATGGGGCGCTTTCTCGCGGCAGCGCGCGACTACGGCCGCAGCATCGGCTTCAAGGGCGTGTTCCTGATCGAGCCCAAGCCGATGGAGCCGATGAAGCACCAGTACGACTTCGACTCCGCGACCGTGGCCGGCTTTCTCAAGAGTCATGGTCTGGAGCGCGACTTCAAGCTCAACATCGAGGCCAACCACGCCACGCTGTCGGGCCACACCTTCGAACACGATCTGCAGGTCGCCTCCGATCACGGCCTGCTCGGCAGCATCGACGCGAATCGCGGCAACGCGCAGAACGGCTGGGACACCGATCAGTTCCCGACCGACCTCTACGACACCGTCGGCGCGATGATGGTGGTGCTGCGCCAGGGCGGGCTGGGCGCGGGGGGCCTGAATTTCGATGCCAAGGTCCGACGCGAGTCGAGCGACGCCGAGGATCTGTTTCTCGCCCACATCGGCGGCATGGATGCGTTCGCTCGCGGGCTGGACGTGGCGCATGCGCTGCTGACACGTTCGCCCTGGGAAGCCTGGCGCGCCCAACGCTACGCCAGCTTCGACAGCGGACACGGCCAAGCCTTCGAACGTGGCGCGCTGGGCCTGGCCGATCTGGCCCGTCTTGCTGCGGAGCTGGGAGAACCCACGCAGCGCAGCGGCAAGCAGGAGCGCTACGAGAATCTGCTCAACCAGTATCTGCTGGGCTAGACCCGTGTACGGCGATGCCTGCCAGCGGCGGACCTCGCGGTGACGGGACCCGCGCCGACTTCAACGGATCGGTGCGGCCACCGAGCCGCGCACGATCAGCTCGTGCGCCAGCACCATGTCATCGGCGAGGCGCGGTTCACTGCCGCGCTGACGCAGTTGGTGCAGCAGCATCTCGAGGGCGGCGTCGGCCATCGCCGCGATGGGCTGCCGCACCGTGGTCAACTCTGGCCAGACCGTGGTCGCGGCCGAGCTGTCGTCGAATCCGACCACCGACAGATCGCGCGGCACGTCCAGCCCTCGCCGATGCGCGACCGAGACCACGGCGGCGGCCATGTCGTCATTGGCAGCCACGATCGCCGTCGGCGGCTGCGGCAGGGCCAGCAGAGACTCGGCCGCTTCCAGGCCCGAACGGTAGGTGAAATGGCCCGGGCGAACCAGCTCGGGATCGGGCGCGAGGCCGGCCTGCTTCAGCGCCGCTTCGAAACCTTCGAAGCGGCGGCGGCTGGCGACCTGGTTCGGATCGCCGAGGATGCAGGCGATGCGCGTATGCCCGAAAGCGATCACATGCCGAACGATCTGCAGCGCCGCTTCGAAATCGTCGATACGCACGCGCGGCAGCTCAAGGCCTTCGGCACCCCATCCGATCGCCACCACGGGGACCCCGGCCGCAGCGAGTTCGTTCACGACCGGCATCGACTCGCACAGCGGCGGCGGCAGCAGCACGCCGGAAACGGTGCGTGCAAGCGCACGCGCGGCGGCCTGTTCGGCGACCGCGTCGTGGTCGGCCCAGGTGTCGACGACCAGCTGCGTGGCGGTGCGCGCCGCGGCGCGCAGTGCGCCGATCAGCAACTCGCTGAGGTAGGCCGTGCTGGGGTTGGAGTAGATCAGCGCAATGCGCGTCCCCTGCGCGGTGGCGAGCGAGCTGGCGGCGAGGTTGGGCGTGTAGTCGAGCTGCTGGATGGCGCGCTGCACCCGTGCACGGGTGCTGTCGCGGACGCTGCCATGGCCGTTGATGACGCGCGAGACGGTCATGGGCGACACCCCCGCCAGCCGCGCCACCTCGTCGATGGTAACGGCACTGCTCTTGCGCCGGATCGAGCGTTTGGTCTGCAACGCGATGTCCTGTGGGTAGGCTGGCCTGCGCCGACGATGGCTGCGGCCCTGCTTCTTCTTTGCCGCCGGGCGAACCCGTGCGGTCGGAGCGTTATCGCATGGTAGCGAGAACTGTCGAACCCGGCGACGGCGGACCCAGCCTGCGCAGCCTCGCGCAGCCGTTCCCTACGGCGCGCCGCAATCGCTTGCAGGACGGGCCTGTGAAATTGCGCCCGCTCATGGCGCTGCTGGTGCTGTGCATGCAGCTGAGCGCGGCGGCTGCTGAGGCGGGCGACGGCCGCCTACTTGCGCCGATCTTCCAGAACCACGCCGTGCTGCAGCGCGATAGACCGATTCGACTGTTCGGACATGCCGATGCGGGAACGCCGCTCACGATCTCCCTGGCCGATCGCGTATTGCAGGTCGAGGCGGATGCGCAGGGGGCGTGGCGGGCTGAGCTGCCGGCGCTGCCGGCTGGCGGACCGCACGTGCTCGAAGTGCGATCCGGCAGTCGTCTGCAGCGTGTCGAAGACGTTCTGATTGGCGAAGTCTGGCTGTGCTCGGGGCAGTCGAACATGGTGCTGCCGGTGCGCCGCAGTCTGGATACCGACAGCGAGATCGCGCAGGCACAGAACGAGCGGATCCGCATGCTGACCGTGCCCGCGGCCGCATCGGTCCGCCCCGCGCGCGCCTTCGCTCACACCGCCCAGTGGCAGTTGACGCGTCCCGACACCGTCGCGGAGTTCTCGGCCACCTGCTACTACTTCGCCCGCGAACTGCAAAAGCACGTCGACGTGCCGATCGGCCTGATCGTCGCCGCCTGGGGCGGTTCGCGTATCCAGGCCTGGATTCCGGCCGCGGGACTGGCTCGATTGAAGGGCTATGCGGATGAGCTCGACGCGCTGCGCCAGTACGCCGATGACCCCAGCGCGGGTGCGGCACGCTGGGGCGAGGGCTGGGCGCGCTGGTGGCAGCGCAACAGCGCGCACGGACCGCAGGATCGCCCCTGGCGGCCCGACTACCGCGAGGGCCCGGAGTGGGCCGATGCGCCCGTCGAACTCGGCGCCTGGGAGCGCTGGGGAGTGCCCGCGCTCGCGGGTTACGACGGCATGCTCTGGTACCGGAACTCGCTGCGCCTGACGGCAGCGCAGGCGCGCCAGGCCGGCGTGTTGGTGCTGGGCCCAGCCGATGAAACCGACGTGACCTGGGTCAACGGTCGGACGGTCGGAAGCCTGTACGGCCCCGGCGAGCATCGTCGCTACGCTGTGCCCGCCGGCCTGCTGCGCGCAGGCGACAACCACATCGCGATCCATGTGCTCGACACCTGGCGCGACGGCGGCCTTGCAGGGCCCGCCAGCGCCTATGCCCTGCGCCTGCAGGACGGCCAGCGCATCCCGCTGGCCCGCCCCTGGCGATGGCGCATGGCCAGCGCTTCTTCGACGCCACCGCCCGCGCCCTGGCAGAGCGCGGCCGGCCTGTCGACGCTCCACAACGGCATGATCGCGCCGCTCGGCGCCTACGGGCTGCGCGGTGTCGTGTGGTACCAGGGCGAATCCAATACTTTCGAAGCGAGCCAGTACGCCCCGGCACTCGAAGCCCTGATCGCCGACTGGCGACAGCGCTTCGGTGCGCCCCTGGTGTGGCTCACGGTGCAGCTGGCCGGTTTTGGTGCGCCGCCGACCGCCCCGGCCGACAGCGGCTGGGCCGAGCTGCGCGAGGTGCAGCGTCGCCGTGCGCTGGACGATCCGCACTACGGCCTCGCCACGGCGATCGATCTGGGCGATCGCTACGACATTCACCCACCGAACAAGCAGGAGCTCGGCCGTCGCCTCGCGCGGCTGGCGCGTCAGCGCGCCTATGGTGAAGCGGAGCTGCAGTCGACCGCGCCCGAACCCGAGCGCGCCTGGCACGAGGACGGCGAGGTCGTCCTGCAGTTTCAAAGCGGCGGGGCGCGGCTCGTCAATTACGGTGGCGAGCATCCGATCGGCTTCGAGCTGTGTGACTCGGCAGGCCCGCAGGAAGGCGCGCTGCCTGCCGCCGGCCAATCGCGCCGCGGCGGGCGCTGCCGGTACGCGCAGGCGCGGTTGGACGGCGCGCGCGTGTACTTGCATGCGCCGGAGGCTGCGCGTGCCACCCACATACGCCACGCCTGGGCCGACAACCCCGTCATCACCCTGTTCGACAGCAGCGGTGTGCCGGTGTCGCCCTTCGAGCTTCCGATTGCGCCCGCGGCCGCGAAAGAGTGAGAGCATGTGAAAAAACCATCCGCCTACTGCGGCCGCCTCTGGACGTCCGTGGCGGCAGCGCACTCCGCGAATTCCGCGGTCATTTGGCTCGCCAAACTCCCTTGAATTCACGTCGCGCGCTTTGCCACGAACGCCCAGAGACGCCCTCGCTACGGCGTCTGGGTTTTTTCACACGCTCTGAGCCCATGAGCACGATGCCCGTCGAGACCTCGCCTTGCACCAAGTGGCGCGTGCGGCTGCGCGCAATGCTGGTCGCACTTGCCCCGATGATGGCGACACCGGTCTTTGCCGACCCGTCCGCCCTGTTCGACCATTTCCGCTACGTCGGTCGTGATGCGGTGTTCGAGCAGCCGCTGCCGGGGGGCCACTTCCGCAATCCGATCCTGGCCGGCTTCCATCCGGACCCCAGCATCACCCGCGTCGGCGAGCGCTACTACCTGGTGCACTCGACCTTCGTTTGGTTCCCCGGCATTCCGGTGTTCGAGAGCCGCGATCTGGTGCACTGGACCCAGATCGGCAGCGTGATCGATCGCGCGGAACAGCTCGACTTCAGCGGACTCGGCGTTTCGCGCGGCGTGTTCGCGCCGACCATCGAACACCACGAGGGCACCTTCTACGTCTTCAACACCGCGGTCGACAACGGCGGCAATTTTCTGGTCACCGCCAAGAATCCAGCAGGGCCGTGGTCGGATCCGATCTGGTTGCCCGGCATCGAAGGCATCGACCCCTCGCTGTTCGTCGATGCCGACGGCCAGGCCTATGTGCTCAACAATGGCCCACCGCACGGCGAGCCGCGCTACGACGGCCACCGCGCGATCTGGATGCAGGCGTTCGACCTCAAGACCAACACGGCGGTCGGCCCGCGTCGGGTGCTGATCGACGGCGGCGTCGACCCTGCCACCCAGCCGATATGGATCGAGGGTCCGCACCTCTACCGCGTCAACGGCTGGTACTACCTGGTCTGCGCCGAGGGCGGCACCGGCCCGCAGCATTCGCAGGTCGTGCTGCGCAGTCGCGAGGTCTGGGGGCCGTATGTGCCCTATGAGAACAATCCGATCCTGACCCAGCGCGATCTCGATCCGGCCCGCCCGCACCCGATCACCAATGCCGGTCATGCCGATCTGGTGCAGATGGAGGACGGCAGCTGGTGGGCGACCTTCCTGTCGAGCCGCACCTATGGCGAAGTGCACTACAACACCGGCCGCGAGACCTTTCTGCTGCCCGTCGAGTGGCGCGACGGCTGGCCGCACATCCTGCCCGAGGGCAGGCCCATTCCCAGCGTTCTGCCTGCGCCGAAAGCGATGCAGGGCCCGGCAAGGCAGGCGCCGCTCTCCGGCAACTTCGAATGGCGGGACGAGTTCGAAGGCCCGCAGCTGGACCGCGCCTGGCTCAGCCTGCGCGGCCCGAGTCAGGGCTGGGCCACACTGAAGGATCAAGCAGGCTGGCTGCGCTTGAGTGCCCAGTCGGACCGGCTGCAAGGCAGCGGCCGTCCGGCCTTTCTCGGCCGCCGCCAGCAGCATCTGCGATTCGAGGCCGAGCTGCGCGTGGCCACTCCTGAAAGCACCGAGATCTCGGCCGGCCTGGTGGCCTTCCAGAACGAGGATCACTGGTACTACCTCGGCCTGCGCCGAACCGCCACGGGTCGCGTGCTGCTACTGCAGAAGCGGGCGGCCGGTGAAACGCGGACGGTCGCTGAGGTCGATCTCGCCGACGGTGAGCCCTTGCTGCTGCGGCTCGCCGCGGGGGATGCCGACTACCAGTTCAGCTACGACCTTGGCGAAGGCCCGGTGCCCATCGGTGGCGTGCAGGACGGTCGTATCCTCAGCACGGATGTCGCCGGTGGGTTCGTCGGGGCGATGCTGGGGCCCCATGTGGACTTGATCGAGCGCTGAGGCAGGGCTCTACGCGGCCCGCCGGGCGACCCGGGCGGGTCTCAGCGCAGGCGCTCGGCCGGGCAGTAGCGCTCAACAAAGGCCTGGTGGCTCGGCATCGATTCCACGCGGCGCTGGATCGGCTGTCGGATCGCCGCCAGCAGTTGGGCAAGGTCGCCGTCCGGCAGCGCTCTGGACAGGGGATGGTGCGCGCGCGGGACGATGCCCTGGCCGAGCATCACATGCGTCCACGAATCGACCCGGAACAGCTCATCCTCGCCCTGCCAGGCATGGGCGCGATCGCGGAACAGGGCGATGCGATGCGCCAGCGAATCCGGAAGACCCATGGCGCGGCATTCCTGCCACATGGGTTCGTCGCGCTGGTTCGCGTGGTAGTGCAGGATGATGAAATCCCGGACGTGCTCGGCTTCCGCGCGGCTTGCCTCGTTGTAGCGGCGCACCAGCGAGTCATCGATGCCGGCGAACGGAAACATGTGGATCAGTCGCGCCACGCCGCTCAGAGCGAGATGGATGCTGGTCGATTCCAGCGGCTCGATGAAGCCGCTCGACAGGCCCAGTGCAACGACGTTGTGGCTCCACACCTGACGCCTGCGCCCGGTCACGAAGGGCACCACCGTGGGCGGTCGCAGGGCAGCGCCCCGTGTGGCCTCCCGCAGGCGCGCGCTCGCCTCATCGTCGGACATGTAGCGGCTGCAGAACACCCAGCCGTTGCCGACGCGATGCTGCAGCGGAATCTGCCAGCGCCAGCCGGCACGGTGGGCGCTTGCCCGCGTGTAGGGCACGGCGGGCCCCACGGACTCGGTCTGCATCGCCACCGCGCGATCGCAGGGCAGCCAGTGGGTCCAGTCCTCGTAGCCGGTCTTCAGGGTCTGCTCGATCAGCAGCCCGCGAAAGCCCGTGCAGTCGATGAACAGATCACCCTCGATGACCTGGCCGCTGTCCAGCACCAGGGCGGAAACATCGCCGCTGTCCGCATGCTGGCGGACTTCACGGATCTTGCCCTCCACCCGCACCAGGCCCTGCTGTTCGGCGCGACGCCGCAGGAACGCAGCGTACTGCGCGGCATCCAGATGGTAGGCATAGCTCAGCTCGCCTTGCCCGGGGCCCGACTGCGCGGGCTCCCAGCGCGTCGACCAGCTCGCGGCGCTGCCCTGGGCGGCACCGGTCAAGGCGAAACGATCCGCACGCGAGGCGGCCGCCTCCAGGCAGTAGTCGGCAAGCTCGCTGCGCGTGCCGCGGCGCAGGCTGTCCAGCCAGAAGTGGTGGAACTCGCAGGCCCAGGTGCCGAGCCCGGTGCGGCCGAAGGGGTGGATATAGGTCTCGCCCTCGCGGCCCCAGTCGCTGAACTTGATCGACAGCTTGAAGCAGGCGGCGGTGGCGCGCATGAATTCGCGCTCGTCGATCTGCAGCAGGCGATGGAAGGTCCGAATGGTCGGAATGGTGGATTCTCCGACGCCGATCGTGCCGATCTGCTCGGACTCGACCAGGGTGATCTCGAGCAGATCGCGGAACTGATGGCTCAGCGCGCAGGCCGCCACCCAGCCAGCGGTGCCGCCGCCGGCAATCACTACCTTGCGGACCCTGCGCGCTTCATCGGCCATCTGTGCATTCCAGCAGCATTCGGGTGGCTCGCGATCGCCGCAGGCGACGGAGACGGTGGGCAGGTTGAGCTGCAGTCATCGGTTGAGCTTGCCGATGAGCATCGCGCGCAGCTGGCGCGCTACAGCTTCGTCGATGGGCCCCAGCACATGGCGGGCTGCCGGCGGCAGGTGCGCGCCGGCGCGATCGGCCGGGCCGAACACGTAGTAGTCGAACACTTCGCGCCAGGCGCGCTTTTCCGGCTCGGGGCGATCGCGCAAGGTCCAGAGCGCGTGATACAGCGCGTGCATCGGGGTCGGCATCCAGGCGGGATGGCTCGTCCACCAGTAGTTGATCAGCACGTTGAAGGCGTCCAAGGCCTCGACGTGATGCCACCACAGGCTGGGAACGAAGAGCGCGTCGCCGGGTTCGAGCTCGACCGAGCGCGCCACTGACATCGCCTCGCGAAAGCGCGGATAGCGATCGAGATCGGGCGCATTGAAGTCGATGACGCTGACGGCCTGACCGCCGGGCGTGGGATCCAGCGGGCCCGGATACAGATTGCCGATCTGATCCGGAGGAAACAGGGTGAACCGGCGCCGGCCCACCGCGCAGCAGGCGATGTTGTTGGGAGCGTCGTAGTGGCAGGACGCCGTGACGCGATTGCCGATCCAGATGCTTGGCGGCGCATCGATGCCCTTGGACGCGAAGTCGAGGTCGTTGCGCTCGCGCAAACCCGGCAGGCAACTGTCGACGGGCAGCGAGGCGAGGTAGTACATGGCCGGCTCGGGCGTATCGAGCTGGCTTTGCAGGGCATCGAGCACGCTGCCGAGGTCGCTGCGCCGGACCTCGCAGTTCAAGGCGGTGAAGTCGTCGCTGTAGAACGGCCGCCCGCGTATCGCCGGCTCACCGTGCGAGAACTGCACCGGTCGACCGTTGTAGTGGCCTCGCAGCAGATCCATCGCCGCATTCGGCCCCTGCCGACCGGCTTCGACAAGGCTCCAATGGCGCGCCAGCCCCCGCAGCACGACCGGCTCGGCCGCAGCCGCCAGCAGCTCGATGGACACGTCCTCGAAGGGAAGGTCCATGGAACGGATCTCGACGGCGCCTTGGATCATCCTGCGCGACTCCGCATCAAGCGGCGCGTCCGGCCGGGCTGGCCGGCGTTGCTGCTGCCCGCAGTCGTCGCTGCTTCTCCGCCAGCAGGCGGCGCACGTTGTGCTGCGAAGCCAGAAGCAGATACGCCCCTTCGAGCCAACCGGCCTGATGCAGGCCGTGCAGCGCGTCCGCATCCAGCGCGGCGAGACGCGCACGATCCAGTGCATACAAACCGCCGACCTTGACGCCGTGTTCGGCATCGAATCGGACGTCGAGCTCGATCGGCTGGATCAGCCCGAGCGCGTCGAACGCAGCGCACATGCGCGCGCTGGCCTGCGCGCCGTCATGGATGCCGCGCAGTACGGTGATGATGTGTTCGAGGTAGGCGCTGTGGCCGCCGTGCGGGAGAAACACGGCCTCGCCATGGCTCACGCTGATGCGCGGGTGATCCATGTCGACATGGATGACCGGTTCAGGCCTGCCTTCGCCGTGCATGTCCCGATGCTGGAACCCGATGAGGAATGGCCCGCGCGCGAGTGCACCGGGGAGATAGTGCGCGCTCCACTGGCCTTCGCGCAGGAAGAGGTTTTCCTTGGGCTCGAATCCGAGCAAGGCCACGGTTTCGTAGTCGCCGCCCTCGCGCGGTCGGCGCAGAAAGATCGGGTACTCGCGCTGCAGGTCGGCGAACTCGGTCGGAAACGCCGGCAGCATGCCCAGCGCATCGCCGTAGACCTCGCCGAAGTCGGTAACGACCCTCAGCCCGGCATGAGTCACATTGTTCAGCACTTCGTAGCGTGCCATGCGTGCTGCAACTCCGGTGGATGGGCCAGTGACGATTCCACAGCCGCGCCCGGTCTCGCAAGCAGGACCGGGTGCGATCCGGCAGGGCTTCAGAACGACTCCGCGAGGCTTGACGGGGCGCGCGCCGAAAGTCACTCCAGTCAGGGCCGCTGCACGGGCAGCGGCCCTGAACCCTGGGCAGACAGCGGTCGCCCTTCTGGCCGAACTGGCAGGCTGCTTCTCGACAGCCTGCTAGAACGTATAGCGGAAGCCGAGCATGTAGCGCGGGCTCTGGTCGGCCAGCTTGATGAACTGGTTGTACGAACGCCCGCGCCAGCGGATGTCTTCGCCGGTCAGATTGATCGCTTCCAGCGACACCGTCATGTTGTCATTGATGCGGTAGCTGGTACTCAGATCCCACTGGCTGTATTCCTCGACATAGAACGGATTGCGGCTGCCGCCCTGGTTCGCAAGGATCAGATACTCGTCGCGCCAGTTCCACGCCAGACGCACCGACCAGCCATACTTCTCGTACATCAGCATGGCATTGGCGGTGTCACTCAGGCCGAGCAGTGCGAACTGATCCACGGTGGGATCGCCGGCATCGTTGATTCCGACGTCACCCTTGACGATGGTGTAGTTGGCGTACACGCCGAAGCCGGTGTCGCCGAGGAAGTACTGGCCGCCCAGTTCCCAGCCGCTCAGCTTGGCCTTGCGCTGGTTGACGGGACGATTGACATCGAACAGATAGAGCGGGTCGTCGGCCTCGCCCACCAGGTCGAAGTCGAACTCCATCTGCAGCACCTGAGCGACCGTGCCGTTGTACGCCCCCAGACCACCTGTGCGCGGGTTGCGGAGCAGCGCCAAGGCAGTGAACAGCGCGGTGTCATTGGCTGAGCAGGCGGCATCGACATCACCCCCACCTGCGGTCACCTGGGTTCGGCAGGCGGCACTGAGCAGGAAGTCGAGCGCGGCTCGCGCATCGGGTCCGGAGGAAGGATCCCGGAGGTCGTACAGGGATTCACGCACGACTGTGTTGCCGACGAAGTTGTCGACGCGCTTGTTCCAGTAGGTCAGCGTGACGTAGCTGGACGGTGCGAAGTACCACTCCAGCGCGAGGTCGAGGTTGTCCGCTTCGAGCGGAATCAGGGCCGGGTTCTGCGCGCTTCCGGTGGCCCGCGTCGAGGGATTGATCAGGATCGAACCGCTGGGCTGGTTCGGGCTTGGGCCCGCGTACAGATTGCCGTAGGGCACGCGCGACATGGTCTGGCTGAACGAGACCCGGCCCTTCAGGTCTTCGGTGAGATCGATGCCGAAGTCCATGTTCGGCAGCAGATGGCTGTAACTCGACTTCTCGCTGAAGGGTTGCAGCGTGCTTGAACGCACGATCCGGAAATCGTTGTTCGCCTGCCATTCGATGGCGCCTGGAATCGCCACCACCGAGGTCGAGGTGATGTCGGTGCGCTCGTAGCGCAGTCCGAAGCGGGTGTTGACCGTCTTGCCACCCAACTCACCGTCAAGCTCGATCTGCAGGTAGGCGGCATCCACCGACTCGTTGATCTCGTTGTCGGCAGCCAACTGCGGGTTGACGCGGGTGCTGGCGCCGTAGCGCTGCGCCGCCCACTGCGCCAGTGCGCTGCTGTCTCCGCGCCAGGCGCCAGTCGGAATGCCCGCGGTGCCGAAGTCACTGAACAGACGGGTGATGCTGAAGGGCGTCAGCAGATCGGTCATGCCGGATTCGTTGCCCGCGTTGGCCACACCCCAATCGCCGAGCGCCGCATACATCTCGCTGTTCTGGCGACGGGTCATGCGGGTATCGGACGAGTCCACGCCGAACTGGAAGCGACCGCCATCGAACATCCATTCACCGTCGATCTTGCCCGCCTTGACCCGCGACTCCTGCGCCTGCGCGTTGATGCGCAGCACCTGCGAACCGAGCTGTGAGGCGGGGAAATCCGGATTGACCACCCCATTGGTCCCGGCAATCGCGTTCGCGATGCTCGGGTACCAGGTGCGTGAGGCGATCGGCAGGCCGTTGTTGAAGCGGAATTCCTGGGCCCAGCCACCACCGCAGTAGGGCCCGCCCGCCTGGCAGTTGTTGGTTCCAGCGAGGCTGAAGAAGGTGGAGCCTCCGCCAGTGAACGGATCATTCGGCAGGCTGCGCGACTTCGACTGGTGGGTATCGACGGTGAATCTCAGATCGTCAGTCGCGCGCCAGGCAGCGTTGAAGCCCAGCGAATCCAGCCGGTACTTCTGCATGCTGCGCTGCTGCTCGAGACCGAAGTCCTTCAAGCCGACCACGTCACGCAGGTAGATCGGCGTGGCCACCGCTTGGCCGGTATCGAACTCGAGATGCGTGAAGCTGTTGGAGCGCTGCAGCCACTGCGTCTGTTCGCCGCGGTCTTCGGTGATCTCGTTGTTGCCGTAGGTGTAGTCCAGCGTCAGCGTGAGGCTGTCGGTCGGCGCGAACTGCAGGACACCCTGCGCATTCAGGCGCTCGCGCTGGAAGTCCGCGAACGCATAGCGGATGTCATTCGGCATGCCGTACAGCTGGCCGATCGCCGGCGGGTTGACCACGGTGGCACCCGGACGCAGCGCAGCCTCGGTTCCGGTCCATGGCTGGACGTTCCAGTTGTTCTCGGTTGCCTGGATCGAGCCACCCTGACGCTCCTGGTAGCTCGTGCTCAGGCTCACGCCCCAGGTCTTTTCGTCGTTCGCGTAGCTGAAGATCCCCGAGACTTCAGGGGTGATCTCCCGGTCGAACGGCGCCGACTCGTCGTACATGCCCTTGAGCCCGGCGTTGGCCACCAGGCCATCGCGATCCAGAGGCCGTGCGGTGAGGATGTTGATCGAGGCGCCGATGCCACCGCTGGGTACGTGCGCCTGGCCCGTCTTGTAGACCTCAAGGCCGCTGACCGCCTCGGAAGCGAGCTGTGCGAAGTTGAAGGCGCGAGTGCCGCCATCGACGCCGCCGATGGGCACCTGTCCGGGAGCGCCAAAGGCATCCGCACCGGGAATCTGTCGCCCGTTCAAGGTCACCAGATTGAACTGCGGGCCGAATCCGCGCGCGGTGACCTGCGCGCCTTCGCCGTCGCGGCGCTCGATCGAGATGCCGGTGATTCGCTGTAGGGACTCGGCGAGATTGGTGTCAGGAAACTTGCCGATGTCCTCCGAGGTGATGGCATCGACGATGCCGGTCGAGTCGCGTCGCACGCCCATCGACTGCTCGAGAGACCCGCGCATGCCGCTGACGACAATCGCGTCGAGGCGTGCCGCGTCATCGCTCTCGGCGACGGTCTGTGCGTAGAGCGGGTTGATCACCAGCACCCCACCCACAAACGTAAACAGAGCCCGCGAACGGAACCGCTTCTTGTTGAGGCTCATTGGCAGACCCCCATCGACCGATCCGGCAGGCACGGTCTGGCATGGGTCCATGCGCCATGAGTGGCTGCTGTCAGGTGTCGCCGACTGCAAATGATCATTCTTGTCACTCCCTGTTGGGCTAGAGAACGCAGCTTTGCCCCGGTATCGCACCGGGGCTCCCCCTCGGCTCGCCGGCGGCGACCCGACCTCGTCGAACGCGTAGGCCACCTGCAGGCAGCCCGATCCCCACGCGACGAAATCCTTCTCAGCCCCCGGCCGCTTGAGCAGGCCAGGCCCTCATCGGTGAGTTCGCACGCGTTCCACTTCGGTGACACCCAGAGCGTTCCCGCTCCCGTCTCCCCCGGGGCAGAGGCTCTGCTCGCTTGGCTCGCGCCAGGCACCCATGAGCGCTCGGCCGCGCAGCTCACCAGCGACGACCGGTGATCGCCCTGAAGCCTCGCCCGCCATCACGGCATGAGAGCGCTACCATCGGTTGAAATAAAAAAACAGCGCCAATTGACAGCGCTATCAGGTTTCTGCAGCAGCGTGATATCACCCTCCCGTGAAACTGTCACCGTGCAGTGCAACAGAGGGCGAGCCAAGGGGGGGCTCAGCGGGCTTTGAAGCAGCCTGGCTCCTGGCCCCGGGCGGAGAGGGCCGCGCCGACAGCGCAAGCGCATGCGCGCTGGATGTCTTGTGCGGCGGTACGGACCTGAGCCCCATCGCCGACGCGAAAAGCTCCCGGAAACGGAGATCCTCGGCACGCCGCCAGGCGCGCCTTGGCGCGCACGCGGACGCCGTGCGGTCCGCACTGGCGCGGGCTCAGTCGGCAGCGTTCAGGGCCGCGGCCAGCCAGGCCCGCGCTGCATCCCAGTCGCGATGCGCAGTGCGCGGCGAGATGCCCAGCGCCAGCGCGACATCGTCATCGTTGAGGCCACCGAAGTAGCGGTGCTCGAACACCGCCGCCTGACGCGGCTCCAGCGCGGCCAGCCGCTGCAGGGCCGAATCGATCTCGACCAGCAGCTCGAACTGCTGCAGCTCGGCGGCGGCGTCCTCATCGAGGGTTACCGCGATCGCGCCGCCGCCGCGCTTCTGCGCCAGACGCTCGCGGGCGTGGTCGATCAGCACCTGGCGCATGATCCGCACGGCCAGGCTCAGCAGATGCCCGCGGTCGCGCGGCGTGCCCTCGGCACGCGCCAGCCGCAGATAGCATTCGTGCACCAGCGCGGTGGTGTTGAGGGTGTGCTGACGGTGGCCGCTGAGCGAGCTGCGGGCGAGGCGCTTCAACTCGGGATAGACCAGCTCGACCAGCCGATGCCAAGCCTCGCCGTTGCCCGCGCGGGCGGCGTCGAGCAGAACGGTGATGTCGGAATCGGCCTGCGGCATGGCCGCGGACTCTAGCAGCTTGTTGAAAAACTCCCTTCCGGGGAGTTCTTCAAGTCGGCGGTCCGGCGCAGGTCCGTACCGCCTCACGACACATCCATCGCTTGCGCGCTTGCCTCGTCGTCCCGGCCATCCCTGGCCGGGCGAGCAGGCTGTTTTTCAGCATCATGCTCGCCGGGGCTGACTGGAGTTCAACCGGTTGGATCGAGCCCGGCCGGCTCGGGCGCCCGCCGCGGCAGGTCCAGCTCGAAGCGTGCGCCGCTGCTGCAGGGCACGCAGCGCAGCCCGCCGCCCAGCACGTCGCGGGCGAGGTTCTGTGAGATGTGCAGGCCGAGGCCGCTGCCGCCGCTGCCGAGGCGGGTGGTGAAGAAGGGTTCGAAGATCCGCCCACGAATCGCCTCCGGGATGCCGCGACCGCTGTCCTCGCAGACGATGCGGATCTGTTCGCCGTCGAGCGCGGCGGCGCGGATGCCGATCTCGCCGGGGCTGTCTTCGGCAAGACCGTGGCGCAGCGCGTTCAGCACCAGATTACTCAGGATCTGACCCAGCGCGCCGGGATAGCTCTGCAGCCGCAGGCCCTCCGGCACCTCGATGCGTAGCCGGTGGGGAGTGCCGCGCAGCTGCGGCCCAAGGCTGGTGGCGATCTCCTCGATCGTGGCCCGGAGGTCGAACTCGCGTCGGCGCTCGCTGGCGCGGTCCACGGCGACCTGCTTGAAGCTGTTGAGCAGGCGGCTGGCACGTTCGAGATTCTGCTCGACCAGGCGGGCGCCTTCGCTGCTGGCCTCCAGCTGTTCCACCAGGGCTGACATGCGCAGGCTGCCCTGTCTGAGTTCGTCGAGGGTTTCCCGGCTGCGCGACTCCACCGTGGTCGCAGCCAGCAGGGCGTTACCTATCGGCGTGCCCAGCTCGTGGGCGACGCCGGCCACCAGCTGACCGAGCGCAGCCATCCGCTCCTGCGCGGCCAGGCTCTGCACCGCGGCGTGCAGCTCGGCGTAGGTCGTCTCCAGCTCGGCGCGCTGCTTGCGCACTTCGATTTCGACTCGGCGCTTCTGGTCCAGCGCCTTGAAGAACGCAAAGGCCAGCGAGACCGAAACCATGACGCCCGCCAGCCAGAGCCACAGACGACGTTCGCTGGGCGGGCTGCCGTTGAAGTCGCGATCGAAAGCCCATTCGAGCGTCCACGGATAGGCGCCCATCTCGATGCGCTGACGGTGCTGTGCCTCCGGGGTGCCGGCGAGCGCCGGTTGGCGGGCGTGATCCACACCGGCGGCGAGCGGGTGCAGGATGCGCAGATGCATGCCTCCCTGCAGCAGCCCCGCACCCACCTGATCCAGCAGCTCGTCGAACGCGATCAGCTCCAGCAGCACGCCGGGCTGTCCACCGTTGGGGGCGGTCACCGCAAGCGCGAGAAAGCTGCGACCCTCGCGTTCGAACAGCTCGCCGATCTGCAGTGCGGGCGCGCCCGCGAGGGCAAGCTGAAGGGTCCGCAGCACCGCCTCGGGGCCGTGCAGCCGCGCGCCCTCGCTCAGCAGGCGGTCATGCGCCGAGCTCTGGCGCACCGTCCAGCGTCTGCCCTCGACGCTCAGCCACGCCACCTGCGGCAGCCGCGCACTGCCTCGGCTGCGGCGCACCACTTCGACCGCTTCCACCAGCTCCTCATGAGTGACTTGCGTCGACCCTGAGTAGAGGGTGGCGACCGCCACCAGCGAGGCGCGCTCGCGCAGCACCCGATAGCGCAGCTCGGCGCCGACCCGCTCGGCTTCGGCCACAGACTGGGCGCGCCAGAGGGCCAGCTGGGCGCGTTGGTCGTTGCGATCGATCAGCGCGGTCAGCAGCAGACCGGCAGCGAGCAAGGCAAAGCTGGCCAGCCGGGCCGCGCCGAGCCTGCGCGGCGGGATCTTCAAGCGGGGCCTGCGGCGGGGCCCCTTGCCGTGCCGCGCAGCCACTCGCGCAGCGCTGGCGGGGGCATCGGCCGGGCCAACAGATAGCCTTGCGCGACCTGGCAGCCCAGCGCACGCAGCACCTCGGCCTGCGCCTCGGTCTCCACGCCTTCGGCCACGGTCTGCAAGCCCAGTTGCGCCGCCATGCCGACGATGGTTCTGGCGAAGGCGGTGCCCTGCGGTGCCGTCAGCGCCTGCACGAAGCTGCGATCCAGCTTGATCACATCGATCGGCATATCGCGCAGCTGCGCCAGCGAGGAATAGCCGGTGCCGAAATCGTCGATGGCCACGGTGGCTCCGAGTGCGCGCAGGGCCTCCAGCGAGGCGCGCACGGTGCGCGGGTCCTCCAGCGCGACAGATTCGGTGATCTCGATCTCAAGCCGCCCGGGCTCCAGGCCGTGTCGCTGCAGCAGTCCGCGCACCCGGCCCACAAAGCGCGACTGCCGAAGCTGCGGCATGGCCACGTTCACCGCCAGCCGGCCCGGTGCATAGCCCTCGCGATCCAGGCTGGCCAGGGTCTCGCAGGCGCGATCGAGCACGAACTCGCCGAGCCGGGCGATCAGCCCGCTCGACTCGGCCAGCGGGATGAACTCGGCGGGCGAGCGCCAGCCGCCGGGGGCCTCGGCGTCAGGCCAGCGCGCCAGCGCTTCGAGTCCGACCAGGGCCTGGGTGTGCAGGTCGAGCTGAGGCTGGAACCACACCGTCAGCTCGCCGGCGTCCAGAGCGCGGCGCAGACGATGCGCCAGCGCCAGACGCTCGCGCACCCGCTCTTCCATCTCCGCGTGGAAGAAGGCGTGTCCGTCCTGGCTGCCTGACTTGGCGCGCTTCAGGGCCAGGCTCGCTCGACGCAGGCTGACCAGCGCCGTGGACGACGGGCCTGCCGCAGCCTCGGCCAGACCGATGGCCGCCTCGGCCGGCAGCGCGTGTTCCGCGCACACGAACGCCTCGGTGAACAGGCCGCGCAGACTGTCGACGTTGACCCAGCGCCGCGGGCCGGCGACTGCGAAGACGTCATCACCGATTCGCGCCAACAGACAGTGTTCGCCGAGCCGCTGCTGCAGCCGTTGCGCCACGGCCTGCAGCAGCAGGTCGCCCACTTCGTGCCCGAGCCCATCATTGAGCTCGCCGAACTGGCGCAGGTCCAACAGGCCCAGCCAGCGCGTACCGGCGACGGCCGTCTCGGCGTCGAGTGCGCGCAGGAAACCGGCGCGATTGAGCAGGCCCGTCAGCGCATCGTGGAAGGCGAGGTGGTTGACCTCGTCGAAGCGTCTCAGATTGGCGTAGCAGCCCGTGATGTTGGCCCCGAACACTTCCAGCAGCTGGCGGTCCACCTCGGCCAGCGGCCGTTCGCTGCAGGCGACATACACGGCCGCGTCGCAGCTGCCGCCGTCGAGGAAGAGCACGCTGCGCTGCGGATGGAACACGTGCGAGCGGGTCGCGAGGGCCTGGTGCAGATCGGCGGCGGCATTGGCATCGGGCAGCTGATCCAGCGGCTGCCCGACGTGGTCGCCAAGGCGGCCGGCGGCGCCGACCACATACATGCGGGTGTCGCCGTGGTCGAACGGCGAACCGCGTTGGGCGCAGACGATCCCCTCGATGGGCACCTTCAGCAGGGCGGCGAGCTGCACCAGCACGCCTTCGGCAAAGGCGCCCAGTGCCTGCGGCCGCAGCAGGCCCGGCGCGGCGTGCACGATCAGCTCCAGGCCGCGGCGGTTCTCGGCGATCGTGCGGATCTGCTCATAGCTGCGCAGCGCCGCCGACAGCGCCGTGATCAGCCGGGTGCGGGTGAGCTCCGACTTGGTGCGGTAGTCGTTGATGTCGTAGCGATCGACGATGCCGAGTTCGGGGGCATAGCCGGGCTGCCCAGTGCGCAGGATGATCCGGGTCTGCACCCGTCCGCAGGTGCGGCGGATGAAATCGACCAGCTCCAGCCCGGCGCGCTCGGTCTCCATCACCACATCGAGCAGGATCACTGCGAGGTCGCCGGGCTGGCTCAGACGCTCGCGCGCCTCGCGCGCCGAGTGGGCGTGCTCGAGCTGCAGCGGTCGGCCGAGCAGGCGGGTGCCGCGCAGTGCAAGGCGGGTCGCCTCGTGCACTTCGGGGTCGTCATCGACCACCAGCAGGTGCCAGGGCGACGGCGCCGCGGCATCGGCGGCAGGCTCCTCCAGCAGGCGCAATAGATCGTCCGAGCTCATGGGTAAGGCCGTGGCCCGCGTGAGGGGTGTCGATGCGACGGAACTTCAGCGTTCGCGACGCGCTGTGCGCCTGCGTGCAATGGACATGCCGTCACCGGTGCCAGAAAACGCGAACGGGGCCCGAGGGCCCCGTTCGCGCTGCGAGCCCTGCCGGGCCCGACTCAGTCGCCCGCTGGCTGCAGCCAGCGCGCCAGCCAGTCATGCACCTCCTGGTAGAAGTAGCGGCTGTTCTCGCCCTTCAGGATCCAGTGGTTCTCGTCGGGGAAGATCACCAGCCGGCTCTCGACCCGCTGGCGCTGCAGCACCGCCCAGTATTCGAGGCCGTTGTTGATCGGCACGCGGTAGTCGTTCTCGCCGAAGGTCACCAGCACCGGCGTCTTGAAGTTCTCGGCGTAGGTGATGGGGCTCTGCTCGGTCCACAGCGGGATGTCTTCCCAGTGCGGGCCGCCCTGCGCGACTTCGCGGCCGTAGGCGACGTCCGAGGTGCCCCACTGCGACTTCAGGCTGACCAAGCCGGCATGGCTGACCAGGCAGCGGTAGCGCGTGGTGCTGGCCTGCAGCCAGTTGGCCAGATGGCCGCCGTAGCTGGCGCCACCGGCGCACTGGCGCGCGCCGTCGATGAAGGCGTAGCGCTCGATGGCCTCGTCGGCGGCATCGTTGATCTCATCGGACGGTCCCTTCAGAGGATCTCCCTGGATGTCCTGGGCGAAGGCCTCGCCGAAGCCGGTCGAGCCGGTGTAGTTGGTCAGCAGCACCACGTAGCCGGGCGCGGCCAGCAGGTGGTAGTGCCAGCGCAAGACCCACATGTCGCGCCACATCGTGTGCGGGCCGCCGTGGATCACCACGAACAGCGGGTACTTCTTCGATGGATCGAAGCCCGGCGGGCGAATCAGCATGTTGTGGATCTGCTTGCCGTTCGGCGCTGTGCTCCAGAAGTGCTCGGCTGGCGGCAGGTCGAGTGCGGCCACGCGCTCGGCGGTGAACTGCGTCAGCGCCACGGCGCGGCCGTCGCGCTCGATGCGCACCACTTCCGGTGGCTGGGCGGCGTGCTCGTGCAGGGCGATGATCCGCGCCTCGCCGCCGCGACCGCCGGCATTGACCAGGGTGTAGACGCCGCGCTCTGGCGCAAACGCCATCGCGATCTTTCCGCTGCGCGTATCGACGCGCCAGAGCTTCTCGTAGCCCTCGTGTTCGGCCGAGAGGTAGAGGCTTCGGCTGTCGGCGCTGACTGCGTAGCTTTCCACCGAGAGGTCGCCCGGCACGCGAACGCGCGACTCGGTGCCGGCCGGCCAATCGATGCGGGCCAATTCGGTGCTGGTGTAGATGCGACCGCTGCGCGCATTGACCAGGGCCAGCAGTTCGCCGCCATCGGGGCTGAAGCGCGGCGTCGCATAGCTCGCACCCGCGCCTTCGACGCCGGCATTGGTGAGGCGCTTGGGCTCACCGCCTGCGGCGGGCACTTGCCACAGATCCGCATGGGTGAAATCGAAGGCCGAGCGGTCGCGGTTGGTGGAGGCGACGAAGACGATGGATTCGCCGTCCGGCGCCCACTGCGGCTCCAGTTCCGAGCTGCCCGGCGTGGTGCGGCCGTCGTAGCCGGGACTCTTCAGCAGGGCGGTGCCAGCCAGTAGATCCCGCGCCTCGGCCTCGCCCAAGGTTTGCACGAACACGCGCGGGCGGGTCTCATCCAGCCAGCGGTCCCAGTTGCGGATCGGGAAGCCGGTGTAGACCCGCGCGTTGTACTTGCGGTTTTTCTGCTCCTCGGCGAGGCGTTTGCTGTCGGCGTCGGTCGCGGCGTCGGGGTGCAGGTTGCTGACGAACAGGATGCGCTGGCCATCGGGTGAGAACTGCGGCGTGCGCGCGCCGGTGCTGATCGCGGTGACGCGCTGGGCCTCGCCGGCACGGTCGACGTCGAGCACGTAGATCTGGTTCTGCGCATCGGCCTCGCGCTTGGTCGAGAACGCGATGCGGCGGCTGTCGCGGCTCCAGACCACGCCGGCTTCGGCTGCCCGCGTGGCGGTCAATCGCCGCGGCCCAGCGCTGCCGTCGGCCGGCACGAGCCACAGGTCGCTGACCTGCTCCTCGGCCTTGTAGGCCGGCTCGGTCAGGGTGAACACCACGTGGCGACCGTCCGGGCTCAGCACGGGCGCCGACACCCGCGGCATCAGCCAAAGATCCTCATGATTCAGCGTGCGCTTCTCGGCGGCGTGCGCGCTGCTGAGCGCGAAGCTGCCTGCGACGAGCAGGGCCAGAATTCGGAACATGCGCAGCTCCTTCGAGCTTGGTTCGGGAACACCGGACCGTGCCGCGAGCGCAGGGCTTTGTCCAGAGGCGGAGGGCAGGGGGTCTGCACGGTTCCGTCGATAGGGTGGGTCAAGACCCACCCTATGCCCATTCCCCCCGCAGTGCCTGCACCTTGTCCTGCAGCGCTGCGGCCGTCGCCTGCTCGGGCGGCAGGGCGGGCGCGATCGCCAGCTCGATGTGGGCGCGGAAGCGGCGCGGCAGGCGCATGCGCCGCAGGGCCGAGTCGCGGCGGCTGAACAGGCTGCCCCACATGCCGCGCAGGGCCATCGGCACCACCGGCACGGGGCGTGCCGCGAGGATGCGTTCGACGCCGGAGCGGAAGGGGTTGATCTCGCCCGTGCGGGTGATCTGACCCTCGGGGAAGATGCCGACCAGCTCGCCGGCGGCCAGTGCCGCATCGATCTCGGCGAAGGCTTTCTCCATTAGCGCAGGGTCTTCCTTGGCGCCGGCGATGGGGATGGCCTTGGCCGTGCGGAACACCCAGCTCAGCACCGGGATGTTGAAGATCTTGTAGTACATGACAAATCGGATCGGCCGCCGCACCGAGGCCGAGATCAGCAGCGCGTCCATGAAGCTCACGTGGTTGCAGACCACCAGCGCGGCACCCTCGTCCGGCACCTGCGGCACGCCGCGCACGCGCAGCCGATACAGCAGGCTCATCAGCAGCCACACCAGGAAGCGCATCAGGAATTCCGGCACCAGCCGGAAGATGTGCCAGGCCACCAGCGCATTGAGAATCGCGGTGACCAGCAGGATCTGCGGGATGTTCAGCTCCAGCGCGGTCAGACCGATCGCGAGCCCCGCCGCCAGCACCATGAAGAGCGCATTGAGAATGTTGTTGGCGGCGATCACCCGCGAGACTTCCTCGCGCGGTGTGCGCGACTGGATCAGGGCGAACAGGGGCACGATGAAGAAGCCGCCGAACAGGCCGATCAGGGCAAGGTCCATCAACACGCGCCAGCGCCCGGGCTGACCGAAGACCTCGCTGACCGACTGCCCCAGCGCGCCGACGTCGGTGGGCTGGGCGAAGTAGAGATCGATGCCGAAGACCGACAGCCCGATCGCACCCAGCGGCACCAGGCCGATCTCGATCTTGTGGCCTGAGAGTTTTTCGCAGAGCAGCGAGCCCGCGCCGATGCCGGCCGCGAACACCGCCAGCAGCACCGACATCACCGCGGCCTCACCGCCCAGCGTGTCGCGCGCATAGACCGGCAGCTGCGCCAGCACCAGCGAGCCGTAGAACCAGAACCAGCTGATCCCCAGCACCGAGTTCAGCACCGCGGTGCGCCCGCGCAGAATGCCGAGCGTGTGACCGATCTCGCTGATCGCGTTCCAGTTGAACTTGAGCTCCGGCGCGGTCGGCGGTGCCGGCGGAATCGCCAGGCTCACGGCCCAGCCGACGATGGCGAGCCCGATCACGCAGACCGACACCCAGAGGTCGGCGTTCTCCAGCTGCATCAGCGGTCCACCGGCGAGGAAGCCGAGCAGGATCGCCATGAAGGTCGCGGCCTCCACCCAGGCGTTGCCGCCGACCAGCTCCCAGGGCTTCAGGTGCTGCGGCATCAGCGAGTACTTGAGCGGGCCGAAGAAGGCCGACTGCGTGCCCATCAGAAACAGCACGCCGAGCAGGAACTCGACCGAGCCCAGCGCAAAGCCCACCGCCGCCGCGCCCATGATCAGGATCTCGGCGAACTTGATGATCCGGATCAGGCGCGCTTTCTCGAACTTCTCGGCGATTTGTCCGGCGCTGGCCGAGAATAGGAAGAACGGCAGGATGAACAGCGCCGCGGCGATGTTCGAGTACAAAAGGCTCTGTTCCTGATCGGTGCCGACGCGGTAGATGACCAGGCCGATCAGGGCGTTGCGGAAGAGGTTGTCGTTGAAGGCGCCGAGCGCCTGGGTGAGAAAGAACGGCAGGAAGCGGCGCTGCGCGAGCAGGGCGAACTGCGAGGTCTGCGGGGCGTCGGCCATGCGGGCGTCCATGCGGTGGGCAAGCGAGTGTGAGCCGTGCGTGAGGCGGGCTGTCAAGCCGCGTCAGCTAGTGCCGCAGCAGGCACGCGCTTGTCCTGCGACTGTAAGGAAGTGTTTCGAAGTTCGCCTTCGCAACGACGAGCGGACGGATTTCCGCCGCCACCGGTGCCCGGGGCGCCGCCCAAAAGGGGCGAACTGTGAGCGTTTCCGCTTTCCGCCCGCTGGCACAAAAGCTGCTGGTCACAGGCATCGCCCACGGCCATCCCGGCTGCGCCACGCAGTCCACGGAGCTCGCTCATGTTCGCCCTGACCCTGCTGCACACGCTCGATCGCGTTCGCCACGAAGTGCTGGTGCCGGCCTGGTACTGGGGGCTGGCGATCTGCGACGGCGCCGCTTACTTGCTGGCGCGTCGCTGACGGCGCCTCCACCGGGCGCTTGCGCTGCGAGCGCGGACTCCGCAGCGGCGCCCTCTTCAAGTCAACACGTGTTGCCGGCTCGGGCGTCATCCGCCGGGTTGCGCGCTGCGCCCGAACAGACTGCCCTGTCGCGGCAAGCTCTCTGCCTCCACCAGATTCGACAGGCCCACGCCGGCCAGCCGAAAACGCGTGCGCTTCGGAAGCTCGACGCGCGTGCGCAGAGCCAGCGCGATCTCCAGCAGCTCCTGCCACGACGCGGGCGGTGATTCCGGGCTCAGGCTGCGGGTGAGGAGGCGGAAGTCGGTGGTCTTGAGCTTCAGCACCACGGTGCGGCCGATCCGCTGCGAACGCTGCGCCGCCGCCCAGACCTTGCGCGCCAGCGGCTCTAACTCGGCGCCGATCGCGTCGATGTCCAGATCCACCGCGAAGGTGTCCTCAGCCGAGATCTGCAGACTCGGGCGCTCGGGTTCCACCGGATGTTCGTCGATGCCCAGCGACAGCTCGTGCAGGCGCCGACCCCAGCGGCCGAAGCGGGCGATCAGCGACTCGGCGCCCAGATCCCGCAATTCGCCGACGCGCTCGACGCCAAGCTCGGCCAGTTTGGCCTGCATCACCTTGCCGACGCCGGGCAGCTTGCCCACCGCCAGCGGCGTCAGGAAGTCCAGCGCCTGCTCGGGTCGGATCACGAACAGGCCATCGGGCTTGCGCCAGTCGGAGGCGATCTTGGCGAGGAACTTGTTCGGCGCCACGCCGGCGCTGGCGGTGAGCTGGGTGGCCTCGCGGATTTCGGCGCGGATCTCCTTCGCCACCGCCGTGCCCGAGCCCAGGGCCTGCAGGTCGGCGCTGACGTCCAGATAGGCTTCGTCGAGCGACAGCGGCTCGATCAGCGCGGTGTGCCTGGCGAAGATCGCCCGCACTTCGTTGGAGACCGCCTTGTAGCGGGCGAAGTCCGGCGGCACGAACACCGCATCGGGGCACAGGCGCTCGGCGCGGATCGCCGGCATCGCCGAGCGGATGCCGAACACGCGCGCTTCGTAGCTGGCCGCGCAGACCACCGAGCGCGCGCCCTTCCAGGCTACCACCACCGGGCGCCCGCGCAGGCTCGGGTCGTCGCGCTGCTCGACCGAAGCGTAGAAGGCGTCCATGTCGACGTGGACGATGCGGCGCATGGCGGTGGGTGGGACGATCGGCAAGGCAGGTCAGTGTGCCTGCGCGGGGCAGCCGCGCGGCGTGCTGCGTCAGCCGGGTTCGCGCCAGTGCAGACGCAGGTTGCGCGGCGTCAGCTCGCTGCCGTCGGCGTCGAACGCGCGCAGGGCGGCGAGCGGCGCGCCGGTGTCGGCGTTGCGCAGCTCCAGCGCGGTTTCCTCGCAGGGCGCCCACTGGGTGCCCCACTGGGCCATCGACACCAGCACCGGGAACAGGGCCTTGCCCATCGGCGTCAGCCGGTACTCGATCTGCCGCGCGTCGTCGCGGGAGGCCTCGCGCGACAGCACGCCGCGTTCGACCAGATGCTTGAGCCGCGCCGACAGGATGTTGCGGGCGATGCCCAGCTGGCGCTCGAAATCGTTGAAGCGCCGCTGGCCCATGAAGGCCTCGCGCAGGATCAGCAGGGACCAGCGCTCGCCGACGATCTCCAACGCGCGCGCGATCGGGCAGGGCGAATGGGGATCGGCAGCAGGGCTGGCGCCGACAGCGAGGTGGGGGCTCATGGCGACGAGCATGGCGATTTAGGTTGCAAGCTGCAACTGACCGCGCTAGCGTCTTCCGCGGTTGCACATTGCAACCGATCTGACCGCTGTCCAAGGAGCACCCCATGTCGCCTGCCGCCCTGCGTCCGCTCGGCTCCACCCTCGGCCGACTGTTCCCTGAATTCACCGCCGGGCTGGTCGCCAGCTATGCCACCCGCCCGCGCCCGTTGCCGCCACGGCCGCAGCCCGAGGATGCCGAACCGGTCACCTTGCGTTTCGGCCTCGCCGGCCTGCGCTGGGGCAACAGTGGCCCGCGCGTAGTGGCCCTGCACGGTTGGCAGGGCAGCGCTGCGCAGTTCGCGCCGATTGCCCGCGTCCTGGTCGCCCGCGGTCTGCAGGTGCTGGCGCTGGACGCGCCTGCCCACGGCCGCACGCCCGGCGAGTTCGCCTCGCCGACCGTGTTCTCCGATGCCCTGCTCGAAAGCGCGCCCGAGCTGGGCAGCGTGGAGGCGGTGATCGGCCACTCCATGGGCGGCGGCGCGGTGCTGTACGCCCTGTCGCAGGGCCTGCGCGCCAAGCGCGCCATCGTGGTGTCGGCGCCGGCCCACTTCGCGGAGGTGCTGCAGCGGACCAGTCGACAGCTGGCTCTGCCGCAGCGCGCCGAAGCCGCCTTCGTCGCGCGCATGGAGCGCTTGACCGGCGTGCCCGCCGCCGCTCTGGACATCTCGGCACTGGCCCGGCGCTTCACGGGTGAACTGCTGGTGGTGCATGACCGCAGTGATCGGATCATTCCCTACGGCGACGGTGCCCGCATCGCCAGCACCGCGCGCGTGCCGCTGCTGAGCACGGACGGACTTGGCCATGCGCGCCTGCTCACCGATCGGCATGTCGCGGACAGCGTCGCCGCCTTCGCCCAGCGCGGTCGGGCCAGCTTGAACGCGGCCGAGCAGGCGCGTCTCAACTGAGGAAGGTCTGAACAACTCCGCCCGAAAGCCGTTCAGACCTCGCGAGTCCGGCGCCGGTCCGGACTCGCTTGCACCAGACCAAGCACTTTAGTGCTCGATCCGCGTGCGCGCCCTCTGTGGCGCGCCGGAAGCTCCGATGATTCAGACCTTCCCTAGGGCACGGCCGATCCAGTCCACTCAGGCGGTGGTCGGGCCTGGCTCCGACCTCGTCGATCTCGCCTCAGCGCGCCAGCGGGGCCAGGCGCGCACGCAGATGCGCGACCAAGGCTTCGGCGCTGGCGCCGCCGCGGGTGAAACCAAAGGCATGCTCGGTGTCGCGCTGGCGGTCCAGCCACAGCCCACCCTCGGGTGACAGCGGCGGGCGCTGGGCGGCAAGCCACAGGGCCGTGTCCGCGCCTTCCTCGGCGCTGCGCAGCCAGCGCCCCAGCAGCCGTCGGAACTGCGGCAGCGCGCTGCGCACCCCTTCGGTATCGACCCAGCCCGGATGCAGCGCATACGCGCGTGGGGCCGATCCTCCGAGCCCGTTCCACCAGCGCGTCAGCTCAACCTGCGCGCGCTTGTGCTGGGCATAGGCCGCGAGGCCGTTGTGCTGGGCGGCGTCCTTCGCTTCCAGGGCGGCCAGATCGAGCCGTGCGCCGTAGAGACCGCCGGAGCTCATCGAGATCACCGCGCTGTGCCCATCGAGCGCGCCGGCCTCACGCAGACCTTCCGTCAGCACGAAATGGTTGAGCAGGTTGGTGGCGAAGCCGGTCTCGATGCCCTCGGCGGTCCGCCGGAAATCGTGCAGCATCAGACCGACGTTGTTCACCAGCACCTCGACGCGGCCCTCGCGGGCGAGGGCCGCGGCCGCCGCGCGGGTGGCGGCGACGCAGGCCAGATCCACCTTGAAGCCGCGGATGCGCCCGGCGCTTTCGGTCTGCAGCGCCTGCAGACGAAGGGCGTCGCGGCCCAAGGCCACGACTTCGGCACCGGCGGCGGCGGCGCCCAGCGCGATGGCGCGGCCGATGCCTCCGGTCGCACCGCTGACCACCCATCGCTGGCTGCGAAAATCGAAGTCGATCGCTTCGAAACCGCGCTTGCGGCGGACGTAGCCCAAGCGCGAGAAGCGGGGCAGGAAGCGGGCATAGAAGAACAGGCTGGCGAGCGCGTTGAGCATGCGCGCACTGTGCGGGCGCGCTGCGCAAGCGCATGTGAGGCGGACGCGCAGGCCGTGTGAGCCTCGCCCGCGTCTCAGACCTTGCGGCGGATCTTCAGCCCTGAAGCTGGAAAGCTGGCGATCTCGCCGCCGCCTTCGCGCCGGCGTGGCTGGCCCGGCTCGGGGGCGAAGGCCTGGGCGTACAGCACCTCGTAGGTGGCCGGCAGCAGGCCCTCGCTGCGGAAACCCTCGTAGGCCTCGAACACCCGCTGCATGCGCGCCTTGCCGGTCAGGCTGCGGCGGCGGTCGGACCAGGCGTTGCCGGCGCCGATGCCGCGCAGCTCGCGCATCAGCTCGCGCGGTTCGCGGTAGGTGAGGGTGAAGCGGTCGGTGTCGAGGACGGGGTCGCGGAAGCCCGCACTCATCAGCGCATCGCCGATCGCCTGCATGGGCTTGAAGCTGGACACGTGCGGCGCATCGTCGGCGGCGGCGAAGGCCGAGCGCAACTCGAACAGCGTGTCCGGACCGAAGCTGGTGAACAGCAGCAGGCCGCCCGGGCGCAGCAGCCCGCGCAGGCCGTCGAGCACGGTCGGCAGATCTTCGATCCACTGCAGACAGAGGTTCGAGAACACCAGATCAAAGCTCTGCTCGGCAAAGGGCAGGGCACGTGCGTCGGCGCAGACGCGATGGAAACGCTTCGCCTTTGGCGTGTACCAGCGCCAGCCGCGGCCGGCTTCCATCAGCATCGGCAGGGCCAGGTCCACCGCCACCAGCTCGGCCTTCGGATAGTGCCGGCGCAGCTCGGCGCTGGCGCGGCCCGGGCCGCAGCCGAGGTCGAGGATGCGCGTGGGCTCGGCCTTGGCGAACACCCGCTGCTCCAGTAGACGCGACTCCACCTCGCGCTGCAGCACGGCGATGGCGGCGTAGTCGGAGGCGGCGCGGCCAAAGGCACGGCGCACCTGGTGCAGGTCGAGGCGGGGGTCCATGAGGGCGCGCAGTGTACGCCAGCGCGGGTCATCCGCGGCCCGGTCGCGGCCCCCGGCCTGCGCGTAGAATCGCCCCTCACCGGGTCCTCACGTCCAGCGGGTCGCTCAATGAGCCACAGCCATAACGATTTCATCGAGGTCTACGACAACGCGCTCAGCCGGGAGCAGTGCGCCGCGCTGATCCAGCGCTTCGAGCGCTGTGGCCAGCTGGCGCCGGGTGCCGTGGGCGGCGGGGTTTACCCGGAGCTGAAGCACAGCAGCGACGTCACCATCTCCGCCTACCCCGAATGGCAGGACGTTGAACAGGCCCTCAACATGGCGATGCTGAATGGCCTCGTGGCCTACTTGCGCCGCTACCCGCACACCCTGATCGCGCCGCTGATGCTGCAGATGCAGGACCCGAACAGCGGTGAGCTGCGTCGGCTCGACGCCGGCGACGTCGAACGCATGGACGCGAGTCAACTGGTGCCCGTCGCCCAGCAGGTGTTCCGCCCCGGCGCGATCAACCTGCAGCGCTACCGCGCCGGCGAAGGCGGCTATCCCTACTGGCACTGCGAGCTGTATCCGCGCGATCCCGGCGCCGAAAGCCTGCACCGCACCCTGCTGTGGACGGTGTATCTCAACGATGGCTTCGACGAGGGAGAAACCGAGTTCCTTTACCAGGACCGCAAGATCAAGCCGAAAACCGGCAGCCTGCTGATCGCGCCTGCGGCCTTCACCCACACCCACCGCGGTAACCGCCCGCGCGGCGGCGACAAGTACATCGCCACCAGCTGGGTGCTGTTCCGTCGCGCTGAGCAGCTCTACCCAGACACCGCAGCGGCCTGAATCGTGCAGGCCACGCCATGCCCTTTCCGCGCCGCACCGACTCTCGTAAGGAGCACTGCATGCACACCCCACTGAAGTTGAGCGGCAGCCTCGCCCTGTGTCTGGCTTTGGCGGCGTGCTCCGAGCCGCCGCCGCCGCCGCCCAGCGGCCCCACCCTCAACAGCGCTGCCGCCAACGAGGCGATCGTCCTGTTCGATCAGGCGCGCGCCGAAGGCCGCGGTCAGCTCGCCCGTGCCTATGCCGAGGACATCCTCGCCAAGTACCCCGGCACCGAGGCTGCGGCCAAGGTGCAGGCCGCGATGGCCGAGATCGAAGCCTTGGCCGCGGCCGATCGCGAGCGAACCCGCTTGGCCAATCTGTGGGTCTACCACGCGGTCGGTGAGGTCAAGGGCACCACCTACACGGCCTTCATGTACGAAGCCGACAGTCTCAAGCTGCCGCGCGAGGAGCGCCCTCAGCTGGTGCTGCGCCGGCACCCTGAGTGGGGCCAGAACGTCTACATCCTGCTGCCCGGCGGCCGCATCGCCTGCGGCGCGCGCTGCAACATCAACCTCAAGATCGACGACGCCAATCCGGTGCGCTTCGAAGCCAGCCAGCCCGAGGGCGCGCCCGTGCCGGCCATGTTCATCGAGGAGGACCGCCGATTCTTCGAGGCGCTGAAGTCCGCGCGCTGGATCGAGATCGAGGTGCCCATCCGCGGCGGCAAGCAGAGCCTCCGCTACGAGGTCGGTGGCATCGATCTCGCGCGCATGGGCCCCGAGGTGACGGCGCGCCGACCGCGCGGCTGAGCGGCCCGCACCGCGCCTGCCGAAGGTCGCACTTCACGCTCACGTTCCTGCAGGCGACAATGGCGTGCTGCGCCGCGCGGCGCCCAGGCTGCGCGCACCCTGCATCCCGCAGACAACCCTTTCATCCAAAGGCCCCGTCCATCGCGACGGCGGCCGCAACCGGGAGGATCCCCATGGCAGAACCGACCCTCACTCCGCCCGCCGGCGGCGCCAAGATCACCATCGAGAACGGCAAGCTGCACGTGCCGAACAACCCGATCATCCCCTTCATCGAAGGCGACGGCACCGGCCCCGACATCTGGCGCGCCTCGGTGCGCGTGCTCGATGCGGCGGTGGAGAAGGCCTACGGCGGCCAGCGCAAGATCCACTGGCTGGAGATCTACGCCGGCGAGAAGTCGAACAACCAGTTCGGCACCTGGCTGCCGGAATCCACGGTGCAGGCCTGCCGCGACTACCTCGTTTCGATCAAAGGCCCGCTGACCACGCCGATCGGCGGCGGCATCCGCTCGCTCAACGTGGCGCTGCGGCAGATGCTCGACCTCTACGTCTGCCTGCGTCCGGTGCGCTGGTTCAAGGGCGTGCCGAGCCCGGTCAAGCGTCCCGACCAGGTCGACATGGTGATCTTCCGCGAGAACTGCGAGGACATCTACGCGGGCATCGAGTTCGAGCAGGGCTCGGACGAGAACGCGAAGTTCCTGAACCTGCTGAAGGAGCACTTCCCCAAGAGCTTCGGCAAGATCCGTTTCCCCGAGACCTCGGGCATCGGCATCAAGCCGGTGTCGAAGGATGGCTCCGAGCGTCTGATCCGCGCCGCCATCGAGTACGCCATCGCCAACGGCCGCAAGTCGGTGACGATCGTGCACAAGGGCAACATCATGAAGTTCACCGAAGGGGCCTTCCGCAACTGGGGCTATGCCCTGGCGGAGCGCGAGTTCGGCGACAAGACCTACACCTGGGACCAGTGGGAGCGCACCAAGGCGGCCAGCGGCGAGAAGGCCGCCAATGAGGAGCAGGCCGCCGCCGTCGCCGCCGGCAAGATCATCATCAAGGACGCCATCGCCGACATCACCCTGCAGCAGGTGCTGACGCGGCCGAACGAGTTCGACGTGATCGCCACGCTGAACTTGAACGGCGATTACCTCTCCGACGCGCTGGCTGCGCAGGTCGGTGGCATCGGCATCGCCCCGGGCGGCAACGTCAACTACATGACCGGCCACGCCGTGTTCGAGGCCACCCACGGCACCGCGCCGAAGTACGCCAACCTCGACAAGGTCAACCCGGGCTCGGTGATCCTCTCGGGCGAGATGATGCTGCGCTACATGGGCTGGACCGAAGCCGCCGACGCCATCATCAAGTCCATGGACGCCGCCATCGCCGCCAAGACCGTCACCTACGACTTCGCCCGCCTCATGGACGGCGCGACCGAAGTGAAGTGCTCGGAGTTCGCGGACGCGCTGATCAAGGCGATGTAAGCGATCGCTGCGATGGGTTGAACGCACAAGGCCGCCGTTGGGCGGCCTTGTGCGTTAAGGGGTTCAAGAGATCGCTTCGAGCACGGATTGCGGATCCCTTTCCAGCGCCTTAAGCAGAACCTTGGCTGGACCTGTGGGTTCGCGGCGACCCTGCTCCCAGTTTCTGAGTGTGCCTAACGGAACCGCAACCACACGTGCGAACTTGGCCTGTGACAAGCCGGTCGCCACCCGAATTCTCTTGACGTTGACAGCCGTGACTGTGAACTCCCGCGATGGCGCGCGTTCCCCCCGAGTGATCTCTCCCATCTCGGTTACGCTTTCAAGTAGTTCCGAAAAGAGTTTCTCGTCCATTACTTCCACTCCTCGATGAGGCGCTTGAGCGCAGCTTTCTGAGCCGCTGTCAGATCGTCAGATTCGCTCTTCGAATAAATCAGCAGAAGGCGAATTTGGGCAGCAGCGTCCAAGTGGTAATAGATCACCCGTGCTCCTCCTCGCTTTCCGCCGCCTGCCAGGGCCACTCTCACTTTGCGAAGGCCTCCTGTGCCCTCGATAACGGCGCCTGCGCTGGGGTTGCACGCAAGCTCTGTCTGGAATCGGGCGTACTCATCGTCGTTCAGCAGTTCCTTCACGCGACGAGTGAACGCGCTGGTTTCGATGAAAATCATGTGCGCGTTCTACGCCAATGGCGCACGTGCGTCAATGGCGCACCTCAGTGAGACAGATCCGAATGCAGTCCCAATCCCTCCCCCTCTGGCCCCTCCCACTCGCTGTGGCCCTGGTGCCCGTCGCCGCCGCCCACCTCGCCTACGCGCTGTCGATCGAGGCCGGGCATGTGCCCGCCTGCGTGCCTTACTTCGAGGGTTGCACCTCGATCAGCCGGGCGGCGCGGCATGGCTTGGGCAATCACCTGTTCCGGCTGCTGATGCTGCCCTCGGCGCTGCTGCTCGCCCTGCACTGGCTCGCGACCATCGTCTGGCTGCGGCAGAGCACCGGCGAGGCGCGGGCGGGCCGCAGCCTCTGGCTGCTCGCGCCTTTCGCCGGTCTGGCGCTGGCGGTGTATGTCACCTTTCTGGGCACCGAGGGCGAGGTCTATCGCTTCCTGCGGCGCTACGGTGCCCAGCTTTACTTCGCCTCGGTCTATCTGGCCCAGCTGGTGGTGGTGCGGCACTGGCATCGCTGGCTGGGTCGATGGGATGCCGTCGGCGCGGTGTGGCTGGCGATCTCGCTGGTGATGCTGGCGCTGGGTCTGGGCTACACGGCCGTGGCCAATGGCTTCGATGACCCCGAGCTCAAGGACCGCATGGAGAACCTGCTGGAGTGGCATATCGGCGCGCTGATGACCGCCTGGTATCTGCTGCTGGCCTGGGTCTGGCGGCGCGAGGGCTTCGCCCTGGGCTTCAGTCTCCGGCGATAACGTGCGCTGTCGCTTCAGCCGATGGCGTCCGCCAGGTTGATCCGCGCCTGGGCCTGCAGTCGCTCGCGCAGGGCCGGCGTACGGTACAGCGGCTCGCGCCTAGCGAATTCGCGCAGCAGCTGCCGGCGCTTGTAGCGGAAGAGGAAGCCCGGCACCCAGGCGTACTCGGCGCGCACTTGCTGCTCGTACTCGGCGAAGCGTTCGGGGGCTGCGCCGAGGATGGCGAGGTCGATGTCGACCAGCAGGCTGGGGTCACCCGGCGCGGGTTCGGCGGCATGCGCGGTGTCGAGGATCAGGGCGTGGATGCGCGCTGTCGCTGCGGGATCGGCGCCGGCCTCGCTGAGCGCTTGCGTCGCCCAGTCGGCGCTGCGCTGCTCGTTGTCCTTGGCGCGCGGGTCGTAGATGGCATCGTGAAACCACAGCGCCAGCACAAGTTCGTCCGGCCGCTCGGCCAGTTCGCGGTGCGCGCGCAGCAGGTCCAGGCATTCCGACAGATGCTGCAGGCTGTGGTAGTGCCGCTGCGGCTCGCGCCAGGCGCGTCGCAGGGCAGCGAGGCAGGTGTCGGCGCCATCCTGTGCGCCGACTGCGTGCCAGGCCAGCCGGAATTCGAGGTCGATCGGGTGCGGCGTCATCGGCGGGTTCGCAGGGACGGGGCGGATGCGCAGCAGGCTGGCGAATCGAAGTGGCCGCGGCAAGCCCTGCGGGCGCTCGACGTCCTGGGCCGCTCGACCGATCATGCAGGCCCACCCCAGGAGCCCGCGCATGGACTTCAAGCAGCTCGACCAGACCCTGCGCGACAGCCTTGCGGATCTCAGCCTGAGCGTCGACGAGCGCGACGAGCTGCGCGAGCTGGGCCAGTCGCTGTCGGCGGACGCGGTCCGCTACCTGCGCAATCGCGCGTTCGCCCTGGTGCGCGAGCTGGTCGTCGACCCGGCCCAGGCGCAGCCGGCGCTGAAGTGGCTGGAACAGGTGGTGAAGACCCTGGACCTGAAAGCGCAGGCCGCACGCGAGCCGGCCAGCGCGCATTTCAGCCCGGGCGAAAGTTGCCGGCAGAAGATCCTGTCGCTGTGCCGCGCAGCGCGCGCGCAGATCGACGTCTGCGTCTTCACCCTCGCGGATGATGTGCTCGCCGAGGCGCTGCTGGCCTGCCATCGCCGCGGGATCGCCGTGCGCCTGCTCACCGACAACGACAAGGCCTTCGACGCCGGCAGCGATGTGGCCTGGCTGCGGGATCAGGGGCTGCCGGTGCGGGTTGACCGCAGCGAGTTCCACATGCACCACAAGTTCGCGATTTTCGACGCGCGAGTGCTGTTGAACGGCAGCTTCAACTGGACGCGCAGCGCCAGCAGCTCGAACGAGGAGAACCTGCTGGTGATCGAGCATGCGCCGCTGGTCGCGGACTACCGCGCGGAGTTCGAGCGCCTGTGGTCGCGACATGGGTGATGGCTTGACGCAAAGTGACCCCGGTGCGGCGGAGCAAGGCGGCAACCCATGACCCGCCGCACCGGGGCCGGTGCGGGCCGCTGTGCGGCTCGGGATCGATAACGGCAGGGCCTGCGCGGACTTGAGAGCGGACCGTCAGGTGCGCGAAGACCTTTCGGCACCCCGAAAACGAAACAGCCGAATCGCATCCTGCGATCCGGCTGTGTGCTTCGGGGAGAGCATGGGACCGGGGCCGTGGGGGAGGTCGGAGAGCCGGTCCGGAGCGCCTCGCATGACAACGCGGGCGCACTGTCATTATCGACAGGGTGGGTGAAGAATTTTTGCGGACACTTCGCATTCAAGGTCAGGGTGATCCTGACAGCCCGGCCAGGCTGTCAGGGTCTGGATGACCATGTCGGCTGCCGTCTGCCGCGAAGATCGGCGGCGTGCGTCCCTTCCCCTCCAATGGAGCCTTCATGGCTGAGCTGTCCCCGGATCACAACCCGCAGCGCAGCGCAGAGGAAGCCCGCGTCGAACTGGCGGCGACTTCGATTCGCGATGCCTTCGAAGGCTACAACGGCCACTTCCGCGCGATCACCCAGCGCGCGCGCCGACGCTTCGAGCAGCGCGATTGGCTGGGCGCGCGCTCCGACGCGGTCGAGCGCATCGAACTGTACGACCGCTGCGTGGCCGCTGCAGGTGCGCGGCTCTCGGCCCAGCTCGAAGGGCAGTCGCAGGACAAGGCGCTGTGGGCGCGCATCCACGCGCGCTACGCCGAGCTGGTCGACGGCCTGCTCGACCAGGAGCTGTACAAGACCTTCTTCAACACCCTGACCCGGCGCTTCTTCGCCACCCGTGGCGTTGACGCCGCGATCGAGTTTGTGGCCCTGTCGATCGCACCCACCGACCGCATCACCCACCCGGTGGCGCGCCGCAGCTATGCGGTGGCGGGGGAGCTTGCCCCGGTCTTCGCGCGCGTGCTGGCCGACTATCCCTTCGCCGTGCCCTACGCCGATCCGCAGGCCTGCGCGCGCACGCTGGCCGAACGCATCGAGCAGCAGCTGGCCGACTGGGACGCCCCGGCCGTGCGCGGTCTGGAGCTGATGGAGACCGTGTTTTATCGCGAACGCCGCGCCTATCTCGTCGGCCGCGTCTACGGCGAGAGCCGCTTCGCGCCGATCGTGATCGCGCTGATGCACGGCGAGCGCGGCCTGCGCGCGGATGCGCTGATCACCGAGCGCGCCCAGGTCGCGGTGCTGTTCGGCTACACCCGCAGCTACTTCCACGCCGACCTGGAAACCGTCGGCGATGCGGTCGTGTTCCTGCGCACCCTGCTGCCGCACAAGCCGGTCGATGAGCTCTACACCGTGCTCGGCCGCGCCAAACAGGGCAAGACCGAGCGCTACCGGCACCTGTTCGCGCATCTGGAGCGCCATCCTGACGAAGCCTTCGTCCACGCCGACGGCGAGCGCGGCATGGTGATGGCGGTGTTCACCCTGCCCAGCTATACGGTGGTGTTCAAGCTGATCCGCGACCGCTTCGCCTACCCGAAGACCATGGCTCGCGCAGAGGTCGAAGAGAAGTACCGGCTGGTGTTCCACCACGACCGCGTCGGCCGTCTGGTCGATGCCCAGCTGTTCCGCCACCTGCGCTTTCCGCGCCGCCAGTTCGCGCCGGCCCTGCTCGATGAACTGCTCGAAGGCTGCCGTGAGACCGTGCAGGCCGACGGCGAAGATCTGGTGTTCTCGCACTGCTACATCGAGCGCCGTCTGCGGCCCTTGAACCTGTACCTGCGCGAGGTCGAACCCGCGCACGCGATCGCCGCTATCGTCGACTACGGCCAGGCGATCAAGGATCTCGCGCGCAGCAATATCTTTCCCGGCGATCTGCTGCTGAAGAACTTCGGCATCAGCCGCGCGGGCCGGGCCATTTTCTACGACTACGACGAGCTCTGCTTCGTCACCGAGTGCCGCTTCCGCGCCCTGCCGAGCGCGCGTCATGAGGACGAGGAAATGCACGCTGGCGCCTGGTACCACGTCGATGACAATGACGTCTTCCCGGAGCAGTTCCCGCGGTTCCTGGGCCTGTCGCCCGAGCTGCGCGCAGCCCTGCTGGAGGCCCACGGGGAGATCTTCACCGTCGGCTGGTGGCTGGCTCTGCAGCAGGACATCCGTGCCGGTGCGATGGCCGACGTGCCGCCCTATCCCGCACGGCTCCGCGTGTAGCGGCGCGCTTCGCTGTCGGCGCCTACGCGCAGCCTCAGCGAAGTCGCCGGGGCCAGGTCAGCGACTTCACAGCGTCACAGGAAAGCCACAGACTCTGCCGGCTGCGTCGGAGCCTAGCCTTCGGCGCGCATGTGGCGGCCGCGGTGGCCGCCCGCCGCGGGAGGTGCCGCCGGGGAGGGCGGGCGCCTGCTGCGGAACCGCTCGTGTCCGAGCGCGCGCCGGCGGCCGGATGCCGCGGCCTGCGACACCCTGGAGTTCCCATGACCCTGTCCCTGCGTGGACGTCTTGCGCCTGCCTGCAGCGCGCTGGCTTGGCTGTGCCTGATCGCCGCGGGCTCCGCCCGCGCCGATGTCTTCATCAACGAGTTCCACTACGACAACGACGGCACTGACAGCGGCGAGCGCGTCGAAGTCATCGCGCCGGCAGGCACCTCGCTGAGCGGCTGGACGCTGGTGCTGTACAACGGCAGCGACGGCCGCCGGTACGCCACGTACAGCCTGTCGGGCACGACCGCCAGCCAGTGCGGCGGCCACGGCACGGTCGTGGTGAACGTGCCGGGCATCCAGAACGGCAGCCCGGACGGGCTGGCTCTGATCGACGCCAGCGGCGCGGTCGTTCAGCTGCTGAGCTATGAGGGCGGGTTCACCGCCACCGATGGCCCGGCCGCTGGCCGCGCGGCCACCCAGATCGCAGTGGCCGAGACCACCACCACGCCGGTCGGGCAGTCCCTGCAGCTTGCCGGCAGCGGCAGCCGCGCCAGCGACTTCGCATGGCAGGCGCCGCGCGCCGCCAGCTTCGGCGCCTGCAACAGCGGCCAGACTCTGGTCGCGGCGGGCGGCGGCGGAAGCGCCACTCCGCTGAGCAACGGCGTGACCCGCAGCGGTCTCGCGGCAAGCGCGGGCAGCAGCCTGGCCTTCACCCTGAGCGTGCCCGCAGGCGCCAGCAACCTGCGCTTTGCGATGAGCGGCGGCAGCGGCGACGCCGACCTCTTCGTGCGCTTCGGCAGCGCGCCGACCACCAGCACCTACGACTGCCGCCCCTTCCAGACCGGCAACGCCGAAACCTGCAGCTTCGCCAGCCCGCAGGCCGGCACCTGGCACGTGCTGATCCGCGCCTACACCAGCTTCAGCGGGCTGAGCCTCGCGTCCAGCTTCGACACGGCGAGTGCGCCGCCGTCGGGCTACTACAGCGGCGTGCAGGCCGGCAGCGCCAGCGCGCTGCGCGCCAGCCTGCATGCGCTGATCGACGACCACACCCGCATCCCCTACACGGCGAGCACCACCGACACCTGGGACGTGCTGAACCAGGCCGAGCAGGATCCGCTCAACAGCGGCCGTATCCTCGACGTCTACAAGAACGCGTCCTACGCCAAGGTGGCCGGCGGCAACGACTTCTACAACCGCGAGCACACCTGGCCGAATTCGCTGGGCTTTCCCAACGACGGCCCGACCAACTCGGCCTACACCGACCTGCACATGCTGATGGCCTCGGACATCGCCTACAACGCGGCCCGCGGCAACAAGGCTTACGACAACTGTCCCAGCGGCTGCACCGAGTACGCGACAGGCGCCTACGCCGGGCAGGGCGGCGGCAGCGGCGTCTATCCAGGCAATTCCAACTGGAGCAACGGCAGCGTGTTCGAGGTCTGGCGCAAGCTCAAGGGCAACGTGGCGCGCGCGATGTTCTACATGGACCTGCGCTACGAAGGCGGCAGCCACGGCGGCACCGGCGCGGCCGAGCCCGATCTGCGCCTGACCAATGACCTGAGCCTGGTGGTTGGCACGTCGGGCAATGCTGCAGTGGGCTACATGGGCCGGCTCAGCACGCTGATCCAGTGGCACCAGCAGGACCCGCCGGACGAGGCCGAGCGTCTGCGCAATGCGCTGATCCAGACCTACCAGGGCAACCGCAATCCCTTCATCGATCAGCCGCAGTGGGTCGCCTGCATCTACCAGGCGGTCTGCAACTGAGACCGCCCAAGGCCCGACCGGCCGAAGCGCGCGGCCCGGCGCTTCGGCCGGTCGGGCTTAGCTGCCTCGGCCCGGGCTCAGGATTGAGCGCGCACAGGCAGCTGAGCCCTGCCTGACGATCCGCCTTCCGACCTTTCTACATCCTCACGCCCCTGTGCTAGCGTGGCCCGCTGTTTCCAGCCGCGTCGCCGACTCGGCGGCGCCAGAACCCTGTAGACCCCGCGAGGAGTCCTTTCATGCTCAAGAAAACCCTGCCGCTGTTGATCGTGCTGTCGCTCGCCGCCTGCTCGCAGTCCGAGGCTCCGCCTGCGCCGCCCACCGAAGCTGCCAAGCCCGCTGAACCGGCTCCGGCCCCGGCGCCTGCGCCGGCCCCTGTCGAGCCGGTGAAGTCGCCGATCGAACAAGCCGTTGCCGGCGCCTGGCGCACGCCCGAGAACGTCGTCCGCGACGCCTTCCGCAACCCCGTGCCGACGCTGGGTTTCTTCGGCGTCGAGCCGACCGAAGTGGTGCTTGAAATCACCCCGGGCGGCGGCTGGTACACCGAGATCCTGGCGCCGCTGCTGCGTGACGGTGGCCGCTACATCGCCGCCGTGGTCGATCCGGCCAAGGCCGCCAACGAGCGTGCTGCCGAGTACTACGGCAATGCGCTGAAGAGCTTCCAGGAAAAGCTGGCCGGCAACGCCGAGGTCTATGGCAAGGCCGAGGTGCTGCAGTTCGATCCAGCCAATCCGGTGTTCGGTGCGCCCGGCTCGGTCGACACCGTGCTGACCTTCCGCAACGTCCACAACTGGATGCCCTCGGGCGCGGCGCCGGCCTACTTCAAGGGCTTCTACGACGTGCTGCGCGACGGCGGTACCTTGGGCATCGTCGAGCACCGCGCCGCTGAAGGCACCGAGCCGGACGGTCGCAGCGGCTATGTGACCGAAGCCCAGGTGATCGCGCTGGCCGAAGCCGCCGGCTTCAAGCTGGAGGAGAAGTCCGAGATCAACGCCAACCCGAAGGACACCCGCGACCATCCCAATGGCGTGTGGTCGCTGCCGCCGGTGCTGCGCGGCGGTGACGTCGACCGCGAGAAGTTCGTCGCCATCGGCGAGTCCGACCGCATGACCCTGCGCTTCGTCAAGCCCGCCGCCAGCGAGCCTGCACAGCCGGCCGGCGATGCCGCTTCGAGCGATGCTGCCGCGAGCGAGGCCGCTGCCGAGTCCAGCGCCGAATCCTGAGTCCACTTCAGCCTGCTGAACCGCCGCGGCCGCCTTGTGCGGCCGCGGTTGTTTCGCGCCCCCGCCCATGCTGATCGCCTTCAACAAACCCTACGGCGTGCTCTGCCAGTTCACCGACGGCGAGGGTCGCCCGACGCTGGCCGACTGGGTGTCGGTGCCGGATGTGTATCCGGCTGGCCGCCTCGATGCCGATTCCGAGGGCCTGCTGCTGCTCAGTGACGACGGCCCACTGATCGCCCGCATCACCCAGCCGCGGCACAAATGGCCCAAGACCTATGTGGTGCAGGTCGAGGGCGAGGCCACGGACGCACAGCTGCGCGCGCTGGCCGCCGGCCCGCGGCTCAAGGACGGGCCCTGCCTGCCCTGCGAAGTGACCCGTCTTGCGGGCCCGCCCGACGGGCTGTGGCCGCGCGACCCGCCGGTGCGCTTCCGCAAATCGGTGCCCGAAAGCTGGCTGCAAGTGGTGCTGCGCGAGGGCCGCAACCGCCAGCTGCGGCGGATGACCGCGGCCGTCGGCCTGCCCACGCTGCGGCTCATCCGCACGGCCATCGGCCCGCATGCCCTGGCGGGCTTGCGTCCAGGCGAACTGCAGGTGCTAGAGGCCGCGCCCGCTGTCGCGTCCGCGCCATTCGAGCGGCCAGCTGTCCGGTCTGGCCGTACAGCGCGCTCGACGGCACCGCGCCGCCGTTAGGCTGTCTACAGGGCGCATTGACGGCGCCAGCGGCTACCATCCCTGACCAAATCCCATCCACGGAGACCGCCATGAACGAGCGTCCTGCAGTTCCCATCGCCGCGGCCCTGCCCGTCGCCGCGACCAACACCCTGGTCCGCAACACCTTCATCCTGCTGAGCCTGGTGCTCGGCGTCGCCGCCGTCGGCGCCGGCGCGGGCCTGGCCCTGCGCATTCCGCTGGGCCTCGGCATGTGGCTGGTGTTCATGGCCCTGTTCATCGGCGGGCCCTTTCTGATCTCGCGCATCGGCAACGGCCAGGCGCAGATCCTGGCCACCTTCGGCTGGGCCTTCGCCGTGGGCCTGCTGTTCAGCCCGATGATCGGCGCCTACCTGAGCATCCCCGGTGGCGCGTCGGTGGTACTGAATGCGCTCGGCGCCACCGCGGTGATCTTCACCGCGCTGGCCGGCTATGCCGTGGTCTCGCGCAAGAACTTCAACTTCATGGGCGGCTTCCTGATGGTCGGCCTCCTGGTGCTGGTCGTCGCGGTCGTCGCCAACCTGTTCCTGCAGATCCCGGCGCTGTCGCTGACGATCTCGGGCGCCGCCGTGCTGCTGATGAGCGGCTTCATCCTCTGGGACGTGAGCCGGTTGATCCACGAGCCCAACGCCAACCCGATCATGATCACGGTCAGCCTGTTCTCCAGCATCGTGGTGCTGTTCTCGCACCTGCTGAACCTGATGAACCTGCTCTCCGGCGAAGATTGATCCCGCACGGACAGCGGCCACAGAGGCGAAACGGACAGGGCCCTTCGGGGCCCTTTCTGTTGCCCGCGACACGGGGCCGACAGATCTTTGCCGGCGTATCGATCTCGACGCGTCCTACGGTGGCTTGAAGACAGGGAGGGGCTTGCGTTCAGCCCGCCGCGCTGCCGATGGCGTGCGACCTTCATAGGGTGGGTCTTGACCCACCGAAGCTGCACGCTTGCTTCGGTCCAACGCGCGCCCTTCGCGCCGGCGACTGGGCCTCACCACCGCACGACCTTGCCCGGTCGTCGCCCAAGCCCTACCGTAAACGGCCGCGTCAAACGCTGTCTTCGATGACCATGAACACCACCGACCAAGCCACGTCCGCCGCCGAGGCGCGCCCTGTCGACCGCTGGTTCGCGAACTACGCGGGCGACCACCGCAACGCCACCAACCAGGCGATCCACGTGGTCTGCGTGCCCTTGATCCTGTGGTCGGTGATCGCCTTGCTCTGGCTGATTCCGGTGCCGCCGGCACTGGGCCGCGATGGGGCCTGGGCGGGCATGGCCATGGCGATGGCGGCGATCTACTACTACCGGCTGTCGCGCTCGCTGGGGCTGGTCATGGCGCTCAAGCTGGTCGCGCTGGGCTTCCTCACGCACCTGCTGTACGGAGCGCTCGGCGCGACGAGCCTGCTGTGGCTGGCGATCGCGGTATTTGTGGTCGCCTGGATCGGCCAGTTCATCGGCCATCGCTACGAGGGCAAGAAGCCCAGCTTCTTCACCGACCTCGTCTATCTGCTGATCGGCCCGGCCTGGGTGATGGGCAAGCTGATGCGGCGGCTGCGGATTCCGCTGTAGGTGTGGCGCGAGGCGGCTTCCAGCGCGTAGCCTTCAGCCGCCCCTTCGATCGCCATGAAGCGGAAGTACGGCGGCGATGCGCCGGCACGACAGGCGTCGCGATGGCTCAGGCCGTGATGCCGGTGAGCTTGAGCAGGGCCTCGGCGTACTTCGCGCGCGTCGCCTCGATGACCGCGGCCGGCACCTTCGGCCCCGGCGCGGTCTTGTTCCAGTCCAGCGTCTCCAGGTAGTCGCGCACGAACTGCTTGTCGTAGCTCGGCGGGCTGATGCCCACCTGGTACTGGTCGGCCGGCCAGAAGCGCGAGGAGTCTGGGGTGAGCATCTCGTCCATCACGATCAGTTGGCCCTGCTCGTCGAGACCGAACTCCAGCTTGGTGTCGGCGATCAGGATGCCGCGCTCGGCGGCGAAGGCCGCCGCGAAGCGATAGATCTTCAGCGTTGCCGCGCGCACCGCCTCGGCCAGCTCGCCGCCGATCAGCTCGACCACGCGGTCGAAGCCGATGTTCTCGTCGTGGTCGCCGACGGCTGCCTTGGTGGACGGAGTGAAGATCGGTTCCGGCAGGACTTCGGCCTGGCGCAGGCCGGCGGGCAGGGCGATGCCACACACGGCACCCGTGCGCTGGTAGTCCTTCCAGCCCGAGCCGATCAGATAGCCGCGGGCAATGGCTTCCACCGGCAGCGCTTTCAGCTTCTTCGCCACCACGCTGCGCTTGGCGTACAGCGCAAGGTCGGTGCCGGCCGGCAGCACGCTGGCCAGCGGCGTCGACAACAGATGATTCGGCTGCAGGGCGGCAGTCTGCGCGAACCAGAAGTTCGACATCTGGCAGAGGATCTCGCCCTTGCCCGGGATCGGGTCGGGCAGCACCACGTCGAAAGCCGAGAGGCGATCGCTGGCGACGATCAGCAGTTCGTTGTTCGGCAGGCCGTAGACGTCGCGCACCTTGCCCCGGTGCAGCAGCGGCAGGTCGAGGTCGGACTGGTGCAGGGTCGTGGTCACGGCGAAGGCCTGGGCTGGCGGAAAGCGCGACAGTTTAGCGGTGCGCGGGCGGGGCTCCCAGCGCGACAGTGGCTGCGCCCAAAGCGGTCTGGCTGTCCCATCCGCTAACCTTGCTCCGATGACACAGAGCCCCGCCCCCGCTCCCGAAAGCCGTCCGCCCCGTCTCACGGTGGCGAGCGTACTTGCCGAAATGGCCGACGAGCTGTTCAGTCTTGACCGCGGTCTGCCCTATACCGCCTGGTGTGTGCTGCGTTCGCCAGGCTCGACTGCGCGGCGCTATGTCGAGACGCGCGATCCGCGATTGACGCGGCCGTTCCGGCTCGCCTTGATCGTGCTCGCGCTGTGCGCGCTGGTATTGCACTTCAGCGGGCAGGGCGAGCAGTTCCTTGCAGGGCTGGTGCATGGAACACGCGCGAGCGCCGGCGGCAGGTCGCCAGACGCTCTGACGGCGGCGATGTCCGCGCTGTTCGCCCGCTTCGACCTGGCCCTCGTGGTGTGCTGGCTGCCGGCAGTCGCACTGTCCTTCATGAGGGCGCCAGTGCAGCCCCGCCCCAACTTGGCCGAGGCCACGGCCTTTTCGCTGTACGCCCTCGCGAGCCTTTTGCCTCTGCAGTTGGCTTTGCTGCTCGGCCTGCCGCTGCTGGGCGTGCAGCCGATGGGGTTCCTGCTGCTGCTGCCACTGGCATGGCTGGGCTGGGCCGTCTGGGGTTATCTGCGGCCCTCCGGCTGGCATGCGCTGGCGCTGTTGAGCATCCCTGTGCTCGCTGTGTTCACCCTGAGCCTGCTGTTCGTTCTGCTCGTATTCGCCTCGGCGGCGATCTACCCGCTGCTGATGTGACTGCACTGGGGCGGTGGCGTTGGCGTCCGCGACCTCGCGCCCACAGCCTGCCGGTAGAATGCGCGCCCATGAATCTTCGCGCCCTGATGCTGGCCCCGCTGTTGGGCCTTGGACTTTCCGCCTGCAGCCCCGGCGCGCCGGCCGACGATGCGCCCGTCGAACGCCCGGCCCAGCTCGGCATGTGCGCCAGCTGTCATGGCGTCGACGGCATCGCGCTCGCGCCGGGCAACCCGCATCTGGCCGGCCAGGACGAGGCCTACCTGCGCCTGTCCCTGCAGAAGTACAAGACCGGCGAGCGCCGGCATCCGCCGATGCAGGCGGTGGTGGGCGCCCTGCAGCCGGACGACCTGGACGCGCTGGCGCGCTGGTACGCCAGCCAGCCGCGACAGGGCCAGCGCGCGGCGGCGGCTGAATCCGCGGCAGCGGCCAGCGACGACGGCGCGAACTAGGTCATGCCTTACGCCGGCCGACTGCTGGGTTTCGTGTTCGGCTGGATTCTGCTGCGGCATCCTGCCGGCGCGGTGCTGGGTTTCCTGGTCGGCTGGGGTTTCGACGGCGGCTGGCTGGCCCTGCGCTCGCGCCGCCCTGCGCGCGGCGAAGACCCGTACGGCGTGCTTGAAGTCGCGCCCGAGGCCTCGATGGAGGAGATCGATCGCGCCTACCGTCGCGCGATGTCGCGTCACCATCCGGATCGCGTCGCCAACGAATCGCCCGCCGTGCGCCGCCGCGCTGAGGCCCGCGCGCGCGCCATCAACGCCGCCTACGACCGCATCCGCGCCGAGCGCGAGGGCTGAGGCAAGGCTGAAGCATTCAGCGTCTCCGAGCGAATGCGGAGGCGTCGGTGCGTAGCGGTCGAACGAGTCCGGACCCGTGCCGGACTCGCGACCACCGGTCAAGGCCAGGCAGGGCTTGATCCGTATTGCCCCAGGTCGCGCGCGCGCTGAACATCGAATTCCCCTCCACCCCGAGCCCGCCATGTCCCACTGCCTGATCGCGCCCTCCATCCTCTCCGCCGACTTCGCCCGCCTTGGCGAGGAAGTGCGCAACGTGCTCGCGGCCGGCGCCGACTGGGTGCACTTCGACGTGATGGACAACCACTACGTGCCCAACCTCACCGTCGGCCCGCTGGTCTGCGAGGCGCTGCGTCGCCACGGCATCACCGCGCCCATCGATGTGCACCTGATGGTGAAGCCGGTCGATCGCATCATCCCGGACTTCGCCAAAGCCGGCGCCAGCCTGATCAGCTTCCATCCCGAGGCCAGCGAGCACGTCGATCGCAGCCTGCAGCTGATCCGCGATTCCGGCTGCAAGGCGGGTCTCGTCTTCAACCCTGCCACGCCGCTGCACCACCTCGACTACGTGATGGACCGCATCGATCTGATCCTAATCATGTCGGTCAATCCGGGCTTCGGCGGCCAGAGCTTTCTGCCCTCGGTGCTGCCCAAGATCCGCGAGGCCCGCGAGCGCATCCGCGCCTCCGGCCGCGACATCCGGCTGGAGGTCGACGGCGGGGTCAAGGTCGACAACATCGCCCAGATCGCCGCCGCTGGCGCTGACACCTTCGTCGCCGGCTCGGCCATCTTCAACGCGCCGGACTACGCCCGGGTGATCGCCGAGATGCGCGCTGAGGTGGGCAAGAGCCGGGATTAGGGATTGGGGATTCGGGATTAGGGATTCGGGATTCGTAGGACTTCCGCAAGCCCGCTGTGGAGCCCCTCTCCCCCTGAGGGAGAGGGGTTGGGGAGAGGGGGGAGCCTGGCTGCAAGCTTCCTACCCCTCTCCCCCCGCCCCTCTCCCTCAAGAGAAGAGGGGAGGTCGGCATTCGGGTGGCTCGCGGCGTGATTCGGGCCGCAGCTCTGCCAATCCCCAATACCCGCCCTCACATCACCGCCGCCCCGATCACCCGCCACAGCCACAGCTGCACGGCCAGGAACAGCAGGGTGACGGTGAACAGGGAGAACAGCAGTTTCCGCAACAGGCCGAAGCGGGTGCGGGTCCAGGCGGGCATGAGCATCAGCAGCATGGCAAGCGCTGCAGCCACAAGGGTCCATGCCGCCCAGTGCGTCCACAGCATGGCTGGCAGCGGGTAGTTGCCCGGCAGCTCCGCGGCACCGGCCTGCTGCAGGGCCAGCGCTGTGGCGATCAAGCCGCCCGTCAGCGCCAGCACGCACAGCGCCGCCAGCACGGAAACAGCGCCGACCAGCGCATCGGTCGGCCCGCCATAGCGCTTGCGTCCGAGCCGCCAGACCACGCCGGCCAAGGTCGACAGCGCCAGCAGCAGGCTGCTGCCCAGGGCGACGAACAGCCACAGCGGTGCGCTCAAGCCTTCGACGCGCTCGAAGCTGTGCACGCCGCTGCTGTCGGCGAACGCCAGCACGCGGCCCTCACTGCCGCGGATCAGCGCCAGACGCTGACCGAAGGCAGACTCGAACAGGTCCTCGCCGATGCGTCGGTATTCGCCGCTGCGCGGGCCGGCCTCGAGCGCCAGGGTTTCGCTGTTGATGGCGCGCAGGCTGACGCCGTCGAAGGCGCCGAAGATCGCCGCGAAGCTGCTGAACACGCGACGGTTGGACAGATACGCGCCGTCGACCTCGGCGAGCGCGCCGGGCGCGCCCGACTCGGCGGCCAGCGGCGCTGCGGCGGGCAGGGTTTGCAGATGCTCAAGAATCTGCTCGGGCAGGCGCTGGACGAGGTTGCGGCTGGCGCCGCTGCTCTGGCTGACGAAGACGCCGAGGCCCAGCTCGGGCACCAGCACCAGATTGCTCAGATAGCTCTCGGTGGCGCCGCCGTGGCCGGTCAGCTGCAGGCCGCGGAACGGCGTCTGGATGAAGCCGTGGGTGACATCCGCGGCATCGGCACGGTCGCTGTAGGGCCGCGAAAACACCAGAGCATGCGTTTCCGCTGACAGCAGTCGGCGGCCATCGATCTCGCCCGCGTTCAGATGAAAACGCATCCAGCGCGCCATGTCCGCGGCCGTGGTCGACATCCCGCCGGCCGGCCAGTAGGCGCCGAGCTGCAGCTCCGGTTCGGGCTTCGGCACGCCGCCGCGCTCCGCGTAGCCCTGCGCCAGCCGTGCACGCGTGGCCGCATCCATCCGTGTGGGCCCATCCCAAACGGTGTCGCGCATCCCGAGCGGCTCCAGCAGCTCGCGGCGCAGAAAGCTGCCGTAGTCCTCGCCGGCGACATCGGCCACCACCTGTGCGGCGAGCGCCGAGCCCCAGTTCGAGTATGAGGTGCGGGTGCCCGGCGGGAAGATGCGCTTGGGCTGGTGCTCGGCCAGCAGCTGGGCCAAGGGCCGCGCATCGTCATCGCCCACGGCGAACACCTGGAAGCTGTCCTCGAAGCCCGCGCGATGCGCCATCAGCTGGCGCAGGGTCACCGGCGCATCGAAGGCCGGGCTCACCTTGACTGCCTTGAGATAGGTGTTGACGTCGGCATCGAGGTCGAGCTGGCCGCGATCGACCAGCAGCAGGGCCGCGCTCCAGATGAAGGTCTTGGAGACCGAGCCGATGCGGAACAGGGTCTGCTGCGGGTCGACCGGCGTGCGAGCGGCGAGGTCGGCGTAGCCGTAGCCGCGCAGCAGCTCGGGCGCGTCCGCACGCACGACCGCCAGGGTGACGCCCGGCAGCAGGTGCTCGCGGCGCAGGGCTTCGACCAGGCCATCGATGTGCGCGGGCAGCAGATCGATCGGCGGTTCCGGCGCGGGTCTGATCTCGACAGCGGCTTCGGCGCTTGGCGCGCTCGCGGTCTGAATCGCCTCGGGATCGAGCACCGCGGCATCGGCCGGTGTAGCGGGTGGCGTGGAGGCCTCCTGCGCCGCGAGCGGAGTGACCCAGGCGAACAGCAGGCAGAACAACAGTCTCGACATCGCTCGGGTTCCGGTCGGGGCCGCGGCAACGGTAGCAGCTTGCGCGCGCGATGCGCGGCCAGAAGGCGCCAGCGCTGCGGCCGTCGGATGCGCGCACGCGGCGTGCCCAAGACGGTCTGGGCTGCTAGGCTGCTGAACGCTTCCGGGGGGAGAGCTCCAATGAAACTCGTTTTGAAGTTGCTGGCCGGTCTGGTGCTCGTCATCTGCGGCCTCGTCGCGGCAGGCTTCGCCCTGCCTTCCGCGTTCAAGGTCGAACGCGCGGTGCAGATCGAGGCACCGGCCGCTGAGGTCTTCGCGCTGATCGCCTCACCGCGCGAGTGGAAACGCTGGTCGGCCTGGAACGCGCGCGATCCGGCCATGCGGATCGAGTACACCGGCCCGGAGTCGGGCCTGGGCGCCGGCTGGTCGTGGCAGAGCGTGACCGAAGGCAACGGGTCGATGGAGTTCACCGCGGCTGTCCCGGGCGAACGCATCGACTACGTGCTGCGCTTTCCAGAGTTCGGCATGGAGTCAAAGGGTGTGCTGCGGATCGAACCCTCCGGCAGTGGCGTGCGCCTGTCCTGGAGCAACGAGGGCGACATGGGCGGCAACCCGATCAACCGCTGGTTCGGGCTGTTCATGGACGATCTCGTCGGCCCGGACTTCGAAGCGGGGCTGGCGAATCTGAAGCAGCTCGCCGAAGCCGGCTGAGCGCACTGCCCGCAAGACTGCTGATGTCAGCGCACGGTTTTGCGGGCTCCGCGTGGCGCTCGGCTTTCCCCGGGCGCAAGGTCGGATGCGCGGCGCCGATCGGTTCAACAACCGAGAGAGACGCCGCGCATGCAGCGAAGCCTGCGGCATGCGTGCGTCGCCTTTGCTGATCAACGGACACCGGTGACGCCGCGCATGCAGCAACGCCAGCGGCATGCGCACGTGTCGCGTCGAAAGGCCCGGCGCACCTGGCGGCCCTGCGCGTTCTCGGGCACATCGTCAGCCCGCCAGCAGCCGCGCCGCCAGCCCGCTGACGCGCTGGGTTGGGCGCGACAGCGCCGTGCGCAGCGCGGCTTCGGTACTCCACAGCGACAGCGCGCGGCGCGCGCGGGTGGCGCCGGTGTAGAGCAGGGCGCGGCCGAGGATCGGGTGCTCGGGATCGGGCGGCAGCAGCAGGGCGACTTCGCCGTACTCGCTGCCCTGGCTCTTGTGCACGCTGAGCGCGAAGCCGCCGCCGTGCAGGGGCAGGGCGCCGGGAGCCAGCCCGCGAAGACCGGCAGCCTCCACACCGCGCGCTTCGAACCACACCCGCAGGCTGCCATCGGCCGCGCGCAGGCACAGGCCGATGTCGCCGTTGAACAGGCCGGCGGCGTAGTCGTTCTGCAGCACGATGACCGCGCGCCCCGGATACCAGGCCTGGCCTTCGGGAAGACTGAGCCGGCGCTTCAAGGCGACATCGATCGCCGCGTCACAGGCGAGTGCGCCAAACGGGCCCTGACGCAAGGCGCACAGCAGCTGGGTCTCGCGCAGGGCGGCGTGCGCGCGCGTGATCGCCTGTGCCCGCGCGGCCTCATCGAGCGGTAGCGACGCGAACACCTGGCCTGCCTCCAGCGCCAGGTGCAGTTGCTGCGCATGATCCACCAGGGCGGACTGCAGACCGCGCGCGTCCTTGACCGCGCGCAGCGCGAAGGCTCCGCCTGCGTGCGCGGCGGCCTCGGCAAAGCCGCCGGCATCGCCCGCGGCGATCGCCGAATTCAAGGGCTGCAGCGCGGCCTCGGCGCGAAAGCTGTGCTGCAGCCGAACCAGATCGCCGCGCGGATCCTGCTGCAGCGCCTCGACCAGATCACGCAGCACCGAGCCGGTGCCGACCGAGGCCAGCTGCTCGGCGTCGCCCACCAGCAGCACCGTCGCATACTCGGGCAGGGCCTCGACGCTGGCGCGCAGCACGGCCAAATCGACCATCGAGGCCTCATCGATCACCAGCAGGTCCAGCGGCAGCCGACGCCCGCGATGCCAGGCATGGCCGCGCGCCGGCCCGCGGCTGCCGAGCAGGCGATGCAGGGTGCCGGCCTCGGCGGCGAGTACGTGATCGAGCGCGGGCGCCCAGTCGACCGCGAGCCCTTGCGCCCGCAGCGCACTGGCCCCGCTCTGCAGACTCTCCGCCAGCCGCTGCGCCGCCTTGCCAGTGGGTGCGGCCAGCCGCAGCCGCGGCAGCACGCCGAAACGCTGCTGGTGCGCGCGCAGACGCAGCAGCAGCATGCGCAGCACCGTGGTGGTCTTGCCCGTGCCCGGCCCGCCGGTCAGCACGAACAGGCGGCGATCCGCGAAGCCCGCCACCGCCGCGCGCTGCGCTCGCACCGCCGCGCTGCGATCGCCGGCGAACAGCGGGTCGATCCAACTCTCAAGCGCATCGCCGCCCAGCCCGCCCGCGCCTCCGGCATCCCATAGGGTGGGTCTCGACCCACCGAATCCCGACCCCGCCCCGGTCTCAATCCGCGCCTTTCCCGACCCCGCCGCAGCCTCGGCATCCCATAGGGTGGGTCTTGACCCACCGAAGCTCGACCCCGCCTCGTTCTCGATCAGCGCCCTGCTCGACCCCGCCTCGTTCTCGATCCGCGTCTTGCCCGACCCCGCCGCAGCCTCGGCATCCCATAGGGTGGGTCTTGACCCACCGAAGCCCGAACCCGCCCCGGTCCCGCTCCCCGCCGCACACGTACCCTCACGGCGCGCCCGCAACATCCCCGCCAAGGCCTGCTCATGCGCAAAGCTCCGGCGCAGATAGAACTGCACGCCGTCCAGCACGAAAGCCCAGCCAAGCGCCGCCGCCCCCGCATCTGCATCGCCCTCGGTCGCCATCTGCGCCGCCTGTTCGACGCTCGCCACCAGCGCTTCCTTTGCCAGCTCGACCAAGGCGTCTTCGTCCAGCGGCGCGATAAAGCGCCCGCTGCCGTCCCCTGCGAGCACCAGCACGCTGTCGCCTTCGCCCTCGGCGCGACTGGCCGCGGCCGCAACCCGCGCCAGCAGCATCGAGCCGCCGTGCGCCAGCACCCAGCGCGCCACCGCGCGATCGATCGCGCGCAGCTCGCCGTCCTCGCCGTCGAAACCCTCGCCCAGCCGGCGCCGGAAGTCGAAGCGACCGGCGGCGTCCCACGCCGCGCTCATGCCGCCACCTCCGTGAGCCAAGCCCCGGCCAGCGCCGCCTGCGCGTACTCGATCAGGTCCGCCGCAAAGCGCTGCCGCCACACGCCCGCACCGGGGGCCAACCCGGCCGCGCGCAGGAACAGATACACGCATTCGCCGAGCTGCTGTTCACGCCCGTACGCATCGCCCAGGCGCTGCCGCAGGTAGCGGTCCAGCGCCAGCGTGTACAGCAGGGCCTGGAAGCGGTACTGGCTGTGGTCCATCGCCGCGGTGAGGCGTTCGCCCGTGTAGTCGGCCACGCGCTCGCCCAGCCAGTTGCCCTTGTAGTCGAGCACGTGGAAGCGGCCACCGGCGCGGAACACCAGATCGATCTTGCCGCTCATCAGGCCCGCCACCCGGCGTGAGGAATGCGGCACCAGGTCTGGCTCGCCGTGCCGCGCGCAGGCCGCAGCGAGATCCGCCAGCGCGATCTCGGGCAGGGCGAAGTCGAAGCCCAGCTCGGCGCGCTGATCCTGTGCCGGCACATCGCCCAGCGCCAGCCGCGGCGCCTGCTGCAGGCCCAAGGGCGCGGCGAGTGCGGCATCCAGCCGCTGCGCCAGCCGCTCGCTGAACCTTGCCAGCCCCAGCGGCTCGAAGTCGCGCGTGCGCAGGCCGGCGCCGGCCAGTGTGCTCTGCACATGCTCCCGTTGCTGCCGCAGTGAGACACCAATCGCGCGCAGCTCCAGCAGGCTGTGCAGGGCGTTGCCGAAGCCCGCGCCGCGCAGGCCGGCCAGCGCCAGCAGCTCGGGGTGCGGCGGCTCCAGTGGATCGCTCTCGACGCTTGCCGTCTCGACCGGCAGGAACTCGTCCTGCGCCGGTGCTTCCGCATCCAGCACGATCTCGCTCTGCGCGCGCCCGGCGCGGCTCAGCGAGGTGAAGCTGTGCTTGGCTTCGGGCGCGCGCGCCGGCAGCGGCCGCAACTCGCGCGCGCGCCGCGGTGACTCGGCGGCTTCAGGCGCGGCGTAGCGCGTGCGCGTGACAGCGGGCCACGCCGCGCGCAGGCCGACAGGTTCAAGCGCCGGTGCTTCGCCCACCTTCAAGGCCGCAGCAAGCTCCGGCCGCGCTTCGAACAGGCGCTGCAGCAGCACGTCCAGCGGTGCGGCATCCACGCCCTGATGCGCTTGGACGTTCCAGCCCGCGCGCTTCGGCCGCAGCGGGTCCAGCGCATACACATGACAGGCATGCACCGCGCGGGTCAGCGCCACGTAGAGCAGGCGGAAGCGCTCGTCCTGCAGATCGGCCTGCTGCTGCGCCTTGGCGTCGTCCGCATAGCTCAGGCGTGGACGTGCGCTGTGCGCGTCGCTGCGCCGCCAGGGCGCGCGATCAGCGCCCGCGCCATTGGCCCACATCAGCGGCAGGAACACGATCGGAAACTCCAGGCCTTTGCTGGCATGCAGGGTCAGCAGGCGCAGCCGCGGCTGCTGCGATTCGATGCGCAGCTGGCGCTCGTCGGCGGCGGCTTCGTCGATGGCCGCGCCCTCGCGCTGGTGCTGCAGCCAGGCCAGCAGTTCCTCGGGGCCGCCGAGGTCTTCGCTGGCCTCCTGCAGCAGCTCGCCCAGATGACGCAGGTCGGTCAGCAGGCGCTCGCCGCGCCGCGTCGACAGCGCGCGTTCGGCGATCTGTTCCAGCAGGGCCTCGATCAGCCCGGCCACGCCGCGTTCGATCAGCAGCGCCTGCAGGCCGCGGAAGCGCAGCGCCACCTGCTGCAGGCCCTCGGGCTCGTCCCGCCAGCGGCGGAGTTCGGCGAAGCGCGCGCCCCACAGCCGCGTCGCCGCGGCTGCACGCAGGGCGCCGGCATCGCCCGGATGCACCACGCCGTGCAGCAGCACCTGCAGCTCGCGCGCGGTGTCGCCGGCCAGCACGCTGTCGCGACTGGTCGCCACGCAAGGCACGCCGCGCGCTTCCAGCAGCAGACGCAGGTCCGCGATGTCGGCCGCGCGCGGCAGCAGCACGGCGAGGTCGGCCGGGCCGATGCGGCGGTCGTCCAGCGTGTGTTCGGGATCGTTCAGCAGCTCGACGATCTGGCTGGCGCAGGCGCGCAGCGCGGCCTGTCGACGCGCGTCCTGGCCGCCGGCGCTATCGGCCTGGAAATGCAGCACCAGCGCCGCTTCGGGTGCGCTGCCGCCGATGCGATAGGGCTTGGCGTCGGCGCGGCCCGCGGCCTGCACGGGCAGGTAGCGGATGTCGTGATCGACATCCGCCGACAGCGCCGCGCCGCCGAGCGCGAACAGCGCATTGCAGCCGGCCACCAGCGCCGTCGACGAGCGCTGGTTCACCGCCAGGTTCAGGTGCTCGTCGACCTGTTCGGCCGCGCGCCGGTAAGCGTGGATGTCGCCGCCGCGGAAGCGGTAGATCGCCTGCTTGGGGTCGCCGATCATCACCAGCCGCCCGCGCTCGCCGCCCGCGCTGTCGCGATAAAGCCGATCGAGGATGCCGAACTGCAGGGCGTCGGTGTCCTGGAACTCATCGACCAGGGCCACCGGCCATTGCGCGAACAGAGTGTCGGCCAGCGGCCGCCGGCCGGAATCGCCTGCCGCCTGCGCTTCGCGCGCGAGTGCGGCATCCACGCTCTCCAGCAGGCTGTCGAAGCTCTGCTGCCGGCGCAGTTGCAGCAGCGCATTCATGCGCGCGCGCCCGGCGGCGGCCAATGCATGCAGAAAGGCCTGCGGCGCCGCCTGCATGCGCGCCAGCACGGGCTCGCAGAGCGTGGCTGCGAATTCGGTCGCGGCCAGCAGCCCGGCGTGCGTCTTGCCGAGCTTGCTGACCGCGGTGAGCGCACGCGCATTCGCGAGCCCCTCGATCTCGTCCGCGCTCAGGCACTGCCAGGCCGGCAGGCCCTGCGTGTTGCGCGCGGGGTCCAGGACCTGCGCCAGCGCGGCCAGCGCGCGATGCAGCTTGGCGCGCTTGTTGAACAGCGCCGCATTGTCGACCACCGCCTGCAGCTGCGCCGCGCGCGCGGCGTCGGGCTGCGCCAAGGCCGCAGCGGTCGTGTCCTCGATCGGCAGTGCAGGCGCTTCGACCTCGATGCCAGCCATCAGCGTCGACTTCAGCAGTCCGCGCAGCTGGGCCAGCGACAGCGGCCTGCCGGTCATCAACTGCAGCCGATACAGCGGCTCGTCCTCCGAGCCCTGCTGCAGGCGCCGCCACAGATCCGCGCTGAGCTCATCCAGCAGGCTCTCGGTGGACACCAGCTCGGCCGCGCGGAAGTCCGCTCCGGCTTCGATAGGCTGCTCGGCCAGGATGCGCCGACACAGGCCGTGCAGGGTGCTGACCGGCGCGTGCTCCAGCTCGGCCAGCGCCAGCCGCAGCGCCTGCAGATCGCGCGCGACGGCGCCGGGCGTGCGCCAGCGCGCATGCAACCAATCGAGGGCGGGGTCGGCGGCGGGTGCGTCGTCGCGCGCGTGATCTGCAGTCAAGCCCACCGAAGCCACTTCCTCCCCGTCGCCCCCGCGCAGGCGGGGGCCCAGTGAGTCTCCGCGGTCTATCGCGCTCACGAAACCCGCAGCCCGCGTCTCCGCCCACAGCAGCCGCCGACGCAGCCGCTCGCGCAGCTCCTGCGCCGCGGCTTCGGTAAAGGTGGTGACCACGATCGCGCGCGGCGACAGGCCCTGCTCCAGCAGCAGGCGCAGGTAGAGCACGGCGATCGTCCAGGTCTTGCCGGTGCCAGCGCTGGCCTCGATCAGGCTGCGCCCACCGGCGCCCAGGGGCAGGGTCGTCCAGTCGTGATGCATCGGCGCAGGGTGGCACAGGGCAGGGCGCTTGGGCAGGTGGCGATGGGCCTGAAGCCGCAGCCTTCGGTTTCCTCAAGCCTCGCGGAAAGCCCCAGAACGCCCCAGCCCCGAACCGCGGTACAGGTGTTCTAGAAGAAGCCTGAATTGGTCCGCGCGCGGTTCTCGTAGGAGCCAGCTTGCAGGCGACCGCAGCCTGCGCTTTGCGTCCACCTTTCGGGTCGCGAGCAATCTCGCTCCTACAAAAAGCCCGTCCTCCCTTCAATCATCCTCTGCACGCGTGGCACACTCGCGAGGCGTCGGCGTCAAGGAGACTCTCGGATCATTCCTGAAACGTACCTATCACGCCGATGCCTAACTAAACTCTGGAGCCAAGAAATGAGCAACGTACTTCTGGACGGCCCCCTGGGCGAATCGCTGATCCGTCGACTGGCAGGGGACGATGACTTCCGCGCGCTGTTCGCGCGTAATCCTATTGAAGGCCTGCGGCAGATCGGCCTTTCCCCGCAGCAGATGATGCAGCTGTCTCCCCGTTGCCTGTCGCCTCAGGAAGCAGCCCCCAAGGCCGTCTTCGAGAAGATTCTTTCCGACATCGGCGGCGAGTCCTTCCGGCTGGCCATGTCGTTTTCGATCCACCATCTGAAGGTTCAGATGTCCGAGTCTAGAGAGCTGAGCGCCGTGCAGACGCTAGGCGCTCGCTCCGCCACGGCTGCCAGTGGTGCTTCAGCGGGTCACGGGTCTCTCTGAGATTCCATGGTCGACCCACTTTAGGCTCGGCTCAGAGAGAGGCTCGAATGCCTACGCTGACCTTGCAGTTGATCGTGGATGAGAGCGCCGCGCGGCTTCACGCGCGGCGCTTTTTTCACTCCATCCCCGCCGCCTCGGTCACCCAGTTCTCCCACGCCACGGTGTTGGGATCAAACTCCAGGTTCTCCATCGCGCCACCGCGGTAGCCGAAGCCGCTGATGGCCATGACGCCCTGCTGCATCGGGTCGAGGCCGAAGGCGGTTTCCAGCGTGTGGTCATTGATGGCTGCGGTGATGAACGCCGCCAGGCCGCACTCGGTGGCCGCCAGGTACTGCTGGTGCGAGAGGTGGCCTGAATCCAGCGTCAGCGCGCGCAGCGCCTTGGCGTGGCGACGGTACTTCCAGAAGTTGCGTCCGAAGCGTGCGACGTGAACGACGAACACCGGGCAGTTCTCGAACCAGAACTGGCCGGCCAGCGCCTCGCTCAGCAGCGCCCGCAGCGCCACAGGCTCAAGCAGCTGCACCGGGCCCAGGCTGTGCTGTATGCCGTTGTAGTGGTACAGCCCAGGCCGCAGGCCTTCCACATGCTGCGCGATGACATAGGGCTCGATGGCGTGCAGCCCGCCGGCCGAGGCGACCGGCTTCTTGACCACCCGCACGCCCGCCATCGCGAACTCACCGATGGCGCCGTAGGTGCCGGCCAACACCCGCGACATCGTCTTCAGCGCGACAGGTCGGCCCGCATCGAAATTGCGGCAGGTCACGCGCCTGCGGCACAGCTCGGCCAGCGCGCCCTGCGACACCGACGGCAAGTCGATCCGGGCCGAGGTCGCTGCGGGTTCGGCCACGGTGGGCGGTGCCTCGCCCAGTGCATCGGTCAGGCGCTGCCCCGAACGGGCCAACTGCTCGGCCGCCGCGCCTGTGTCCACCCCGGCCCAGCGCGAGTGCCGATGGGCCACCGCCGACAAGGGGTGCCAGTCATCGAGGATGGAGGGCTCGGGCGAAGCCTGCGTGGCGGCGTCCCAGAGCAGCTGCTCATCCAGCAACCGCTGCACCGCCGCCGCGCCAAAGCGCGCCTCCAGGGCGGCTCTTTCCGAACCATGCAGCGACGTGACCGCACCCAGGAGGGCGATCTCGTTCTGATCCAGCTCCACCTCGCCATCCCGATGTGCCGCCAGGGCCACCCAGCGGTTTCGCGCAACCACGCTGGGCGCGCCCGAGAGCAGGGCTTCCAGATCCACCGCACGCTCTTCTCGAAGCTGCAGCACCACCAATTTGCACCGCTTGATCGCCACGCCACAGACCTCCCACAGAACGAATCGCCAAGTGTGCCCCATCGCACCGCGCTCGCCACGTCTCATGCGTCGCACGTGGACTCTTCAGTGCATGCATGCGAGAGGGGCAACGGCGACGCCGTGCGGGTGGCGCCGAGCGCCGCTGACAGAGAGCTTGAATAGGTTGGCTAACAGCAAGCCCCCGGATCGACCCATGTCAGGATATGCGAGCCACCGCACGATTCGGCGGCGCAAATGACAGCCCGGAGCTCACCCTCGCGCATCGGGCTGGCTTACGCTCCGCAGGGGCTGCGCTTGCATTGCCGCTTCCGCACTTCGCTGGGCAGACACCGATCTGCGGCAGGCCGCGGCCACCCCTTCAAACCATTTCAATCCGCTTTGGAGATTCGACCCATGGACCAGCCAGTACCCTCTATGCAGACGTTCGACGTGCTGCGTGACAAGGAGCAGCCTGCGAGCGGTTCGCAGCCGGAGCGGCAGGGGCAGCTGCCTATCGAGCCCAAGCGAGAAGGGGCAGGGATGCTGTCACTGGATCAGGGCACCGAGCTTCTGCGGCGCTTGTCCCGGGACGACGCGTTCCGCTCGTTGTTTCAGTCGAGCCCGAAGTCCGCACTGATCGAAATGGGCATGGCGCCCGAGGAGATCGCAAGACTCTGCCCCTCATGCCTTGAGCCCTGCAGCCTCGCGCCGAAACGGGACTTCGAGGCGGCGCTGAAGGAAACCAGCGCGAACGAGATATTCACTGCCATGCAGATGATGGTGCCCCGGGTTCGGTTGTAAGCCCTGCCGCCGGGGTTTGCGGGCGGCGACGTTCGACAACCTTGAGTGCTGATCCTAGGCGCAGCTGGCCTGCATAAATGATTGAGCGCCCTTGAATTCAACAAGCAAGTATGCCCGAGGAGGTTCCACCCATGGATCAGTTCACAACCCACATCCTGACGCTCGATGCTGCAAGCGATGCACCGCTCGACCTGCCCTGCAAGCCAATGCTCAGTCAATCTGAGGGGGTTGCTCTCTGCAGGGCCCTCGCGAGCCAGGATGATGTCAGAGCGCTCTTTGAGCGGGATCCTGCCTAGGCGATGGCGCAACTTGGTATCCCGATCGCCACCATCGAGAGCTTGCCACCCAAATGCCGGGAGGTGCGGCAGCTGGCACCCAAAGAGGCTTTCCAGGCGTTGCTTGAAGACATAAATGGGCAAGCATTTCTTCTGGCGATGACCATGAGGCAGCCGAACATAAAGTAGAACTCTGCTGCGCTTGCTTGAGCTGCAGGTGGGCGGGCAGCCGCGCGCTTCAATCCAAGAAGTGAAGCGGCGCCTGCCGCTGCCGCATCACGGCGGCTCGGGGCTACGTGCAAGCTCAACTCAACGCCAGATCGTCCGACTCGACAACCGTGCTGTCAGTGCTTGAGTTTCCCGATCACTTGGCGGTGCGGCGTCCTGTCTGCACGGCAGTGCGGTGCACCGGAAGGTCGCAGAGCCGTTGGTTCGAGCTCAGCCTCCCACGTTCGACGTTCCCGACTGCGGGCGGGGCAGCTCGCGCTGCCCCGCCTCGCCTCGCTCTTGTCGGTGTCCCGGAACTCAGCGGATGCGAACTGTGGGCACGGTCATATCCATGCGATACGCCGTAGCGCCGGCCTGCATCGCGTCCAGCAGTTCGGCGAACACGGCCTTGTCGGCCAGGCGGCAGGTGGTGGCGGCGCTGGGTTCCAGCAGGCGCAGGGCCGCTTCCGGCGCAAGGCCCAGCTGCTCCAGCGCCTGCTGCGGGTGGTTCAGCGTCAGCGCGCGAAAGCTGTCGCTGCTGGCCAGCAGACGGACCAGCTCCAGCGCCTGCTGCTGGCTCAAGCGTGGCCGCGGCGCCTGCTGCGGCGGCGTCTCGGCATCGGCGGCTGTTGAGCGGTCGAAGGCGTGCGCGGAGTGATCAAACGTGGAGCGGTTCAGGGCATCGAACTGCGACATGGAAACCTCCTGGATTTCTGAGATGAAAACCCTGGCCGCAGGCGCGTCAGGGGCAGAACCGAACCCGGCGCAGGCCGCGCCAGGCTCGAAACGGGCAGGCAGGGCGGCGACGGCGCTCAGCCCTGCGGCTCGGCCGTCCATGCCGGCCACACCTGCTTCAGCGGGCCGAACTCTAGCACCTCCATGCGCCCGCCCCGCCAGCCGAAGCATGTGATGGCGATCGCGCACTCCTGCATGGGGTCGAGCCCGAAGGCGTCTTCGATGTCGCCCTCTTTGACGGCGGCGGTGATAAAGGCGCCCAAGCCCAAGTCGGTGGCCACGAGGTACTGCATCCGCGAGAGGTGGCCGGAGTCTAGAACGACCGCGCGGTAGGCCTTGGCGTGGTTGCGGTGCTTCCAGTAGTTGCGACGGAATCGCGCCGCCAGGATCACCTGCAGATGCGCATCGACAAACCAGGGCTGGTGCCCCACGAACAGGCTGGCGCTAAGCCGCGGCCACCACTTCAAACCATTTCAATCCGCTCGGGAGATATGACCCATGGACCAGTACACAGCCCACAACCAGACCCTCGACACCGCCAGCGAAGCGCAGCTGGAAGCGTCCCCGACGCGCTCGCTGAGCCAGGCCCAGGGCCAAGCCCTGCTCGCGCGTCTGGCGCAGGACGATGCGTTCCGCGCGATCTATGCCGCCGATCCGGCGACGGCCCTGCTGTCGATGGGCGTGCCGGCTGAGGTGATCGGCATGCTCGACCGCAAGTGCCTGCGCGAGCGGCAGCTGGCGGACAAGGCGGTGTTCGCTGCGCTGGTGCAGGACATGCAGTCTCGGGAGACCATGGTCGCGATGATGATGATCGTCCCAACTGTCGCCTACCGCTGATCGCTGCGGCTCCGTCCTGCAGTCTTGGCAGGGCAGCGTCCTGTCTGCACAGCGGTGCGGTGCACCGGGTTCTGCTGCCGCTTGTGATCTGCACCTGCGATATCCTCGACTGAACCGTCCAAACGAGGCCAGAGCATGGAAATCATCAGACAAGATCGACGCGCCGAGTCGCGCACCGCATCGCATTCAAGTTCCAGCAAGGCCTCGGCCCGCCGCGAGTCAGAGCGGGCCGCACTGACGGTCGACGAGAGCGTCGCCGTGGTCGCCAGGCTTGCCGAGGACGATGACTTTCGCGCCTTGTTTGAGGTGGACTGCGCGGCGGCCCTGCGTGAGCTTGGGGTGCCTGCAGACCGTGCGAGGTCGATCGTGGAAGGCTCGGCCAACTCGGTGTGCAAGCTCGCCTCGAAGCAGCGCTTCGCCGAACTGCTGCCGCAGCTGGCGGACGATTCGGTTCGACGCGCCCTGTTCTTCATCGTTCCGCAGATCCGGCTGTCTTGAGGCGGTGTCTCGCATCAGTGCCGCTGCCTGGCTGTTCGCTGCCCTGCATTCCTACCTTCTGTTGAATCCGGAGACTTGACCCATGGACCAGTACACAGCCCACAACCAGACCCTCGACACCGCCTGCGAAGCGCAGCTGGAAGCGTCTCCGACGCGCTCGCTGAGCCAGGCCCAGGGTCAGGCCCTGCTTGCGCGTCTGGCACAGGACGATGCGTTCCGCGCGATCTACGCCGCCGATCCGGCGACGGCCCTGCTGTCGATGGGCGTGCCGGCCGAGGTCATCGGCATGCTCGACCGCAAGTGCCTGCGCGAGCGGCAGCTGGCGGACAGGGCGGTGTTCGCTGCGCTGCTGCAGCACGTGCAAAGCCAGGCCACCAGTGTCGCGATGGCGATGGACATTCCCAGGCTTTCCTTCGCGTAGCGCGTCGGCGGGGGCCTGGGCGTACCGATGCCGCCGAGCGCGCCTCGTGCCAGAGCCGTCGGCTCGGGCTCAGCCTCCCAGGTTCGATGTTCCCGAGGGCGGCGGGGCAGCTCGCGCTGCCCCGCCTCTCCTCGCTCTTGTCCGTGTCCCGGAACTCAGCGGATGCGGATCTGCGGCACGGACATATCCATGCGATACGCCGTAGCGCCGGCCTGCATCGCGTCCAGCAGTTCGGCGAACACGGCCTTGTCGGCCAGGCGGCAGGTGGTGGCGGCGCTGGGTTCCAGCAGGCGCAGGGCCACTTCCGGCGCAAGGCCCAGCTGCTCCAGCGCCTGCTGCGGGTGGTTCAGCGTCAGCGCGCGAAAGCTGTCGCTGCTGGCCAGCAGACGCACCAGCTCCAGCGCCTGCTGTTGGCTCAAGCGTGGCCGCGGCGCCTGCTGTGGCGGCGTGCCGGTATCGGCGGCGCTTGAGCGGTCGAAGGCGTGCGCGGAAAGATCAAGCGAGGAGTGGTTCAGGGCATCGAACTGCGACATGGAAACCTCCTGGATTTCTGAGATGAAAACCCTGGCCGCAGGCGCGTCAGGGGCAGAACAGAACCCGGCGCAGAACGCGCCCGGCTCGAAACGGGCAGGCAGGGCGGCGACGGCGCTCAGAGCGTGTGAAAAAACCAAGACGCCGTAGCGAGGGCGTCTCTGGGCGTTCGTGGCAAAGCGCGCGACGTGAGTTCAAGGGAGTTTGGCGAGCCAAATGACCGCGGAATTCGCGGAGCGCGCTGCCGCCACGGACGTCCAGAGGCGGCCGCAGTAGGCGGATGGTTTTTTCACATGCTCTCAGCCCTGCGGCTCGGCCGTCCATGCCGGCCACACCTGCTTCAAGGGGTCGAACTCCAGCACCTCCATGCGCTCGCCGCGCCAGCCGAAGCCGGTGACGGCGATCACCCCCTCCTGCATGGGGTCGAGCCCGAAGGCGTCTTCGATGTCGCCCTCGTTGACGGCGGCGGTGATGAAGGCGCCCAGGCCCAACTCGGTGGCCACCAGGTACTGCATCTGCGAGAGGTGGCCGGAGTCGAGAATGACCGCGCGGTAGGCCTTGGCGTGGTTGCGGTACTTCCAGTAGTTGCGACGGAATCGCGCCGCCAGGATCACCTGCACGTGTGCATCGACAAACCAGGGCTGGTGCGCCACGAACAGGCTGGCGCAGCGTGCGGCCTCTTCGTCACTCAAGGGCTGCAGCGGCTCCAGGGCGTGGGTGTCAGGGCGATAGTGGTAGAGGCCGGTCGCCAGCCCCTCGACATGGCGCACCAGCAGATAGGCCTCCACCGGGTGCAGGCCGCCGGCCGAGGGGCTGTTCTTCTTCAGCACCGGCACGCCCGACACCACGCTGCGGCCCTGCGCGCCGTACACGCGGTGCAGCACTGTGGCGAGGGCCTCCAGCGGCAGCCGGAGCGAGGCATCGAAGTTGCGGCAGGTGGCACGCAGCGGGCTGTTGGGCAGCACATTGGCTGCCGGGGCAGGCAGGGGCTGTGCGGCCTCCGCGCTGGCGCGCGCGCGTGAGACCTCGGGCGGCGTGCCCAGGCGCTCCAGGATCTCCTGGTCGCTATTGCCCAGCGCGCCCGAGGTGCGCGCTTCTTCGCTGTTGACGCCGCGCCAGCGCAGGTGTCGATGCATGACCGCCGCCAGGCCGCGCCAGTGGCCACTGCGCACTGCGGCGTCGGCGCGCAGCGGGGCATCGGCCTCGGTGGACTCGTCCGCGGCCAGCAGCAGTCGCTGCGCCACCAGGCTGTCGATCAGTGCGGCGCCAAAACGTTCGGCAAGCGCCGCGTGCTCCACCGCGTCTTCGCTGGAGATGTCGCCCAGCGCCGCGAGCTGCTCGGCGCTCAGCTCGATCTCGTCGTCGATATGGGCGGCCAGCGCAATCCATCGCCGCGTGCTGCGCAGACGAGGCTGGCCCATCAGCAGCGCCTCAAGGTCGAGTTCGCGAACCTCGCGGGGTTCAATCAGCAGGGCATGACAACGGCGTAGGCGCATGGGGTTCATTCGCAAAACGTGGGAGGGGAATGGTAGCGGTGCGCCGCTTCGTTCGGGTGGGCTGCTGAAGTGCAAGCTCGCGGAAAGCGCCCGGGCTGCGCAGGCGCGGCTGCGCACTGCGGCGCGTCGGCGCGCATCTGGCGAATCTGCAGCGCCCGCCAGGCTTGCCGCCAGCGCGGCCATGCCGCGCAGGTGCAGCGCGTGCCGTCGCAGTGCCCGCGCGCCCTCGCAGCGCAAGCCCTCAGGGCGAAACGAGCGCGGGTGCCAAGCTGGCGCGCGCGTCTTCGAAGCGCGGCGCTTCGGCGGTGTCGGCCAGCCGGTAGGTCACCGTCTCGCGCGTGCCGCCGACCGCACGGAAGCGGTGGACGCGTTCATCGACGTGGACCACCTCGGCGCAAAAGGCATCGCCTGCCACATGCGGCGCGTGCTCGCTGGAGGCAGTGATCTCGACGCAGGTCACCACGCCTTCGACGGTGTAGCGCCCCTCGGACCAGAAGCGGTTCAAGCCATCGGGTGTCTGCCCCCAGACCCGCAGACCGCCATCGGCGGTGACTTCTTCCCAGGCCCAGCAGCTGCGGCCCTCGTCGCGCGAGAAGCACCACAGCCCCGAAAGGGCCTCGGCAAGCGCGGCATCGCGCGGCGGGGCCGCCGCCCCGGACGCCAGGGCAGTGGAGAGCAGCGCGGCAAGCAGGGTGGGGTCGGACATGGGCAGGTCACCGGAGCGGGGAGCGTGGGCGGCAATGATACGAAAGAAGGTGCTTCACGCTGGATGCGTTTCGACTACACTCCGGCAGCCACAACCACAGGGGGTTCACATGTCCGCATCGCTTCCGCAAGAAGCCGGCCTCAGCCTGCTCAAGCGCCTCGCCAGTGACGACGCCTTCCGCGCCCGCTTCGAGAAGAATCCACAGGCCGCACTGGAAGAAGTGGGCGTGCCGCAGGGCGTGATCGCCGAGCTCAAGTCGGCCTGTCTTGCACCGAGGGCCTTGGCTGACAAGGGGGTGTTTGAGGCGCTGGCGGGGGACGTGGCTACCGCACAGTACCGGGAGGCGATGTCAATGTTCGTCCCGACGATCAAAGGCTTTTAGAACGCCCGGATAAACCATTGCGTAGGCTGATTTCGTGCCATTAGGACTTGTTGGAGCCGATTGGCATCCCATGTGCATTTGGCTAGAGCACATGGGAGTGGTTGCGAGTATCAGTGTGCCGAAGGTGTGGAATCCGCGGATTCGTGTTCTCGAGCGGCGTTCTCAGCTATCTCGGAGCGAAGTTCACCCACCCGCCTTCGGAGTTTTGGGGCGATATGTGCTTCGTCGACGCTGTTTAGGAACTCCTCCAGCCGAACGCTTGCGCCGCTCCAATTTGAACGCAGCGCTTCTATTTCAGCCAAAACGAAAAGAGCTTGGGTTGACCAAAAGACATTGTAGGGCACTAATGCCTGAAATGCCTGCGGTTCCGCATATGCTAGCCCTCTATTCGCTGCAATCCACTTGGCTTCGCCCTCAGCTTTATCCAGTGCCCCCGCTTCAATCAGCGCCCTCATCAACTCAACCCGCGTCGCGAAGAGCGGCTTCGTGGATGAGGGCCGAGATAGCGAAGCTGCGGCTAGCTCAGGGTGACCGCTGAGTCGCTGCGCTCTTGCATGAGCCAGCATTGTCCTTTGCTTCAGTTCAGGGAAATCGTCAGTCACATCTACACTGGACGTGTCCTCAAAACGACTTGAGTCCGACAGATGCGCAGTTGCCCAAAGTGACAGAAGCGTAGCGGAGGTCCGCATCCATGGAGTGAGCAAGCGATCATCACTTGGAACGGCCGCCTGAGCAATGAGTTCAGAGGCCTCTTCGATCAAATCTTCGGAGGGGCTCTGCACCTCCACATCCAGAAGCGATGCTTGCGCGACAGCAAGAGTCCTGCGGTCAGCTCCAAGCCCCTCCGGCAGTTCCCGGCGAGCTTTTTGAAGTACCGCACGGGCTTCCCCAATGCGTCCCCTATCGGCAAGGTGGCTTGCGATCGCCAACGCGTAAGCGCCGGAGCGCAAGGTCAGGCTACTTGCGGTGCCTCGCTCAAGCACTTGCGAAGCTCCCTTGAAGTCGCGTTGCGCCGCATAAGCCGCAGCGAAGGCACGGTTCTCGACCTTTAGCCCAAGAGCCTCTGCCGCTTCGAACTGTTGAATGGCCTCTTGAAAACGATTTTCGGCTAGCAGCAGAGTGCCGTAAAGGTAGTGCCCTCCGCTCCTCCTCGGGTTGCGGCTGTCGATGTTCTTCTGCACGGAATTAATCGCGGCACTAGAGTCGCCAAGAAGAACCCACTGATACCACGCCAAGCCACCCCATCCCACGTGATAGTCTGGAAACTCGACGGTAAGCATCCGCCATGCTTCAACTGCACTAGCGGGTGAGTCGATTAAGGTGGCCCTTATCGCTGAAGCGTGCCGCAACTGGCGAAGAGTTAGTCGATCAGGATTGGCCAGCGCTCGCTCCAAGTGAGTAAGTGCTGCCTCCCTGTTGATCGCATCGTTCATGATGACCGCGAGTTCTAGTGACGCAGCCGCGAACTCTGTATCAATGCTAAGGCTGACGTTGAGTAGAGAAATCGCATCGTCCAGCTTGCGTTCGAGCAGTAAAGCGCGCGCCCGCGTGTAGGCGGTCAATGCGTCTAGGTTTGGCGTCGTCACCCGTTCCAGCGCGCGCGAGTCTTCACTGACCTGATCCACGGCTTCACCCAAGCGCCCGCGCAGCTTGCGATTCACCTCGTCCACCAGCGGCAGCACCGCTTCCGCGCCGCGCCCATCGGCGTACTCGGAGTACACCGTCGCCTGGGTATTGGGGTGGATGACTTCGGCCGTGAAGCGCAGCCGCCCCCCCACTTCCGCCAGCGTCGGCAGCACCAGGGCGCGGGCGCCCTCACGCATTGCGATCTCGGCGCCGATGCTGCGGTCCACCGGGCTGTCGCTGTCGCGCTGCATGCGCTGCAGGGTGTCGCGCACCTGCAGATCGGACAGCACGTTCACATGCCGCGACTGCTCCAGGCCGATGCGGAAAGCCTGGTCCAGCGAGTCGTCGAAGCGCGGGTCGCCGGTCAGGTTGCGCAGGTCGGCCAGCACCACCCAGTCGCGCTCCGCGAACGCGATCGCCGGCGCGGGCGTGAGGAAATGCCAGGCCGGCAGGGCCACCGCCAGCAGCAGCGCAATCATCTCGAAGGCCAGCATTGCCGGTCGGCGCCACAGCGGTACTTCGCGATGCGCCTTTCCGCTCCAGGCGGGCGCCTTGAAGGGCGCGATGCCGTCCTCTCCGATCTCGTACACGGGCACAGCCTCGGCCACGCCCTTGAAGCGGAAGTCGCCGTGCGCTTTCCACTGCACGCGCGACAGTACGGCGCCCAGTTCGCCCTCGGCGCGATGGGCGAGGGTGTAGGCCACACCCGAGAGCAGGATCTGGCCGGGCAGGGCCATGCCCATCAGGCGCGCCGCCACCGGCTTGGCCAGGCCCTCGACCTCGGTGGGTTTGGCCCCCTTGGCGACGTCGGCCAGGTCGTTCTGCCAGGTCATCACCTCGCCGACGTGCACGCCGATGCGGGCCGAGACCTCAATGCCATGCTCCAGCGAGAACGCGCGCAGTCCGCGCTGGTAGGCCAGCGCGAAGGCCACGGCCTGGATGGGCCGCTCGAACAGGCTCAGGAAACCATCGGTCTTGTCGATCTCCTGCCCGCGGTGCTCGCGGATCAGGCCGCGCAGCAGGCGGTCGTGGGCGCGGATCAGCTCGGTGGCGCGCACGTCGCCCAGCCGTTCAACGAGTGCGGTGGAATCGCAGAGGTCGGCAATGACCACGCTGCGCAGCAGCGCGCGCGCGCCGTCGGGCGCGGGTTCGGTGCCGAGGTCTTCCGGTGCAAGCTGGGCGTTCATCGGTATCGCAGCTCCTCGCACGGCGGCGGCGCGGACCGCCCCCAAGGCGGCCGCGCAGCTCAAGCGGGCTCCCGGCCCCGCGTGGCGACCCCGGCCTCCCGCCGGCGTCGTTCAGGCGGTCGATTGTGCGGCAGTCTCGTTCGCTTCGCCATTGCCCAGGGCACCACCCCGGCCGATGCGACCTGCTGTCGGTGGCGTGTTACTGGGGCTGCTAAGCAGCAGCCGTGTCGAGCATGTCTCGGACAGGACGCGAGGAGAATCCAACTTCGAACCCTGAGCTTGTTGCGCAAGTGCAGCGAGCGGTACAGTCCGCCCTCGCATCCAGATGACTAGTCGGTTCATGAAGGTACGGCGCCGTTTCGGCAGCGTGGTCGAGATCAGCGAACGTCGGCTGCCTGATTTGAAGAGCCTGCTCATGGGCGCTGCAGGTCTCGCTGTCCGGGTGGAAGCCACGGCGACCTGCGTGGTCTCTGGTGCGCAAGCAGAGGTTTCCGCGAGCGAGTTCAGTGTGCTCAGCTGCGTGTCTCGCAGCGAGTGGATCGATGCCGAGGCGCTGTGTCGGGCCGCTGATGTCGACATGGATCTGATCCTCTCGATGGTGGACAAGCGGCTCCTGCTCTCGGATCGAGCGGAGTGCAAGGGCTTGGTGGAAGCCGATGCTCAGCTCGAGGCTCGCGGTTGGCTCCCCATGGCGGCGGCGTATCACGCAGCGACGCGTTGGTCTGGCGTGCTGGGTGATGAAGCTGTGCGTGATCACTCGCCCGACGCGGTGCGCGCGCGCATGGATCAAAGCATGCGGCAGTTTGGCGCGCCGCCACCGCACCTGCCCGAGCACCCGGAAGCCACAGTCAGGATCGCTCTGGGCGAGCAGCGCGTGTCGCCGGCGCTGAGCGTGCTCCTGGGTGACCGCGCCACCCGACGCGCCTATCGCACTGACCTGACGCTTCCCTTCGGTCAGTTCGGGGCGGTTCTGCACGCTGCCTTCGCTGCCCAGGGTGCCCGAACCCTTGCGCCGCACTGCGTCGCCATGAAGCGCACGAGCGCGTCAGGGGGTGGCCTGCATCCCATCGAGCCCTATGTACTGGTTGTCAACGTCGAAGGGCTGGAAAGCGGGCTGTACCACTACGAGTGGGGCAGGCACGCGCTGGCCTTGCTGCGTCCGGTGGACACCGAGATACTGCGAAGCTGCATCGAGCGATTCGTCATCGGCCAGTCCTATTTTGCAGAGGCGCACGCGCTGGTGTTCCATGTGGCGCGCGCTTCCAGAAACACCTGGAAGTACAGAAAGCACGCCAAGGCCTACAAGGTGTTGTTCATGGATTCCGGCCACCTGTCGCAAACGCTCTATCTGGCAGCGGCCGACCTCGGCCTGGGTGCTTTCTTCACGGGAGCCGTCAACGACGCGGATTTCGTCCAGTGGGCGGGTCTAGACCCTCTGGACAGCATAGTCATAGGCGCGAACGGATTCGGCATCATCGATGCTTCGCGCACTGAACTGGATATGCGGCCGGAGCCTTGGGAGGCTTGATCCTGACTGCAGGTTGCACGGTTCGCCCAGGGGGGTGCTGTCCCTGCACCCTCGACAATGACACGTAGCAAGGTTTCTCAAGAGGCCAGCGGGCAGTTCGCCGGCGCCCAGGCTTCGGTTCCTTTCCACCCCGGCGGCACACAAGGAGTGCAGCGCGATGCAGAACAATCAGACCGTGGAGTTCGTCAACCGTCTGGCCCATGACGTGGCCTTCCGTGAATCCCTGCTGCGTGAGCCCGCGGCAGTGCTGGGCCAGTACGGATTCGACGCCGACCTTCTGCCGGGTGAAGGTGGGATCACCTTGCCAGACCCGGAAGCACTGCGGCAGATGGTCAGCGAGATCGAGCTTGAGGGGCATGGCCGCATGGCCATTCTTATCTTCAGTGTCTGATGGCGGAGAGGTTGGCGCCCGACGGGTGCGCGCGTGTCTGTGTACGAAGCATGCATGGGATGGACTCGCTTGAACTCGGTGTTGCCTGAGCGTGTGCGCAGGCGTCATCTGCACTTCATCGCCATAAGGGATGAAGTGCAGATCGACCTCAAGGCGCTATTGGCGGGGAGCCCGCAGCCCGGCTCCTGCATCAGGATCGAGCTGCTCTGCCCGATCACGGGCAAGCGGATTGCCCTGGGTGCCGAGGAGCTTGGGCTGCTCTGCGAGGTTCCGGCAGACCGCTGGAGCACCACCGAGTCCCTGCTTGCGCGGCTTGGAGTCTCGGTAGCGCTGCTGGCTGGCCTGGTGGAGCGAGGCCTGCTGCTTGCGGCCGACGTAGAGGGGGCACACGGTGCGCTTGAGGTCGAGGATGCACGCTTGGGTCGATCAGCATGGCACCCCATCAGCCTGCTTTATCACGCGATGAGTGCCTGGTCTGGCATCTCAAGCGACGACCCCTTGGCGGAGAAGCAGGGCACGGCGTCGCCCGAGCGCCTGCGAAGACACATCGCCAACCATGGCCGGGCACCGGAGCAGTTCTGGCGGCACCCCCAGGGCGCAAGCAGGACATGGCTCAAGGATGACCTGGGTGACAGCGCGTTGGCTGAGCTGTGCATGCACAGGAGCACATCAAGAGCGTTCTGCGTCCAGACGGCGATTGCCAAGGACGCGCTTGCCCGCCTGCTTCGCCTGAGTTTCGGCATGCTCGGGGTGCGCGAGATCGCTCCAGGCCTATCAGCGGGGCACAAGCTGAGCCCCTCAGGCGGTGGGCTCCACCCGATCGAGGCGTTTGTTGTCTGCCTGAACGTCGAAGGGCTGGCCAGCGGCTTGTATCACTACGAGTGCGGGGCGCATGCGCTGAGCGCGGTGAAGCTGGAGAACGTCGAAACGCTGAGGTCGCGCATGACAGAACTGCTGACCGGGCAGTCTTTCTTCGCGGACGCGGCGGTCATCATCTTCCAGGCTGCACGATCGAGCCGGAACTACTGGAAGTACAGGCGTCACGCAAAGGCGTACAAGGTCCTTTTCACGGACGCAGGGCACCTGTCGCAGACCTGGTACTTGGCCTGCGCGTCCGAGGGGCTCGGCGCCTTCTATACCGGCGCCATCAATGATCGCGACTTTTGCGTGTGGGCTGAACTCGACCCGGCAGAGTTCGTCGTGATCGGTGCAAATGGCTCAGGCAAGGTCGAGCAGGCCGATAGCCCCTTGCACCTCAATGCCGAACGACTTGTGCTTGATGCGCGCCCGTGAGCCGTCTCAGCGCCAGCCGATAAACCTGCGCCCGAGGGCGTCCTCGGCCAGGCGCCGCATGCGCGGTGAGGGGTCTGTCGCCGCGACGTTCTGCAGGTGCCACTCGGCATGCTCTGGCAGCAGGGCACGGGCCAATTCGGCCAGATGCAGCCGGGAATCCAGCGGCGAGCCAACCAATCCCGTGACGGTGCGTGCGGCCTCGCAGAACATGTACTGGGGCACGGTGTCGCGCTGTGTGTGCGTCATCAGGTTCAGCGACACCGACAGTGTTTCCGGGGCGATCTGCGAGTGCACGTCTTCGAACGCGCGGTAGAGCATCACATCGCCAGTGGCGAGGCGCTCACGCGCGATGTACTGCAGATCCACGGTTTCACCGATGGCGCGGTCTGTCCACGGGTCGGACCAGCGCCAGTGGTCGGTGAGGTAGCCACTGCCGCAGTAGCCGACGGTGAGCAGGTGAAAATTGTGGTTGTGCGGAATGCCATACCCGAACGCGAGGCGCTCGTGGTGTGAGAGCTTCGAGACTGCGTTTTCGGGCTGCCAGAAGTTGGCACGCAGCAGGTAGTCCGGGGTGACCCGCAGCACCAGCGATTGATAGTTGTAGAAGTTGCCGGCCTGGAACTGATCGCCTTGCTGCAGATGGGCCTGCAGCATCCAATCGCCCAGAAAGTGGGGGTTCTGCGCTAGCGCCCGCAGCGGCTGGGCGGCCGTGCGCAGGCTTTCGGGCTCGCGAAAGTCGATGTTCGCTTCGATCCAGTCCACGAACTGCTGCAGCGAGATCGCGGGCTCAGCGTGTGTGTGGAGCTTGAGACTCATGCTTCGGCTCGCGTCTGTTCCAGACTGGCCTGCACGCGCTGCGCCAGCGCAGCGATCTGCGGATGCGGATCGCCGGAGGCGGCGCCCAGAAGTTCTTCGATGCGATCGGGGGCCAGCCTGTTGCAGGCCTGGGTCGCCGCCCAGCGCAGGAAGTACTCGGGCGCGCTGCGCAGACGCTCAGCAAAGGCTTCCGCTCCGCGATGCCTGGTAGCTAGCAGGAAGTCCAACATCAAGCGCTCGCGCGCGGCGTTGACCCGCGCTGGATACATCATCTGCGCCTTGTGGGTTGCAGCATCGAAGCTCCAGACGAAGCCCCGCTGTCGCGGGCCGTCAATGCGCAGACACAGCGTAGGCCCCTGCACCTGCCAGTCGAAGCTGGTTTCGACACCGGGGCGAAGCCAATGCAGACAGCCGTCAGCCAGCGCGGCTTCATCGGCGTGGTGCAGCTGCTGCCGCGAGTCGAACACGTCGTTGACGACTTCGCCCGAGGTTTCCAGGCGTCGATAACGATCTTCCCGCGCCACAGGCGAAAGCGGGACCAATACGAAGCTGCCGGGTTCGGTGACCCGCGAGCTGCGCGTCTCTGGCGCCAGGGTAATCAGCCGCAGGCGCACCGCGGGGGACTCATGCAGCACCCATTCCCCCGGCGCGCAGCGTGCGGGCAGATGGTCCTGCCGGTGGCGCAGAAGCAGAAGCTCACGCAGCAGCAGGCGGCGCAGGCGTGTCCTCACGTGACGGCCTTGGCAGCGCTGCATCAGCTCGCGCAGCGGATCCGCGCTGTTGGCTGCAAAGGCCTCCTCAGCCTGGACGGACAGAGCGTTGAGAAAGGTCGGGTTCTGCATCGGCATGGCGCGCACCTGCAGGCCGCGCCGCGGGGGCGCGGCCTGCAGTCAGCCCTCAGCGCTGGGCGGCGAAGATGAACGCGGTGGAGGCCGCATTGGCCTCCGGACCGGTCATGGCCATGCCGCCGCTCTCGACGCAGGGATCCTTGCGCGCAGCAAAGATGAAGAGCGTGGACTTCAGTTCGCCCGAAGAGGCCGCGAGGCTGCAGTCCTGATCAAGATCCGGCAGGTCAACGTGCTTGCTCATGTTGGATTTCCTTACGTGCTTGTTATGCCCTGAAGCGGCCAGCGGACGATAGCATGAGCCTGAGACCCGAGGTTCGGGGCGCTTGTGCGCTGGGCCGTTCGCCTAGCTCTCGACTTCGGTCGGCTTGGCGCCGCGGACGATGTCTTCTGCGCTGTTCTGCTTTGCCATGACCTCGCCTACGCGGATGCCGACGCGGGCGCGCAGGGCTTGGCCGGCTTCGCTCGCGAAATCGCGCAGCCCGCGCGGGTAGGCCAGCGCGAAGGCAGCGGCCTGTACCGGGCGCTCGAGAATCACCAGGTAGCCGTCGATCTTGTCGATCTCCTGGCCGGTGTGTTCGTGGATCAGGCGGCAGGCTAAGTGGTCGTTCTGGTGCAAGACTTCGGCGGCGTGCGCATCGCCCAGGCGTTCGACTACGGCGGTTGAGTCGACCGGATCGGTCACCAGCAGGGCCTCCTGAAGCGCACCGCCCCTGGTGTCGTGTGCTTCTGAGCCTCCCTGCCCAGACCCTCGCAGCCATCAGACGCCTGCACGGCGCAGGCGGTAGCGCGGTGACCTGCGCTGGGTCTTTTGGCCACTGCGAGTGCGGGCAATGCGCCGGTCTATCGCCTGTGAACGGACCCGCAATGAGTGCATGCAAGAAATCGCTAAGCTACTGAGTGCGGAATCGTCATCTTGAGCTCGCAATCTGCGCGCAGCTCCGCGAGTCTTTGCATCGCTTTGCTGAGCTGGAATTCATGCTCGCTTCTTCTGGAGGCGGACCCAAGAACTCTCCCTGAATCAAGATCCACGATCTTTGAATCGCGCTTGGTCGGAGGCCACGTGCCGATTAGATTTATGGATACCGTGATCTGGTCTGGAGGGAGTTGAGCATGGAAGTCGCAGAACGCGTCATAGATTATGGCTTCGCCGGGGCCGAAATCCACTGTTGTTGATGGGGTTAGATCGAATCTCGCCGAATTGGATTCGTCAACAGCGCATGCCGTCACCGTTTGATATCCCGGGCCCCAGAAGCAGCAGCTAATCAGCGTCTGGTCGTGGTTGTGACCAATCCTGTAGATATTGGCTGCGGCGCGCTTTGCCCAGGCCGGGGTGTTTTCATTCAGTGGGTACCAAACGTTCGCGCGCAGCATCCAGCATGGCGATCGCCAAAGCACGAATGAGGTAACGTCATAAGGGTTTCGATGCTGCTCCTGCATGCCGCTTTCTACGACCTTCAGAGCCCAATTGCCCAAAATATTCCGAGTCAGACAAAGCTGCTGGAGGGCGACAGCAGCGCGTTCATCACCTTCTGGCGATACTCCAATAGGGTAGGTCCCGAAGTCCCTAAGGAACTCGTCTAGCGAAATGGGCGGCAGACTGGTTCGCCCAAACTTCTTCATGGTCGAGATCCCAATCGTTTCCTAGCCCGGGCCTTCAAAAAGAACAAGTCGGTTTCCACGAGAGCAGAAGCCGCTCGATCCAGCGAGTCGCACGGCAGATCCCGCGCGGCGTCCAGGATCGCAGCCAGTCTGTACGGTGTCGAACTCTCAAGGCGTATGCCAGTGGATTGGAGAGTATGGCCGCACACAACGTGAGAAAGATTGGAGCCGCCCAGAAGTCTTGCGTGGAAACTCAGGCTGCGTGAGCCTTCTGGTAATGCCAGCCCGAAGCCCGGCGGGAGAAGAATCCCGCCGCTGAAGTCTGCCCAGTCATGAACTGGAGTCACTCTGATCTGGGTGGTTGGTGCCGAGACTGGACTTGACGATGCGTAAATCGTCGCAGCGGAGAAGAGTGGTTCAAGAAAAAGGTGAGTGCTCGGGAAACTGGATATGAGGAAGTTGTTATCGGCGCTCACCTCAACAAGGCAGATCTCGATCTCGCTGCTTCGGTAAACGGTGAGTCCTGTCCTCAGATCAGCGGATTCCAACGAGGTCTGGTCAAGAAACTGACGCCTGATCGTCTCTTCGGCAATCTGGAACGCAAGTGGGAGAACATCCAGGCCCAACGATCTGGGTGACCTCGCCCTTAGTGCCCCCCGCAGCAACTGGGTTAATCTGCTGTAGTCTTGAGCCGCTTGTTGCATTTACTTTCTAGCTTGGGTCTGCCGAGTATCGAGGCGTCTGCCTGTGGCTTAGAAGCCACTGCAGGCGCCTATTGGGACCTGCAGTGGAAGTGCCTCGTTCAGGCCTCAGCCCGGAACATGAGTGCCGGGCGCTGATCCTGAGGTGGCAGCATCATGTCGTCGAAGTCCGCCAACTCGGTCGATGACTGGTTCTGGGGAGGCATGACTTCTTCGATCTCATTCTGGTTCATTGGTTTTCTCCATGATCGACGGTGGCTCCGTCGTCCCGAAGGCTAATTCACTCTGCACCGGTGTGCAACGGAAGCTTCACGACGGTAGCGCCGGCTGTCGTGAACTGTGCAGGCTGTCTGTCCCGGGAAACCAAATGTGCTGTTGCCCTGCCGCGCCCGGGAGCTTTCCGCCGCCCTTCGATCATCGTCTCGCAGGTGCGCGCGGCTCCTCGCCTGCCCGCAGGCGCCTCAGAGGATGTAGCGGCTCAGGTCCTCGTCCTTCACCAGGGCGCCGAGCTTGGCGTCGACTTCCGCCGCGTCGATGCGCACGGTGTCGCCCTCGCGATCAGGGGCCTCGAAGGCGATCTGGTCGAGCAGGCGCTCCAGCACCGTGTGCAGCCGGCGGGCGCCGATGTTCTCGCTGCGGGCATTGACCTCGTAGGCGATCGCGGCCAGCCGCTCGATGCCGTCGTCGGTGAATTCGAGCTTGACGCCTTCGGTGCCGAGCAGGGCCTGGTACTGGCGGGTGAGCGCGGCCTTGGGCTCGGTGAGAATGCGGCGGAAATCCTCGCGGGTGAGCGCGGTGAGTTCGACGCGGATCGGGAAGCGGCCCTGCAGCTCGGGGATCAAGTCCGAGGGCTTGGCGAGGTGGAAAGCGCCCGAGGCGATGAACAGGATGTGGTCGGTGCGCACCGTGCCGTACTTGGTGTTGACCATCGAGCCTTCGACCAGCGGCAGCAGGTCGCGCTGCACGCCCTCGCGGCTGACGTCGGCGCCGTAACCTTCCGAGCGCTTGGCGACCTTGTCGATCTCGTCGATGAAGACGATGCCGTTCTGCTCGCAGTTCTCGATGGCCTGCTGGCGGACCTCGTCCTCGTTGACGAGTTTCGCGGCCTCTTCTTCGATCAACTGCGGCCAGGCGGCGCGGATCTTGACGGTCTTGCGCTGGGCTTTCTGGCCGCCGATCTGGTTGAACATCTGCCGGATCTGCTGACCCATGTCCTCCATGCCTGGCGGGGTCATGATGTCGAGGCCGAGGTTCTGCTGGGTTTCGATCTCGATCTCGCGCTCGTCCAGCTTGCCCTCGCGCAGCTGCTTGCGCAGCTTCTGGCGAGTGTCGGAGTCGCTGCCGCCCTCATCGGCCATCGGCCAGCCGGAGGGGTCGCGACGGCGCGGCAGCAGGGCGTCGAGGATGCGGTCTTCGGCGCGGTCCTCGGCCTGGCTGCGCACGCGGGTCTTGGCCTGTTCGCGGTGCAGCTTGACGGCCTGGTCGGCGAGGTCGCGGATGATCTGCTCGACGTCCTTGCCGACGTAGCCGACCTCGGTGAAACGCGTGGCTTCGACCTTGACGAAGGGTGCATTGGCGAGTGCTGCGAGCCGGCGCGCAATCTCGGTCTTGCCGACGCCGGTCGGGCCGATCATCAGGATGTTCTTGGGCGTGACTTCATTGCGCAGGCCCTCGTCGAGCTGCATGCGCCGCCAGCGGTTGCGCAGCGCGATCGCGACCGCGCGCTTGGCCGCGTTCTGGCCGACGATGTAGCGGTCGAGTTCCTGGACGATCTCGCGGGGGGTCATGTTCATTGCGCTTCGATCCGTCGTTGCGGTGTGCGTGGAGGCATTGGGAGGCCGGCTGGAGGGGCGGGGTTGAGCGGGGATTGGGGATTCGGGATTCGTGGAAGCGGGCTGCGGCGAGCTTTTGGCTCTGCGCTCTGTCGAATCCCTAATCCCTAATCCCTAATCCCTAATCCCCAATCCCGAGATCCAAACCGAAGCCGCGGGCTACAGCTTCTCCAACACCACGTTGTGGTTGGTATAGATACAAATGTCGCCCGCGATCTTCAGCGCGCGGGTGGCGACTTCGGCGGGCGGCAGGTCGGTGGATTCAAGCAGGGCGCGGGCGGCGGCCAGGGCGAAGGGGCCGCCGGAGCCGATCGCGATCAGGCCACCTTCGGGCTCGATGACATCGCCGTTGCCGCTGATGATCAGCGAGGTTTCGCGGTCGGCGACCGCGAGCAGGGCTTCGAGCTTGCCCAAGCGGCGATCGGTGCGCCAATCCTTGGCCAGTTCGACGGCGGCGCGGATCAGCTGGCCGTGCTTCTCCAGCTTGGCCTCGAAGTGCTCGAACAGGGTGAAGGCATCGGCGGTGGCACCGGCGAAACCGGCCACCACCCGGCCGTCCGCGATGCGTCGCACCTTGCGCGCATTGGCCTTCATGACCGTATTGCCGAGAGTGACCTGGCCGTCGCCGGCGACGACGACGTCACTGCCGCGGCGGACGCTGACGATGGTGGTGGCGTGGAAGCTTTCGCGCATGGTGGCGTGGGCATGCATTGCGGCGCGGACGCGCCCGGAACACCGCTAGCTGGGGGCGTGATGGCCCGCTTGCAAGCGCGACTGCTGTCGGCATCGTCGGCCGAGATGTCGCGATGTCGCAGATCGAAGCGCGCACAGGGCGGGCCCTGGCCCGTCGGAGCCTCAGCTTCGCCTCGGTGGCGGCGCTTGTCGCCGCCTACGCCACTCCGTGCCGAACGCAAGGTGCCGGAACCTGCACATCGAAGCGCTGCGGTGCCCGCGACCGCGACCGCGAACGGCATGCGCGTGGCGGCGTGGGGTCATGGTGAGCCGCGCCGCGCCCTGTGCGTGAGCGCATGCGCTGAATGCTCGACCCTGTCGCCAAGCGCCAAGCGCCAAGCGCCAAGCGCCAAGCGCCAAGCGCCAGGCCCCAACAGCGAACAGCCCGCGCAAGGCAAACCGTCCGCCATGCATCTGGAGCGTCCCTTCATGCGGCGTGGACGACATCGCCCAGGGGCGAGGTGAGCAGGATGCACCAGGCCTCCATCCGCATCGGCCCGCATCTCAGTAGCGGATCGACCAGCTGTCGAGATAGCCGGTGAAGCCCGTGGCCATGTCGGTAACCCTGAGCTTCCACACGCCGCCCGCGGCCTCTGCAGAGAGATCGACGATGTAGGACGCATTCAGATTGCTTGCCGTGCCTCCCGCGCGGTCGTGCAGCAGGTAGGCGCGACCGCCCGGCGCGATCAGGCTCACCTGCAGCTGATTGATCCGGCCGTGCACGATGGCCACGCTGACCACCGTGCCGGCGGCCGCATTGCCGCTTCGGCCGCCGACGGCAATCGTGCTGTCGATGCTGCTGTTGTCGCGGATCGTGAAGTCGTTGGTGTTGGTGTAGGTGGTGGCACCGGCCCGTGGTGGAGGCGGCGGCGGAGGCGGCGGCGGCGGAACGACCACGGGCGGTGGCTGCACCGGTGCGGGGTTGGCCGGGGGTGGGGCGGAATTCGCGCCGGGGAAGCGGATTCTCCATTCGTCGAGGTAGCCCGTGTGGCCGGTTGCGCCATCGACGATGCGCAGCCTCCAGACGCCGCTGGCAAGCGCCGAGCTGGCGTCGATCGTGTAGGTGGTGTCGATGTTTGCGGCGGTTCCGCCGCTCCTGTCGTGCAGGGTGAACACGCGGTTGTCCGGCGACAGCAACTGCACCGTCAGCTGGCTGATGCGGGAATGCCAGAGCTTGACCGAAACCCGGGTGTCGGCAGGCGCAGCACCCGTCCAGCCAGTGATCGGCAGCGAGCTTTCAACGTTCGCGTTGTCACGAATCGAGAGATCGCGCGTGTTGCTGGCGCTGATTTCCAGCTGGCCGGGCGCGGGCGGCGGTGGCGGCGGCGCCGAGACCGGTGGTGGACCGCTGCCGCCCATCGCCGCCCATGCGTTGACAATGCCAGCACCGCAGCCCTCGGGACAGGCCGCGGGCAATGCGCGCGCGGTGGCTCTGAGCTGGGCCTCGACCTGCGCCGGCGTGCGCGTGCTCAGCCCCTGCATCAGCGCCACCACGCCCGCCACGTGGGGAGCGGCCATCGAGGTGCCGTTGTAGCTTGCATAGCTCGCCGAGAGCGGGGTGGAGCTGCCGGTATTCAGGGTCGAAAGAATGTTCTCGCCCGGTGCCGATACATCAATCGACGCACCGTAGTTGGAGAACGCGGCGCGCCCCCCGCTGCGGGTGGTCGCGGCGACCGTGACGACATTGGCGCAGGACGCCGGCACGAACAGCGTTGCGTCGGAGTTGCTGTTGCCCGCCGCCACGACGACGACGCTGCCGCGCGCGACCGCAGCGTCCACGGCCGCCTGCATGGTGGGGCCACAGCCACCCGAGCCGCCCAGGCTCATGTTGATGACCCTGGCCGGGGTCGGGTTGGCGGGCACTCCTGAGACGCTTCCGCCCGAGGCCCAGATGACGGCATCGGCGACATCCGAGAGGCTGCCGCCGCCGCGCCCGAGCACGCGGATCGGCTGGACCCGCGCGCCGAACGCGACGCCGGCGACTCCGCTGCCGTTGTTGCTGACGGCGGCGACCGTGCCGGCAACATGGGTGCCATGCCAGCTTGAGGGTCTGCCGTTGAAGAAGTCGCCTGGATCTGCAGCACTGCTGTCACGTCCGTTGCCGTCGCCGGCGACGGTCGGATCGCTGATGAAGTCGTAGCCGGGCGCGAGGTTCGCATCCAGATCCGGGTGCGCGGTAATGCCGGTGTCCAGCACGGCCACCACAACGCCCGCACCGGTCCCGAGGTTCCAAGCCGCCGGCAGGTTGATGCCGCCGGTCGTCTCGAAGTAGTGCCACTGCTCAGCGTAGCGGCTGTCGTTCGGGGTCAGCGCCGGATGCAGGATGCGATCGGGTTCGACGAACTCGACGCTGGGATCGGACTCCAGCGTTTCGATCAGCCTCAGCGCTGCGTCCGCACTCAGTGCGCGATCGAGGTGCAGCAGCGAACTGCCGGTGGCAGTGCGCCTGCCCTCGGTCAATTCCAGCCCGAGCTTGCGCTCGGTTCGCATCAGCGAGGTCTCGCGCAGGGACTTCTGCAGCGAGGCCGGGCCGCGGAACTTGACGATGAACTGATCGTAGACCTCGGTCGGGGCGACCAGGGGTTGGCCGTAGCCCGCGAACTCTGCGGTCGCGTCCTGTGCGCCCGCTGTCGTGGCCGATAGCGCGAGCATCAGCGAGGCGGTCAGGAGACTCCGCGTCTGGCTGCGTCGGGCGGGGATCGAATGCGATCGGGAGGGCGGCAGGACTGCGTTGGCGTGCATGTGGGCTTGACCGGGACGAATGCCCGTTCCGTGCAAGCCTCGTGCCGGATTCTGTCGGGTGTGAGGCATTGCAGACTTCCGCTGCAATCACGATCGCGCTCACACGGCGCACGCGCGGAGGTTCACGGAAAACCGATGCGCCCTCGTCCGCGGCTCTGACGCGCAACTCCTCTCGCGTCGACAAGCGGACGCGAGTTGAGGGGCCCATAAACGCCCGAGCCCGCGTACGGCGGGCTCGGGGTGCAGCTGGCGGAGGTGTAGCTCAGCTCACTCGATATCGAGGAAGCTGCGCAGCTGCTCCGAACGGCTGGGGTGACGCAGCTTGCGAAGGGCCTTGGCTTCGATCTGGCGGATGCGCTCGCGGGTGACGTCGAACTGTTTGCCGACTTCTTCCAGCGTGTGATCCGTGTTCATGTCAATGCCGAAGCGCATGCGCAGCACCTTGGCCTCGCGCGGGGTCAGGCCCGCCAGCACGTCGCGCACGGTTTCCATGAGGCCGGTGACGGTGGCGTTCTCCATCGGCGACTCGATGCTTGTGTCCTCGATGAAGTCGCCGAGGTGGCTGTCTTCATCATCGCCGATCGGAGTCTCCATCGAGATGGGCTCCTTGGCGATCTTCAGCACCTTGCGGATTTTGTCCTCGGGCATGTCCATCTTCGCCGCCAGCTCTTCCGGCGTGGCCTCGCGGCCCATTTCCTGCAGCATCTGACGGGAAATGCGGTTCAGCTTGTTGATCGTCTCGATCATGTGCACCGGGATGCGGATGGTCCGCGCCTGGTCAGCGATCGAGCGGGTGATGGCCTGGCGGATCCACCACGTGGCGTAGGTCGAGAACTTGTAGCCGCGGCGGTATTCGAACTTGTCGACCGCCTTCATCAGGCCGATGTTGCCTTCCTGGATGAGGTCCAGGAACTGCAGGCCGCGGTTGGTGTACTTCTTGGCGATCGAGATCACGAGGCGCAGATTGGCCTCGACCATCTCTTTCTTCGCCTTGCGCGCCTTGGCCTCGCCGATGGCCATGGTGCGGTTGATTTCCTTGATGTCCGACAGCGACAGCGACAGCGCCTGCTCGAGCGCGGTCATGCGTTCCTGTTCGGCGACGATCTGGTCCTTGACCTCGCGCAGTCCCGAGGACCACTTCTGCTTGCGGCGGATCATCTCGTCCGCCCAGGTCACATCGGTCTCGGCGCCCGGGAAGGTGCGCAGGAAATCCTTGCGCGGCATTTTGGCCTGGCGCACGCAGAGGTCGGTGATGTTGCGCTCGTGGCCGCGGATCTCGCCGATCACGTCGCGCAGCTTGCGCACGAAGCCATCCATCTGCAGCGGATGCAGCTTCAGGCTCATGAAGATCTCGGCCATCTCCTCGCGCAGCTTGATGACCTTCTTGTCGGCCGGGCCGGCCTTGCCGTGGCCCTTCTGGAACTTGCCGTAAAGGCCGCGCAGCTCGTCCATGCGGCGGGCGACTTCGGCCGGGTCCGGGCCGGTGTCGGCCGGGCTGGCGTCGGCGTCTTCTTCGCTGACTTCCTCTTCGTCCTCGTCCTCGACGTCGACGTCGGCGTCGACAACCGCTTCCGGCGGCACATCCTCGACGGCGTCGTTGAAGCCGACCACGATCTCGTTGAGGCGCTTCTTGCCTTCGAGATGCTGGTCGTAATCCTCCAGCAGCATCTGCACCGACCACGGGAAGCTGGCCAGCGCGCCCTGCACCTGCAGGAGGCCTTCCTCGATGCGCTTGGCGATGGCGATTTCGCCTTCGCGGGTCAGCAGCTCAACCGTGCCCATCTCGCGCATGTACATGCGCACGGGGTCGGTGGTGCGGCCGGCTTCGGAATCGAGAGAGGACAGCGCGGCGACGGCTTCTTCGGTGGCGGTGTCGTCATCGGTGCCGCGCGAGCCTTCGGCCAGCAGCAGGGTTTCGGCGTCCGGCGCAACTTCGTGCACCGCGATGCCCATGTCGTTGATCATTCCGATGATGTCTTCGATCTGCTCGGACTCGACGACGTCGTCGGGCAGCAGATCGTTGATCTCGGAATAGGTCAGATAGCCCTGCTCGCGGCCCTTTTGAATGAGCTGCTTGATCTCGGACTGCTGTTCCTGCTTTTCGATGGCCATGCGGCGCCCGGGTTGGATGCGGGTGGAAGTGAACGCGGCAGTATACGCGGCCGAGGGCCTCGCTGCCATGTCAATGAATGAAAAGCGTTTTTGGCTGGGCTGGGGTTCAGGACCGCGGGCGGGCCGGATGCAAGAGCCCTGCCGTCAGCTTTCCAGCCAGAACGTCACCGGCCCGTCGTTCACCAGCGACACCCTCATATGGGCACCGAACTCGCCGGCTTCAACCGTGGGATGGCGCGTGCGCGCCAGCGCCAGCAGTTCATCGAAGCGCTGCCGGCCGAGCGCCGGTGGCGCGGCGGTGCTGAAGCTCGGCCGCAGGCCGCTGTCGGTGTCAGCGGCCAGGGTGAACTGCGGCACCAGCAGCAGGCCGCCACCGGTGTCCTTGAGCGCGAGGTTCATCTTCCCCTCGCTGTCGCTGAAGACGCGATAGCCCAGCAGCTTCTGCAGTAGGCGTTCGACCTGCGCCGGGCCGTCCTGCGGCTGCACGCCAATCAGGGCCAGCAGGCCGGGACCGATGCGTCCGGTGCAGCGCGCATCGACATCGACGCGCGCTTCGGTGACGCGCTGGATCAGGGCGATCATGCGGGGCGTGCCTCGCGCTCGGGCAGGGGTCGCGGACTATCCGCGCTAGACTTCGTGCATGTCCAGCACCCCTGAATCGAGCGGCCGCGATCGCGCGCTCGCTGCCCTGTTGCACGCCCTGATGCGAGTGATCGGCCGCCTGCCGCTGCAGTCCCTGCACGCGATTGGCGCCGCACTGGGTGAGCTTGCGCGGCGCTTCAACAATCGCGAGACCCGTATCGCCCGGCGCAACCTCGAACTCTGCCTGCCGGAACTCGAAGCCGACGCCCGCGAGCGGCTGCTGCGCGAGGTCATGCGCGAGGCGGGACGCACGCTCACTGAAACCTGCCGCCTGTGGACCCGTCCGCAGGCCGACAACCTTGGTCTCATCCGAGAGGTCGTGGGAGAGGAGCTGTTCCGTGCGGCGCTGGCCTCGGGCCGCGGGCTGATCGTGTGCGCGCCGCACCTGGGCAACTGGGAACTGCTGAACCAATACCTCGCCGCACACACGCCGGTCTCGATCGTCTACCGGCCAGCGCGCCAGGGCTTCACCGAGCTGCTGCTGCGGCGCGTGCGTCAGCATCCGGGTGTGAGCCAGGTGCGCGCGGAAGCTTCGGGCGTGCGCCAGCTGTTTCGCGATCTCAAGGCCGGCGGCGTGCTGGGCATCCTGCCCGACCAGCAGCCCAAGCAGGGCGAGGGCGAACACGCGCTGTTCTTCGGCCTGCCGGCGCTCACCATGACCCTCGTCTCTCGCCTCTTGGAGCGCACCGAGGCCGAAGTGCTGTTCGCCTTTGCCGAGCGCCTTCCCGCAGCCGGCGGATTCCGCATGGTCTTTCTGACCGCGCCTTCAGGTATGGCCGGCAGCGATCGTGCCGCGCTGGAGGCGCTGAACCGCGGCGTCGAGGCCTGCGTGCGCCGGGCGATGCCGCAGTACCAGTGGGGCTACAAGCGCTTCAGCATGCAGCCGCACGAGCGGCTCAGCGTCTACGACCACGCGGGCGCGGTCGAGCGCGTCTGGTAGGCGCTGCACGCTGTCACAACCCTGGCGCAATCAGCATCGCGGTGCGCCGAACCCTCGAGGTGCATGTCCATGTCCGAAGCCGTTGAGACCCGCGGTGCGAGTGAACACAGCGAACTCAAGCCGCTGGCGGCGCAGGCGCGGTGGGGCTTCCAGATCGGCTGGGCCGTCGCCGCGCTGGTGCCGCTGCTGCCGATCGGCCTGATCGCGGGAGCGAACGACGTCGAGGGCCTGTCGCTGTTGGCCCTGTTGGCTGCGGTGTTCTTTGCCCTGCAGCTCGCCGCCTTCCTGTTCGCTCGCGCCAGCTACCGACGCACGCGCTACGCGCTGGACTTCGATGGCCTGCTGATCGTGCGCGGGGTGGTCTGGCAGAGCGAAACCCGGGTGCCGCGCTCGCGGGTGCAGCACACCGACATCAATCGCGGCCCGATTGATCGTTGGCTGGGTTTGGCCGAGCTGAAGGTCCACACCGCCGGCACCCGCCTCGCCGCCGTCAGTCTCGGCGGTTTGAGCGAGGACGAGGCGCGGCGCCTGCGCAACGATCTGCTGGGAGAGGACGATGACGCCGTCTGAGCCCGGCCCCCCGACCGAGCCGCCTGCCGTGCGGCCGCCGCCGCTGCCATCCGCCACGGCTGCCAGCGCGAGCGAGCCGGGTGTCGTGCTGGGCGAAGCGGGCGAAGCGGCGATCGCGCGTCTGCGCGCCGAACAGGATCGCCGTCTGCATCCGCTGTCCTGGCTGTTCGTGCTGCTGGGCAGCCTGCGTCAGTTCGCCCTGCCGCTGATCGCCTTCGTGGTGTTCGGCCAGCGCGCCGATGAAGACGATCTGTGGTTCCAGGCCCTGGGCCTTGCGGCGGGCGTGCTGCTCACGCTGGGCGCGGTCGCGCGCTACTACACCTACCGCTTTCGCATCGAGCGCGGCGTGCTGGTGGTGCGCTCGGGCCTGCTGAGCCGCAACCTGCGGCAGATTCCCCTGGCGCGCATCCAGAACGTGGCCCTCAAGCAGGGCCTGCTGCACCGCGCACTGGGCGTGGCGGACGTGCGGCTGGAGTCTGCGGTCGGCGGCGGCACGCCCGAGGCGCAGATGCAGGTGCTGTCGCTGGCCGATGCCGCAGCGCTGGAGGCGGTGGTACAGGCCGCGGGTGCGGTGAACGCACCGTCTGCCGACGAGGCCCAAGGCGATGCGGCGCGGGTCGCCGCGATGCCCGCTGTGGCCAGCGAGGGGCAGACCCTGCTCAGCCTCGACACGGGCGAGCTGGTCAAACTGGGGCTGACCTCGAACCGCGGCCTGGTGCTGGGCGCGGTCGGCTTCGGTGCCTTCACCCAGTTCGGCGGCGAGGGCTTCGGTCGCACGCTCGCCAACACCGCCGAAGCGGGCGTGGAGTACGCGGGCCAGCTGGGCCTCGGCTGGGCGCAGTGGCTGCTGCTCGGCTTCGTTCTGCTGCTGGCTTTTTTGGCCGTGGCGCGGGCGGTGGCGGTACTGCTGGTGGTGCTGCAGTTCCACGGCTTTCGGCTGACCGAGACGGCCGGCAGCCTCGGCGTGGAGCAGGGGCTGCTGACGCGCCTGCGCATGCGCGCCCCGCTGGCCAAGATCCAGCGCTGGACGGTCTTCGACAGCCTGCTGCACCGGGTCTTCGAGCGCCGCAGCGTACGCGTGGAAACCGCGGCGCTGCAGGCCGTCAACGAACAGCAGGCGCTCGCCGAAGTGATCCCGATCGCGCATCCCGAAACGGTGGACGCGCTGATCCAGCGCTGGCTGCCCGAGATCGACTGGGGACGCTGGAACTGGCAGCCCCTGCATCCGCGCGCGTGGCGCCGCGTGCTGTTTCCTTCGCTGCTGCTGATCGCCGGGCTGACGCTGCTGGCGACGCTGCGCTTTGGTCCGTGGGGTCTGCTGCTGCCGCTGGCGCTGCTGCCGCTGGCCGTGCTGAGAGCGCGTGGCCTCGCGAGGCGCTGCGGCTGGGTGCTGACCGACCGCGTGCTGGCCTGGCGCAGCGGCTGGCTGGACCGCCATGTCTCGTTCGCCGAAGTGCATCGCCTGCAGGGCCTGCGGCTCTCGCAGTCGCCCTTCGATCGCCATCACGGCATGGCCACGCTGTATGCCGACACCGCCGGCAGCAGCCCCTTCACCCACCAGCTGGAGCTGCGCTACTTGCCTGAAGCCGAGGCGCGCGCGCTGTTTGCCGAGATCAGCCGGCGCATCGCGCGGCGCCGGCTGCAGTGGTGATTCACTCCCGCCAGAACCCCGGCGTCAGCAGGACCAGCACCGAGAAGACTTCCAGACGGCCCATGATCATCGCCAGGGTGCCCAGCCAAACGGCGGGCGTGGGCGCTTCGGCAAAGGTCACGGCGACCGAGCCCAGACCGGGGCCGGAGTTGGTCAACATGGCGGTGGCGCCACCGAAGGCCGAGACGATATCGAGGCCGCTGGCGTTCATCGCGAGGGTGAAGCCGAACAGGCAGGAGATCCACAGCACGAAAAAGCCGGAGACGGAGATCACCACGCTCTCCGACAGCGGTTTGCCGCCCATCTTCACCAGGAACTTGCCCTTGGGGTGGACCAGCTGGCGCACCTCGCGAAACCCCTGCCGCAGGACGAGCACGATGCGGGCCACCTTGATGCCGCCCGAGGTCGATCCCGAGCAGCCGCCGATGATGGCCACGCAGAGCACCAGCAGCGGGGCCACACCCGGCCAATCGACAAAGCTGGCGGTGGTGAGGCCGGTGGTGGTCATCATCGAGGTGACCTGGAACAGCGCCTGCATGAACGCGGTGCCGGCGCTCTCGTAGGTGCTGCTGAACCACAGGATGGCGGCGACCACCAGGGACACGCCGAAGACGATGCGGAGATAGGCCTTCATCTCCGAGTCCGAGTAGTAGACCGACATGCTGGCGCGTCGCCAGGCCATGAAGTGGAGGGCGAAGTTCATGCCGCCGAGCAGCATGAAGAGGATGGCGATGGCCTCCAGCAGCCGGCTGTCGAAGTGGGCGAAGCTGGCGTCGTAGTTGCCGAATCCGCCGGTGGAGAGCACCGACATGGCATGGCAGATCGCATCGAATGCGTTCATGCCGGCCACCCAGAACATGCCGGCGCATAGCAGGGTCATGCCGGCATAGACCAGCCACAGCGACTTGGCGGTTTCCGCCACGCGCGGGGTGAGCTTGGAGTCGTTGTTCAAACCGGTGCTTTCGGCCCGGAACAGCTGCGTGCCGCCAATCTTGAGCATGGGCAGGATCGCCACCGAGAGGATGACGATGCCCATGCCGCCGACGAAGTGCAGGATCTGCCGGTACAGCAGCACGCTCTTCGGCAGCGCATCGAGCCCGACCATCATGGTGGCGCCGGTGGTCGTCAGGCCGGAGGTCGCTTCGTAGACCGCAGCCGTGAACGACAGGAAGGGCGGCGCGTACATGAACGGCAGCGCCGACACCAGGCTGGCGAAGATCCAGGTGAGCGTGACCACCAGGAAGCCGTCGCGCAGACGCAGCTGATAGTCGACATGGCGCACCGGCAGCCAGACCGAAACGCCGATCAGGAACGACAGCGCAAAGCTGGACAGAAACACATTCGCGGTCGACTCGCCCAGGGCCAGCGCCAGCAGCGCGGGCGGCAGCTTGGAGATCGAGGTCGAAGCGACGATCACCCCCAGCACGCGCAGGATGGCCTTGACCCGCAGGCTCATAGCCAGGTCGCTCCGGCGTGGAACAGCGCCGTCAGCTCGGGCAGACGCTTCTTGTCGGTAAGGAACACGATCAGGTGGTCCTCGGGTTCGATCACCACATCGTGGTGGGCGATGATCAGTTTCTCGCCGCGAACGATGCCGCCGATCGTGGCCGAGTCCGGCAGCTTCAGCTCCTCGATCGCGCGGCCGATGATGCGCGAGGTGCGGGCGTCGCCGCGGGCGACCACCTCGATGGCCTCGGCGGCGCCGCGGCGCAGGCTGTGCACGCGCGCCGGCGCGCCTTCGCGCACGTGCGCCAGCAGCGCGCCCAGGGTGATCTGCTGCGGGCTGATCGCGATATCGATGCTGCTGCCTTCGACGAGGTCCGCATAGGCCGGGCGGTTGATCAGTGACATCACCCGCTGGCAGCCCATGCGCTTGGCCAGCATGGCCGAGAGGATGTTGGCCTCGTCGTCGTTGGTGAGCGCGCAGTAGACGTCGGTCTGGTCGATGTTCTCCTCGCGCAGCAGGTCTTCATCGGCGCAGTCGCCGACCAGCACGATGGAGTTGACCAGGTCTTCGGCGATCTTCTTGGCGCGATCCTTCGAGCGCTCCAGCACCTTGACGCTGAAGCGGCCCTCCAGCGCCTTGGCGAGGTTGCGGCCGATATTGCCGCCGCCGGCGATGAAGACGCGCTTGGCCGGTCGGTCGACGCGGCGCAGCTCGCTCATCACCGTGGTGATGTTCTTGCGGTCGGCGAGAAAGAACACCTCGTCATCGACGTGGATGACCGTGGCCGCGGTGGGCACGATCGGTTTGCCCTTGCGGAAGATGGCGGCGACTCGCGCATCCACGCCGGGCGGCAGATGGTCGCGCAGCTCGCGGATCTCATGTCCCACCAGCTTGCCCTGCTGCACCGCGCGCACCGCCACCAGCTGAGCGCGACCGTCGGCGAAATCCAGCACCTGCAGCGCACCCGGAAACTCGATCAGGCGCTGCACGTGGTGGTAGACCTGCGCCTCCGGGCTGATCGCGACATCCACCGAGGAGCGGTCGCGGCGGATGAACTCGGCGGCGCCGAGGTAGTCGCTTTCGCGCAGGCGAGCGATGCGGGTGGGGGTGCGGAACAGCAGGTCGCAGACGCGACAGGCCACCAGGTTCACTTCATCGCTGCTGGTGACCGCGACCACCAGGTCGGCGTCTTCGGCGCCGGCGTGGCTCAACACCCGCGGCAGGCTGGCGTGGCCCTCAACGGTGCGGATGTCCAGGCGCTCGGCCAGTTCGCGCAGCCGCGCAGCGTCGTTGTCGACGACCGTGATGTCGTTGTTCTCGGTCGACAGCGCTGCGGCGACGGATGAGCCGACCTGGCCCGCCCCGAGGATCAGAATCTTCATGTGTGCCTCATCCCCCTGATGGGCGGAACCTGTCCGTAGCGCGACCCATCGCGGACAGCAGGCGCGAATGATCGCATGGCATTGCGCTGCAGTTGTCGGCCGAGCGGGCTCGCGATCCTGCACAAGCGCCCGCAGCCTCGTGCGTCAGAACGCTGCTCCGGCGCGGGATCGGCGCAGGATGCTGCGAGCGCACATTGTCGCGCTCCAGCCCCCCGGCAGCGCAAGAGGCGTCGGGAGTCGGCGAAGCGAACCGGCGCGGTGCGTCGCGTTCAGAGCGCTTCCTCGGTTCGCTCGCCGATCTGCAAAAGCAGCTCCGCATACGCCGACTGCATGCGCTCGCGGCTGAACTCTGCGAGCGCACGCTCACGGCCTGCCGCAGCCAGTGCGGCGGCTCTGGCGGGATCGCGCAGCAGGGATTCCAAGGCATCGGCCAGCGCCTGCGGAGAACCGGGCTCGACCAGCACGCCGTCCTGCTCGTGGCGAATCAGCTCCTGTACGCCGGGCACGCGCGAACCCAGGACCGCGCAGCCGGCGGCCATGCCTTCGATCAGCGCCAGCGGCATACCTTCGTAGCGCGTGCTCAGCACGCAGATCTGCTGACTCATCAGCAGTTCGGGCACGTTGCGAACGAGCCCAAGAAAACGCACCTGCTCGGACAGGCCGAGCCGCTGCGCCAGCTGTTCCACCGGACGACGATGCAGGGCCTTGCCGCCACCGGCCAGATGCAGTGTCGGGGTGAGCCCGCGCTGTCGCAGCAGTGCCAGCGCTTCGAGCAGGCTCGCGTGGTCCTTCTGCTTGGAGTAGCGAGCGACCATGACCAGACCAGGCTCACGCGCCGTCAAGGGATGTTCTGCCGCATTCGCGAACGGCTCCAGGCGGATGCCGTTGCTGATGGCGATGCAGCGTTCGGCGGGAAGCCCCTGCGACAGCAGCACCGAGCGCACGCCCTCCGAGCAGCCGACGATGCGCGCGGTTCGTGCAGCCAGCCAGCGCGACTGCAGCAGGCGCAGCCAGGTATAGCGCTCGCGGGTGTTGTGCTCGACGTGAACCAGTGCGGGAACACCCGCGATCAGCCCGGCGTAGCGGCCCCAGAGATGCTCGCTGAAGCCATGTGCGACCAGAACCTGTGGTCGAAACCGTCGACACAGCCGGACCAGGGCCGTGATGGAAGCGAGGTGCGACCAGCCCGGAACCACCTCCACCGCGATGCCGCGCGCGCGCAGTTCCTCGATGCGCGCGGGGTCGGTATGCCGCTTGCGCCGCAGCACCAGCAGGGGCTGGATGCGACCGCCTGCGTTCGGCATCTCGCATAGGGCCGCCGCGACCTGGGTGGCGCCGCCGGAGAAGCCGCCGGTCACGAAGTGCAGCACCCGCAGCGGCTCAGGGCTGTCAGCCATCCTTGCCGCCCCGAAGTTCGATGCCGAGGTCGCGCAGCTTGCGGTACAGGTGGGTGCGCTCCATGCCAACCGCCTTGGCCAGCTTGCCGACGCTACCCTCGCACTGCTCCAGCCAGTGCAGCAGGTAGGCGCGCTCGAACTGGTCGCGGGCTTCGCGCAGCGGCTGCGAGAAATCCGCGCGGAAGCCGCCTTCCTCAGCGGCCGTTGCCGTGGCTGTCGCCGCCGCCGCAGGACGCCGGCCGAGCGCGGATTCCACCTCGCTGGCGTCGATCTGCGCCTCACCGCCCAGCACCAGCAGACGCTGCACCAAGGCGCGCAGCTCGCGCAGGTTGCCGGGCCAGCTGTGTGCCGCCAGACGCGACGCAGCGGCGTCGCTGAAGCGGCGCGGCGGCAGGCGGTCGCGGCTGACAAAGTGCTCGGCCAGGGCCTGCGCCTGCGCCAGCACGTCGGCGCCGCGCTCGCGCAGCGGCGGCACCCGCAGCGGCAGCACGTTGAGCTGGTAGTAGAGATCCTCGCGCAGTCGCTGTGCGCCGAGTTCGGCTTCGAGATCGCGGCTGCTGGCGGCGATCACCCGCGCGCGCAGCGGCACCGGCTGACGGCCGCCGACGCGCAGCAGCTCGCGGCGCTCCAGCACGCTGGACAGACGCAGCTGCAGCTCGGGGCCGAGTTCGGTCAGCTCGTCGAGATACAGCGTGCCGCCCTCGGCGCGCTCGATCAGGCCGGGCACGCTGCCGCTCTCGCCTTCCGAGCCGAACAGCGTCGCTGCAGCGGCCTCGTCGGCAATCGCGGCGCCGGCGACGGTGACGAAGGGCTGGCCGGCGCGCCCGGAGTGCTCGTGCATCCAGCGAGCGAGCCCCTCCTTGCCGGTGCCGGCCTCGCCGAGCAGCAGCACCGGGGCATCGACGCCCGCCAGCCGTTCGAGCTGGGCGCGCAGGCGCTGCATCGCCGGCGATTCGCCCAGCGGTGCAACCGGCGGGCTGAGCTGGCGTCGCAGCGCCTGGTTGTCGGCGCGCAGACGCTGCGCTTCGAGTGCGCGCTCCAGCGTGATCAGCAGCTTTGCCAGGGTCACCGGCTTCTCGATGAAGTCGTAGGCGCCGAGCCGCGTGGCTTCGACCGCGGTTTCGATGGTGCCGTGGCCCGACATCATCACCACCGGCGTGTCGTCGCCCGCGGTCTTCCATTCGCGCAGCAGCGCGATGCCGTCGGTGCCGGGCATCCAGATGTCGAGCAGCACGGCGTCGAAGCGGCCTTCGCCGCGGGCGGCACGTGCGGCCTCGGCGTGCTCGGCGGTGGTAACCGCATAGCCTTCGTCCTCCAGCACTTCGCACAGCAGCTGACGGATATCTGGCTCGTCGTCGACCACGAGCAGGCGGGCATTCGGCATGGGGGGTTCCTGCAGGGCGTTGCCCGTGTTCGAGGCGGACGCGAAGCCTGCAAGGATAGCGGCAGGTGGGCTGCGGCGTGAGGCGCGTCGACGCCGGCCTGTCGAAGCTCAGCCCAGCACGCGCAGCCTCAGCACGCCGCGCCAGCGCTCACCCGGCGCCAGCCGGATCGGCTCGACGATCGCGCCGGGCTCGACGCACAGGAAGCGATCGCCGGCCTCGCCGCCGAGATCGGCGAGCGCCTCCGCGCCTGCGCGGCCGGGATTCCAGATCACCCAGTCGCGGAAGCCCTCGGCCTCGACCGCCAGGGTTGCTTCGCCGTCGTGCAGGCGCAACGCGGGCGCGGGTCCACGGTAGATCCGGTCCAGCGGAGGCGACGGCACCAGCGGGTCATCGCCCGACGCCCGATGCCAGTCGCCGCCTTCCTCGAAACCGCAGCCGGTCAGCCCGAACACGCGTGCCTCGCCGAGCGCGCAAGCGAGGTAGCTGTGCAGGGCGCAGCTGAACTCGAAGGGGCTGGCATCGCGGCTTTCGACCGTCAGCGCCAGCGCCAGTGCGCCCGCCGACAGGCTGGCCTCAAGGCGCAGGGCGAAGCGATGCGGCCACAGCGCGCGCGATGCCTCGGAATCGATGAGCTCAAGCAGCAGCCGCTCGTTTGCACGCTCGCGCAGCTGCCAGGTCTGCGTGCGCGCGAAGCCGTGCCGCACACACGGCCCGCGCGCGTTGAACTGCGGAAAGATCACCGGCACGCCGCCGCGGACCGCAGCGCTGCCGTCGAGCACCGCGCGCGGGCTCAGAAACAGGCGCTCGCGCCCCTGCGTGCGCCAGCACAGCAGCTGGCCGCCGAACAGGCTGAACTCGGCGATGTCATCGCCATGCTGGAGGGTCACGATCGGCATGCGTGGGATGCGTAGGAAGGTCCGCGCGCAGCCTGCCAGAACTGCGATAGCGCGCGCAGCCCCTGGCTGCGCGCCCATGCGTCTGGCATGTCCGCAACACCCAACACGCCGCGTCGGAGCCTGATCCGCGAGCGCGGCGAGCTGGCGCCGACCGCGCTTACAGCTGGGTCAGGCCGACCAGCCGGCGCAGCAGTTTGCGGATGGGGGCGGGCAAGCGCTCGGCCGGAATCGCCTGGCCGTCGATGCTGACGCTGCCGCCGAACTCGGGGCCGTCGCCCTCACGGGTGACGGTGAGGTCGTTGATCTCCAGCACCCGCGGCGTGCTGCTGGTGGCCCCGGCGGCCGGGGTCAGCGTGAGCCGGCCGCTCAGCACGCTCTCGGTGTCGCGGCCTTCGCGGCTGAACTCGCGGCGCAGGCTGCCGCTGATGCGACCGCCGTCCTCGCGCGGCTGGAAGTTGGAGAAGGTGGCGTCGGTGCTGCGGCTGGCGTCGGCCGCGCCGAGCTCGCCGGTGGTCACCGCGACCATCTGGCCGCCGCGGCCGTCGGCGAGGGTGGTTTCCTTGTTGAGGGTCAGGGCCTGTCCCGACTGGGCGAAGGCGAACAGGGCAAGGGCGGCGAGGCTGCTGCGAAGGTTCATCGGGGGTCTCCTGTGGGGGCGCAATGGGAGCAGGCCGCTGTGGGCCTGCCCGCGCTTCAACGCACGGATGCCGGCCGCGTTGACAGCGCCCCGAGCCAGAGCGCGATCAGCGCGAACAGCAGCACCGACAGGAAGCTCGAATACACCGCGTAGTGGGTGTTCAGCGGAAACAGCAGGGTCAGCAATGCGAGGCTCGCCGGCCAGGCCTGCGCGCGCGCGGCCGCGGTCGCCGCGCGCAGGGCGCGCAGGGCGAAGCCCAGCGCGGCCAGCCAGCAGAGCAGTCCGAGCGTGCCGGTCTCGCTCAGGATCTCCAGCACGATCTGATGGGCGTGAAAGGCCCCCTGTTCGCCACGCTCGCCTTGGAACACGAAGCGGTCGTCGGCCGCCGCGTGATCCGGGTACGCATACCGATAGGCGCGCACCCCGACGCCGTTGACGGGATGCGCCTCGATCATCGACAGCGCTGCGCGCCAGATCGGCAGGCGGAAGGACAGCGCGTGGTCCAGTGCTTCGGAGTCGCCACCGAGCGCTGCGGCACTGCGCTCAATACGCTCGGCGAAGCGCTGCGAGCTGTGGTGCAGGACCAGGCCCGCGCCGAGCAGCAGCGCGCAGGCGATCGCCAGCGCACCCAGCCGCTGGGACAGGCGCGGCAGCGCGAACCACAGCAGAAGCGCGAGTACGCCGGCATAGCTGAGCCAGGCCGCGCGGGCGCCGGCCAGCCCGATCACCACCGCCAGTGCCAGCGCCGACAGCGCGAAGCCGCGCCAGCCGAAGCGCTGACGCGCCGCCACCAGCAGCAGCGGCGACAGCGCCGCCATCACCGCGCCGAGCTTCAGATCGTCGTCACCGAAGATGCCGCTCAGGCGATCGACGCGGTTGGCGCCGCCCAGTGAGACGCCGGCCACGGCCTGTATCAGCGCGTCCACGCTCCATAGCGCCACCAGCAGGGCCAGGCCGCGCAGAGCGAAGGCGGCAGCACCCGGCTGCGACAGCCCGCGCTGGGCATACAGCAGCACGGGCAGGAAGCGCAGGTCCACTGCGACCTCCGTCCAGCTCTTGGCTGGCGCAATCGAATCGACAGCCGAGAACAGCTGCGGCAGCCAGTAGCCCAGGAAGAGCAGGGCGGCCAGTCGCTGCAGCGGCTCAGCGCCCGCGCGGAACAGGCCGGGCACCTGCTTCGCGCCGAGCACGGCCATCACCAGCAGCGGCAGCTCGTAGCTGCGCGAGAACGGCAGCAACGCGAATACCGCGAGCAGCGACAGCGCTGGCGCCTGCGCGCGCACCACCGCGAGATGCGCGCGCAGTGCCTCGCTCATCCGCGCGCGGCCGCGAGTTCGGCGTAGAGATCCAGCGTGGCCTGCTGCATGTCGGCGAGGCGGTAGCCCTCGAAGGGCGAAACCGGCACCGGCGAGGCCAGCAGGCGCTGCGCGGCGTCCAGCAGAGCCGCGCCATCCGCCAGGGGCACCGCGCCGGCCGGATACAGCTCGCGCAGCAGTTCGCCGACACCGCCGTGCTCGAAGCCCAGCACCGGCACGCCCATGTGCAGAGCCTCGATCACCGTGCGGCCGAAGGCCTCGGGCTTGCTGGAGAGCTGCAGCACTAGATCGCTGATCGCGTAGACATCGGCCACGTCGGCGCGCGGCGGAGTGATCGCCAAGCGGTCCTCGACGCCGGCCGCACGCGCCTGTGCGCGCAGTCCGGCCAGATAGCGCTGGCGACCGGCTTCGTCGGCGCCGAGCAGCAGCAGGCGCGCATCGACACCGCGCGCTACCAGGCCGGCCAGCAGCGCGATCGCCTGCGCATGGCCTTTGAGCCGCGTGCCGCGGCCGGGCAGGGTCAGCAAATGGCCGCCGGCCAGCTGCGGATGGCTGCGGAAGAAGTCCTCGCGCCAGGCCGGCGTGGGCTCATGCCCCGGCGGGAAAGCAGCAGGCTCGATCCCGCGCGGGATCACCACATAGCGCTCGTCCGGCACCTGCGGGTAGTGCCCACGCAGATACTCGCGCACCGTGCGCGACACGCAGATCACGCGGTCACCGCGGGCCATGATCGCGCTGTAGCGGCCGGGCGAGTTCAGGCCGTGAGCGGTCGTAATGAAGATCGGCCGCGGCCGCAGGCCGATCATCGCTGCGAGCGCCATCCACGCCGGCAGGCGCGATCGCGCGTGCACGATGTCGGGCTTGACCTCGCGGATCAGCCAGCGCAGCGCGAAGATCCGCGCCGGCGTGGCCAGCGATTTGGCGCCGATCTTCAGCTCGACGTGGCTGCTGCGCTCCTTCTCCAGCTGCGCCACCAGCCTGCCGCCCCCGCTGACCACCCAGGAGCGATGCCCGGCCGCGACCAGAGCGCGGCCGATTTCCAGGGTCGAGCGCTCGACGCCGCCCGCGTCCAGTCGCGGCAGCAGCTGCAGCACGGTCAGGCGCTTCGGGCCCGCGGGCTCTTCGATGGGCTCGTCGGGCAGCGGCTGCCCGGGGTCGGCTTCAAGCATGGGTCAGGGTTCGCGCTCGGGCGTGCGGGGGAGGATGGGGCGCCGAAGGGCCAAGATCGCGCGCCACCGCCGGCGCGGGGGCTCACAGATTGGCCTGAGCGGGGTGCCGAGTCTCGTGCCGGCCGGCGTCGCGGCGTGCACGCAGGGCCGGCGCAGCGGAGCAAAGCCCTTGAACTGCCAACCGCGGGCCTGAGGCCCGAAGCCTCAGGCCTTCAGCACGTAGTGGGCGCCGCAGTAGGGGCAGACCGCCTCGCCCTTGGCTTCCACCGGAAGGTAGACCTTCGGGTGCGAATTCCACAGCGACATCCCGGGCATCGGGCAGGACAGCGGCAGATCCGCCTGCGTCACCTCGTAGCGGTTCTGGGCGTTGGCGGGGATCACGCGGTCAGTGGCGGTGGCGGGCATGGTGGTTGGACGCGATGGGGCGAGGATCGGGATTCTAGCGCGGTGAGCAGAAATCACACCCGTGGCGCCAGTGCCCGCCGCTTCGCTTGACCTACCGTCGACGTCATGGCTCCGGTATCGTTTCGCGCCTGACCAGCTTGCTTGGATCAAGATGCGGGGCTTTTGGTGCTAGCGGTTTTCTGCCAGCTGTGGGCCAGACTTGATCCATGACCCGGCATTCCGTATTCGCCGCCCAAGCAAGACGTTCTTACTTCGCGTCTGACTCCGGAGTCTACGATGATCAGTTTTTTCAGAGTTTCGGCTGCGCTCGCGTTTGCAGCATCGAATTGGCTGGGAGTGGCTGCGTGTCATGCAGCTGGGCTCGAAGCGGCAGCGAAGCCGGCGCAACTGGACCATGGTCAGTGGGCGTCGCTCCAAAGGGCCGTCGACGCGAACTTGCAAAGCCTCGTGCAGTTTGAAGGCGATGCGGCCACTGTCGGTGCAGACGGCGCCCCCGAGGATGAGTTCAGCTTTTCAGTGGCGTTCGATGGGGATACAGCTCTGATTGGAGCGCCTCGCGATGATGTTGGCAACGCCGTCGATCAGGGCTCTGTGCATGTGTTCAAGCGAGTCGGCGAAAACTGGCAGTACGAAACCAAGCTGGTGGCTCAGGACGGAGAGTCGACCGATCTGTTCGGCTATTCCGTCGATCTGGATGGGGATACAGCGATCATCGGTGGACTGTTCCGCGGGCCCGATGGCAGCAATCGAATTGCTGTCGCTTACGTTTTTGTGCGCAGTGGCGGGGCGTGGGTTCAGCAGCAGCGACTGACGACTAGCTACATCCATGCCTTCGACCGATACGAGACGTCGGTGGCAGTGAGCGGCGACATTGCGCTGGTGGGCGTTCGACACGAAACGGTTGGCACGGCGGTGGAGCAGGGTGCTGCGTACGTTTTCGTCCGAGTTGGATCAAGCTGGTCTCAGCAGGGCCCAATGCTGGTAGCCGCGGACGGTGGTCGAGGAAGCAGGTTCGGAGCGTCGGTTGACCTCGTTGGCACGACTGCACTGATCGGTGCCTGGACGCATCAGGTGGCCGAAAACTTCGATCAAGGAGCCGCCTACGTGTTTGTCCAGAGTGGCGGCGGGTGGATACAGCAAGCAAGGCTGACGGCCAGCAATGGCGCCGATTATGACTTTTTCGGGTTCTCGGTGGCCTTGGATGGAGATGCCGCGTTGGTTGGCGCACCCAATCATCGTGTTTCGGGAAGCGTGGCACGTGGCGCGGCCTACGTGTTTCGGAGATCCGGCACGAGTTGGTCTGAGGAAGCGCGGCTCTTGGGGTTCGGTGGCGAGGCTGCCGCTAGGTTTGGTCACTCCGTGGCGCTCGACGCGGGCATCGCAGCTGTGGGAGCGCCTACAACCTCTGCTTTCGCTGGGCGCGCCTATGTTTTTGCCCGTACGGGGAGCACTTGGTCTCAGCAGGTCTCCTACTCTGCTCCTCCACCCGTCGAGTTTCAGAGCGCGCTTGGAACCTCAGTTGCACTGAGTGGAGGAAGCTTGCTCATGGGCGCCCCTGGGCGGGACGTGGAGGGAAACTCGAAACAGGGGGCTGCATTTTTTGCTCCGAGCGCGGTCGCGGGCGCCGCTGTTCCGGAACAGATCGCTGTCCGCCGCAGTGGCGACATCAAGGGCTTTGGCTATCGCGTGGATACTCACGACGGGACCGCCGTGGTCTCGGCATCGACAAGCTCCGGAGGGCCTCAAGCGAACCCCGCCGCTGCCTACGTCTTTGCCTACGAGGACAAGCAGTGGATTCTGCAGGCGCGACTGGAGTCGCCGGATCCTTCAATGGGCGATAGCTTCGGCGCATCCGTTGCCATTTTTGGAGATCTCGCATTGGTTGGTGCCCCTCATGCAGCCGTTGGTGGCGTCGCCGGGCGTGGCGCCGTCTATGCGTACCGTCGCAGCGGATCGACCTGGGGGCTGGAGGCTACGCTGACCTCCGAGGACGGGGAGTTTCTTGACGGGTTCGGCGCTGCCCTTGGCTTGCACGGTCAGTCTGCGGTGGTTGGGGCGTTTGGACACAGGATTGGAGGCAACCCTGACCAGGGAGCCGCTTATGTGTTCGTGCGTGACGGCCAGCGGTGGTCCCTCCAGGGCAAATTGACAGCGAGTGATGGCGCGGCCCAGGACCGTTTCGGGCTGAGCGTGTCCATCTACGGCGATAGGGTGCTTATCGGGGCCACGGACGCCATCAATGCCGGCGGCCTCTATCGTGGGGTCGCCTATGTGTTCGAGCGTGTTGGGTCTGCATGGTCGCAGAGCGCCAGGCTTACTCCGGATCTTGAGAGACAGGGGGGAGGCTTTGGCCTCGCAGTGGATCTCGACGCTGACACTGCCGTCATCGGCGGTGCTAGCGAGCGAGCGCAGCCGCAACCTGCGAACGCTGTTTACGTCTTCTCACGAGCAGGCTCCAGCTGGAGCAGACAGGCGAGGCTGGAAAGCGGGCAGTCTTTCTTTGACGCGTTCGGCGCTTCGGTGGCTGTCAGCCGGAACTCTCTTCTGGTCGCTGCGCCCGAGTCAGACTTGGTCTATCTGTTCACGCGAGAACAGGGCGTCTGGTCGCTCGAGAGGGCTCTGACCGACAACGTGGCCCGATCTGGCGACAGATTTGGCAACTCGGTGGCTGCTTCCGGCGGTTTCGCCCTGATTGGTGCCCCTGGCAGCGGGGGCACCCTGCCCTTCGGCAACCCTCAAGACGGCGGGGCTTATGTTCTATCGGGGCTCGCTGAGCTTTTCTCGAATGGATTTGAGTCACCCGCGAGGGCAACGTCCGCACGAGGGAATAGCGACTCTCCCTAGTCGCCGCCGAGGCGACGGAGGCATTGGTGGACGTCGCGGTCCGCGCGAGCCCCGTTAACGGTTGCCGATGCTGGCCCATCCGGCAAAGTCCGAGGCAAAGGCCCGAGGCAACGCTGAAGAATCGAGGGTTGCCTCGCGCGATAGAGGGCGCGCGTGCGCATCAAACACGGGATGCTTGAGCCAGCGAAAGCGAGCCCGGACCCGTGCCGGAATCGCGAGCACTGATCAGTTCCACGATGGCCTTGACCAGTCTCGCCCACCAGTTGTCGCGTCCGCAGACGAGACCCGGTGTGTCGCGCCCTCCAGTCGCTGCAGCACTCGTTGCTGCGACCTGATTAGTGTCGAACCTCAGTGCGCAACGCTGGCCCGGCGATCAGAAATTCCTGCAACATCAAGCCTTGAAGCAAGATTCGCACGGTCGGACTCCGAGGCTCGCCGTGGGTGCGCGAAACTTAGGCCGCTCAGAATCACGAAAGCCAAGTGCTGCAGGAGCCTCGACGCCCAAGCGCTCCAATCGTCAACTGAGGTTCGACACTAATCAGGTGCTGCGAAAGTCAGGGCCTTGGTCGCCGGTGCAGTGCAATCTCTGTTGGTCGTGTCCGCCGCCGGCGAGCAACCTCACGCCTTTCTGCGTCGCTCAGTCGGCAGCGAGCCCGCCCAGCCGCACGGCCTGTTCGCGGACGATGGCGAGGCGGCGCTGGCCGTTGATGACGCCGCCCAGCGAGCCGCCGTCGCTGCTCAGCGCAGTGAAAGCCTCGTACTGGGCGTCACGCCAGGCCATCCACGCGCGCTGCGCGGCCTTGACCTCGGTGAGTGACTCTTCCGACAGGCCGGCGGTCAGCCGCTTGTAGTGCAGGTTGAGCTGCAGATCCCAGCGCTCCATGGCCTCGCCGAGGCACTCGTGCATGCCGAGCGTGCTGTCCCTGAGCTGCATGCAGCTTTCCGCTGCCCGCGCGATGGGGTGCTGGTCGCCCAGGTCGTCCACCACCGGGATCTGCGGGCCACCGTTCGGCAGCACCAGCACGGTGCCATGCTCGGCATCAAAGCCAAGCGCCAGCTCGGCGCCCGGCGCCAGCGCGTCGACGGCCTCCCAAGCGCCGTCGTCGTAGAGCACGCTCAGTTGCCGACCGTCCGCCAGGGCGATCAGGTTGGGGTCGTGCTGATCCTGGAAGACCACGCGGGCCTCGCCGATCAGGTCGCTGGCCTGCGCGGCTCCGGACAGCAGCAGGGTGAGCACGAAGGTCGGGATTCTCTGCATGGCTGGGCGCTCGGCGGGGACCGCTGCGGATACTAGGGCAACGCAGAAGGGCTCGGCGTTGCGGCGCGCCATGGCGGCGGGTTTTCAGGCTGGATCGGGTGATCCGCGGGCGTGACTCGCGGCCGTGCCCTCATCGAGGCCGCACGAACGACGGCGCCCAAGGGATGACACCGGTGGCGCTGGCGCGATCTGCTCTGGGAGGCGCAATGCCGGTCGAACGCGGGGCCTCGCACGCCTGGGCACGACATGCGTTGGACAGTTCAAGTGACGCTGCTTTCATGCTTACATCACGCCCCCGAGGGGCAGGCGCCGGGCCTGCCAACGAGCGAACGTCATGCCCAAAGCCGCCCGCAAACAGTCCATCGATCTGAAGCGCATTCTTGGCCTTGTGCTTGGCATCGCCGCTCTCACGTGGTGGACGCTCGACCGCGCCGAGTACTTCATCTCGCGCAGCATTCTCGTCGCCTACGGCGACTTCGAGACGACCTTCCGCGGGGCCTGGTTCGAGTGGGATGGGGATCTCTACGCGAAGGACTTCCGCATCGTCGACGAGAACACCGGCGAGGCGGTGCTGCGGGCCGAGTACGTGGTCGCCGAGACGCCGGGCTGGTTCTGGGTGCTGCGGAATCTGATCTTCCAGAAGCGCCAGCATCGCATCCAGGTCGATCGCATCCATCTGGAGCTGCTGGGCGTGGAGGCGCATGCCGACCTTGGTGACCCCAGCCTCGGCGATCTCGGGCCCTTCAGCGCCGATGCGGCCTCGCCCTGGGATGGCGAAGGCTGCAGCGACCTGCTGGCCTTCAGCCGCTTCCAGCTTGCCGAACTGGGCTTGAGCCCCGGCGCGGCCAGATTGGTGTTCGACTATGAGATCCGGGGCAGCGACCTGGACGCGCAGATCCTGTTGGAAGTGCCCGGTGTCTCGCAGGTGCGGGTGACGCGCAAGGAGACGCTGCTCGGCGGCAGCAACGCCCTGGTGCTGGATCACCTCGCCACGCAGATCCACTCCGAGCGCATCGAGATCGAAGACTTGGGCTTCGTTGCCGCGCGCAATCGGCAGTGCGCAAAGGTCGCGGGTATCGACGAGGCGGCCTTCGTGCAGCGGCATATCGATTCGCTGCAGCGCATCTTTGCCCACAACGGGCTGTCGGTCGACGATGAATCGGTGCGCCTCTACCGCGAGTTCGCCGCGCGCGGTGGCAGCCTCGCCGCCGAAGTGCGCTATGCGCCGCCGCTCGATTCGGACGACTTCTACGGCGTGCGCCAATCCATGGAGGTGCTGCCGCGCTTGAACATGAGCCTGCAGCGCGCGGGGCGAACGGTGGCCGTGCAGTTGGCGCAGGTCCGTGAGCGTCCGCTCGATGGCTTTGACAGCGCGCTCTCGACCTGGCGTCTGATCGAGCGTGAGCAGGAGGCGCTGGCGCGAGCGCAGGGGCAGGGCAGCGGCCGTCCGCTCGCCAGTCTCGGCGGAAGCGGTGGCGTGCGCTCAGGACGCAGCGTGCAACCCGCGCGCGCGGCCGCCGCTGGAGCTGCGAACGGGGCTGCAGGCTCACCCGCCCCTGTTTCGACGGACGTGCCGAATGCTGCGCTGGCCACGCGCCCTTCGGCGCCGACCAGCAGCGCTGCCGACACCGAATGGCAACCGGAGTATCGCGATCCCAGCGCCCTGCAGTGGGACGAGTTGAAGCCGCTGGTGGGCGAGCAGGTGCGCGTGTTCACCCGCCACAGCGGTGGTCGCGTCGTGGAGCTGATCGAACACCGGGGCAGTGAGCTGCGCGTGCGCGCCGCCTTGGGCGGGGGCAGCGCCGAGTACAGCATCCAGCGCGAAGCCTTCCAGTTCGCGCGCAGGATCTGAGGCGCGACAGCGCACCCGCGCCGCCTCGCGAAGCGCTGAGGGCGTGCCCCGGAACCACCCGACGATAGCCGAAGCCGGAGCATCCAGGTGCCGGGTGTGGGCGGGCGGATCCAGAGTCCAGGCCCGACACGGGGAACTTACGTTGTGACCCACTTCTTCCGTAGCAGGTGGCGGCTGCGGACTTGAGTAGGGCGAAGTCGGTCGGGGTAGATGTGCCGAGGCCCGACGCGCGCCGCTCAGCCCGGCTGCGCAGGCAGACGCACCATCCGATGCATCAGATGCTCCAGCGTGGCCACCAGATCACCGCCGCAGCGGCCCATGTGCACGGGCGAGGTCTGGATGATGGCGCTGCGCTGCGCCGTGAGCCAATGGAAGCGCGTACGCGGCGGCAGCAGGCCGATCGGCGCCGCGGCTTCACCGCCGCGGCAGATCGCCGGGATCGCCTCCAGATGCCGGCAGACCAGTTCCATGTCGATGGCCGGGTCGAGCGCGCGCAGGCGCGCCGCGTCCACCTCGATCCGCGCCTGCAGAAACCCGGCCGCCTCGCAGGACAGGATCACGCCGACGTTGATGAACTCCTCGCGCTCCACGCGCGGCACCACACGAATCACCGCGTAGTCGTAGAGCTCATGTGCGCGCACGGATCGCCTCCTGCACGAAGCCCTGGCGCTCCGCCAGCCGTCTGCTCAAGTAGTCCACGTAGGCCGTGCGCTGGGCGCGCGGATCGCCGAAGTCCTGCGCGCCCTGCAGCCACGCATCGGGCACCTGCACCACGACCTCGGCGATCGCATCACCCTGCAGGCGCTGCGCCATGTCCGCGTCGACCTCCGCGATGGCGGACGCCGCGCGCAGCAGCACGTGGTCGCGGATCAAGGGGAAGGGCTTGCCGGCCTGCGCCGTATCGCCGTTCCAGCCGTGGTGGAAGTACAGCGCCGCGCCATGGTCGATGAGGAACAGCCGGCGGTGCCAGACCATCAGGTTGGGATTGCGCGCCGTGCGGTCGAGGTTGTGGATGTAGGCATCGAACCAGACGATGCGCGAGGCCAGCTCCGCATCGGGCTGCTCGGCGACCGGATCGAAGTTGATCGCGCCGGGCAGATAGTCCATGCCCAGGTTGAGCCCGGCGCTGGCGCGAATCAGATCCTGGATCTCCGGATCGGCCTCGGTCCGCGCCAGCTCCGCGTCCAGATCCATCAGCACGATCTCCGGCACCGGCAAGCCCAACGCCCGCGCCAACCCACCCGCAATGACCTCCGCCACCAGCGCCTTCGGCCCCTGGCCCGCGCCGCGGAACTTGAGCACATACAGCCCCTCGTCCTCGCCTTCCACCACGGCGGGCATGGAACCGCCTTCGCGGAGGGGGGTGATGTAGCGGTTGGCAGCTAAGTGGCGTAGGGGCATGGAGGGAGGATAGCTGTCGGCTTTGGTGTGGGAGCTGCGCAGTGGAGCTGGGCAATTACTTCTCACTCCTGCTGCGTCAGGGGGGACTTTGTGGCTGGAGCAAGGCTAGGGGCGACCGTTCGCGCGACACTTCATGCATTCGGAGGGTCAGTAAGCGGATGTGTTAGAGGCCGCC